>JAJQGK010000021.1 GCA_021200555.1 Clostridiales bacterium | reverse complement strand
CCGTCGATTATTGTACAGATGCCCTTTGTATCAAAGACGGTGTCAAAATAGACCCGCCGTACAACACGGGGAACGATTTTATATATGACGACAGCTTCCGTCACACACAGCGGGAGGAGGACGAGCAGTTAGGGCTGTTCGATGAGGACGACAACCGACTTTTCAAGAATACCGACACAAACGGACGCTTTCACTCCGATTGGTGCAGTATGATTTATCCGAGACTGGTGTTGGCAAGGAATTTGCTCAGCGATGACGGAGTTATTTTTATCAGCATTGATGATAATGAGCAAGAGAATTTGAAAAAGATTTGTGATGAAGTTTTCGGCGGAGAAAATTATGTACAAGAGATAATTTGGATAAAGAAGTTTAGTCCACAAAATGATGCAAAGTATTTTTCACTTAATCATGAATCTGTGTTGTGTTACGCTAAATACAAATATTTTTTCAAAAGAAATTTATTGCCGCCCACAGATGACATGATAAAGAGATATAAAAATTTAGACAATGACCCAAGAGGCGTTTGGACATCAGGAGACTGTACAATTGGCAGAGTTACAGAAAAGGACTATTATCCTATAAAAACACCTTCGGGCAGGGAGGTTTACCCTTCAAATGGCAATGTATGGAGGTTTTCTAAGGAAACCTTTAAAAGATTGATTGAAGATAATAGAATATGGTTTGGTGAAAACGGTGACAATATGCCGAGGGTTAAACGCTTCCTGTCTGAAACAAATAATGGAATCGTTCCAACGAGTGTATGGTCGTATGAAGATGTTGGACACACTCAATCGGCTTCACAAGAACTAAAGAAAATATTTGATAATAATGAGTATTTTGATTATCCTAAACCGGTTGGGTTAGTACATAGAATGGGAGTAATTGCAACAGATAAGGATTCCATTATCCTCGACTTTTTCTCCGGTTCCGCTACAACCGCACACGCCGTAATGCAGCTTAACGCCGAAGAATTTTCGGGGGGGGGGTACTGCTCACCGCAAATTTATTATGGTTCAGCTGCCTGAGCCTTGTGATGAGAAGTCCGAGGCGTACAAGGCGGGCTACAAGAACATATGCGAGATAGGCAAGGAGCGTATTCGCCGAGCGGGTGCGAAGATTAAGGAGGAGAACCCGCAAGCCGCCGAGCTTGATACGGGCTTCCGTGTGTTTAAGCTTGACGAAAGCAATATGGAGGATGTCTATTTCAGTGCGGATGAGTATACGCAGGATATGCTCTATGATATGGAGTCCAACATTAAACCCGACCGCACGGATATGGACTTGCTTTTCGGCTGCCTGCTTGAGTGGGGACTGCCACTTGATATGCCCTATAAGAGCGAAAATATAGAGGGCTGCACCGTTCATACATATAATGACGGGGACTTGATTGCCTGCTTTGACGATAATATCCCCGAAAGCGTCATAATGACAATCGCTAAAAGAGAACCGCTGCGTGCCGTGTTCCGTGACAGCAGCTTTACAAGCGCTCCCGAAAAGATAAATATGTGGGAGAGATTTAAGCTGATTGCACCGGATACGAGAGTTAAAGTAATTTAGAATGTACAATGCACAACGAATAAAGGAGATGTACTAATGGAAGAAAATATGAAAAATGAAATTATAATGTATGAATCGTCCGACGGAGCGGTAAAGCTGCCTATAAGAGTGGATTACGGCGGAGAAACCGTGTGGGCGACACAGGGTCAAATATCTGATTTGTTTGAAAGAGATATATCGGTTATCTCAAGACATATAAACAATATTTTTAAGGAAGAATTGGACAAGGAAAGCAATTTGCATTTTTTGCAAATTGCAAATTCTGATAAGCCTGTAGCATTTTACAGCTTGGATGTAATTATTTCCGTGGGCTACCGTGTTAAGTCAAAGCGGGGCATTGAGTTCCGAAAATGGGCAAATTCCGTTTTAAAGGATTACATAATAAAAGGTTATGCCGTCAACAATAATCGTATCAAAGAACTTGGCGAGGTGATACGAATTATGAAAAGAACGGAAAATTCATTGGATGACAAGCAAGTATTGTCGGTTATAGAAAAATACAGCACAGCCCTTGATATGCTTGACGACTATGACCACCAAACAATGAAACGTCCCGAGGGCAGCAAATCTGTATATGTGCTTACCTATGAGGAATGCCGCAGAATAATAGATGAAATGAAATTTTCCGCACAGTCACCTCTTTTCGGCAATGAAAAGGACGAGTCCTTTAAAGGCAGCATTGGGAATATCTACCAAAGCTTCGGAGGAAAAGACTTGTACCCGAGCATAGAGGAAAAAGCTGCAAATCTTTTATATCTTGTTACAAAAAATCACAGCTTTTCGGACGGAAATAAGAGGATAGCCGCAACCGTATTCCTGTATTTCCTTGATAAGAACGGAGCATTGTTTAAGGACGGAGAGAAGCTTATAGACGACCATACATTGGTTGCCCTTACAATTTTAATAGCGGAATCAAAGCCCGAGGAAAAAGAAATGATGATAACTGTAATAATGAATTGCATTTGCGGAAAGCATTGCGAATGAGGAGATGATAAAAATGGCGAAAAAGAAAGATGAACTGCGATCGTCTGCGGCAGAGTATTTGATGTTTACAGCGTCCACCGGTGACAGCAGCGACAGCGTTGAAATGCGGTATGAGGACGAAAATATTTGGCTGACACAAAAAATGATGGCAGTGCTTTATGATGTGGATGTTCGCACGATTAGTGAACATATAAAAAAAATATATGCCGATAATGAGTTGACCGAGGATGCAACTATCCGGAATTTCCGGATAGTTCAAACAGAGGGCAATAGGCAGGTAGCACGAAATACCAAACACTACAGCTTGCAAATGATTATTGCGGTAGGCTTCAAGGTGAATAACGAGCGTGCGGTGCAGTTCAGAAAATGGGCAAATTTAATAGTCAAGGACTACACCATTAAGGGCTGGGTTATGGACGATGAGCGTCTTAAGCGCGGTGGATATTTGACGAAGCAGTATTTTGACGAACAGCTTGAACGTATAAGAGAAATACGGTCGAGCGAAAGAATGTTTTATCAAAAAATAACCGATTTATATGCCACCGCTATAGATTATGACAAGAATGCATTATCTACAAAACGTTTTTATGCGACTGTGCAAAATAAAATGCATTATGCCGTACACGGACATACTGCGGCGGAGGTTATTTTTGAAAGAGCAAATCACGAAAAGCCGCATATGGGACTTACATCTTGGGATGATGCTCCATATGGAAAGATAAAAAAATCTGATGTTACCGTCGCAAAGAATTATCTTTCGGAGGTTGAGTTGGGACAGCTTAACAGAATGGTAAACGCATATCTTGATTTTGCGGAGAATATGACATTGCGTCATATTCCTCTCACTATGGAGGATTGGGAAAAACGTCTGAACAGTTTTATTGAGATGTTTGAATACGGTTTGTTAAAGGATGCCGGAAAAGTGTCGGCGGAAATCGCAAAGCTGCACGCCTTGAGTGAGTTTGAAAAATACAGGGTTGTGCAGGATAGGCTATATGAAAGCGACTTTGACAGATTTATCGAGGAGCAGGAAAATGCAGCAGATGATCGTTTAACGGAGAATGATGCCAAATGAAATTGCAATTTAAAAATCAAAAATTCCAGGCGGATGCGGCTAAGGCTGTTGTTGACGTATTTGCGGGACAGCCCTATTTAACGCCGTCATATATGATGGACAGAGGACGTGGAGATTATCAGACCTCATGGACGGACAATGAGGATTTCACCGGTTGGAGCAATCATAGAATAGTTCCGGAGCTTAACGACCGCATTATTTTAGAGCATTTGCAAAAGATACAGCGCAGCAACGGGATTGCGCCGTCTGAAAAACTAGAGGGAAAGTACAACCTGACAATAGAAATGGAAACCGGTGTTGGAAAAACATATACATATATTAAAACCATGTACGAGCTTAACAAGCATTACGGGTGGAGCAAGTTTATTGTGGTTGTGCCCAGCATCGCCATTCGTGAGGGCGTGTACAAATCCTTTGAGGTGACGAAGGAGCATTTTGCGGAGCAGTACGGAAAAAAGATTAGGTATTTTATATATAATTCCGCACAGCTTACCGAGATCGACCGCTTTGCCTCCGACAGCTCAATAAATGCTATGATAATAAATTCCCAGGCGTTTAACGCACGGGGAAAGGATGCACGGCGTATTTATATGGAGCTTGACGAGTTCCGTTCCCGCCGTCCCATAGATATTATCGCAAAGACAAACCCGATACTTATTATCGATGAGCCGCAAAGCGTTGAGGGCAAGCAGACAAAGGAGCGTTTAAGGGAATTTCATCCGCTTTTGACTCTGCGTTACTCCGCTACGCATAAAAAGGACAGCATTTACAATATGGTGTACCGCCTTGACGCAATGGACGCATATAATAAGCATTTGGTTAAGAAAATTGCCGTAAAGGGCATTACCGAGTCCGGCAGCACCGCAACGGAAAGCTATGTATATCTTCAAAGCATAAACTTATCAAAAGCGGATCCGACCGCAACCATACAATTCGACTATAAGGGCAAGTCCGGAATAAGGAAGATTACAAAGACAGTCGGAATAGGATATAATTTATACGATAACTCCAACGGTATGGAGGAATACCGAAATAATTTTGTGGTGAAGGCTATTGACGGGCGTGACGATTCAATAGAGTTTCTGAACGGCATTAAGCTTTACGCCGGTGATGTTGTCGGTCAAGTCAGCGAGGAGCAGTTAAGACGGCTGCAAATCCGAGAAACGATACTTTCCCATATTGAGCGTGAAAGGCAGCTGTTTTATAAGGGAATTAAGGTGCTGTCGCTGTTCTTTATTGATGAGGTTGCCCATTATAAGCAATATGATGAGGCGGGACAGCCGAAAAACGGCATTTTTGCGGATATGTTTGAGGAGGAATATAAGGATATTGTCTCAAATTTGCAGATTGGCATCGGCGAGGAGGATTATTTCAAGTATCTTGACGCAATAACCGCTGAGAATACCCATGCGGGATATTTCTCTATTGATAAAAAGGGTCATATGACGAACAGCAATTTAGGCGACAAAAAAGAGCGTACATCGGATGATATTGACGCCTACGATTTGATTATGAAAAACAAAGAGCTGCTTTTGGACCGTGACCCGAAGCGTTCTCCCGTTCGTTTTATCTTTTCGCACTCTGCGCTCCGTGAGGGCTGGGATAATCCGAATGTATTCCAAATTTGTACATTAAAGCAAAGCGGGAGCGATGTCCGTAAGCGTCAGGAAGTGGGAAGGGGTCTGCGCCTTTGCGTAAACCAAGACGGCGACAGAATGGACAGCAATGTACTCGGAAACGACGTTCATAATATAAACGTGCTTACGGTTATCGCCAGCGAAAGCTATGACAGCTTTGCAAAGGGCTTGCAGACTGAAATTGCCGAGTCGGTTGCCGACCGTCCCCGTGCGGTTACGGCGGAGCTGTTCGTCGGAAAATCAATTTCCGATAACAACGGCAATGAACAGGTTATCGACAAGGACACGGCGCAGTCTATTTATTTTGATATGGTTGTAAACGGCTATGTTGATAAGAAGGGCGCACTGACCGATAAATATTACGAGGATAAGGCGAATAATGATATTAAGGTTGCGGAGGAAGCCGCAGACAGCGCCGCAGCGGTTATTGATATTGTGGAGTCTGTTTACAGCAGCCGTGTAATGCAGCCTGAGAATGCAAGAAGCAATAATATTGAATTGAAGGTTGATCCCGAAAAATTAGCCATGCCGCAGTTTAAGGCATTATGGAATAGGATAAACGCCAAGTCGTATTATATTGTCGATTTTGACACGGACGAGCTTGTGCGCAAATCCATTGACGCCCTTAATCGTAAGCTGAGGGTATCAAAGATATTCTTTAAGGTTGAACAGGGGCAAATGGAAGAGATTAAGTCCCGAGAAGAGCTTGTCAGCGGCGAATCGTTTGAAAAGCAGTCCTCTGAAACATTCGACTCCAAGACAAAAATAAGCGTAAACCGCAGCGTTAAATATGATTTAATAGGCAAGCTTGTAGGAGAAACGGGACTTACACGCAAGGCGATAATTGCAATTCTTACGGGAATTGAAAGGGTTGTATTTGATCAATTCAAAGACAATCCGGAGGAGTTTTTAATTAAGACCGCCGCGCTTATAAACGATGAAAAGGCTACCGCTGTAATTGAGCATATAACATATGATATCCTTGACGACCGCTATGATACGGCTGTATTTACCGACCCGACAATCAAGGGAAAGCTCGGAATAAATGCGATGAAGGCAAAGCGGCATTTGTATGACCATATTGTTTACGATTCAACGAATGAGTGTAAATTTGCCGCTGAGCTTGACACAAACGAAGCCGTTTCCGTATACGTAAAGCTGCCGGACGGATTTTACATTTCCACGCCTGTTGGACATTACAATCCCGATTGGGCGATAGCGTTTAAAGAGGGTACGGTTAAGCATATATATTTCATTGCGGAAACGAAAGGCTCAATGAGCAGTATGCAGCTGCGTGAGGTTGAAAAAGCAAAGATCCACTGTGCAAAGGAACATTTTAAGGCGATAAGCTCCGACAGCGTTGTTTACGACGTTGTGGACGGGTATGAGTCACTGTTAAAGCTCGTGACGGCGTAGCAGCGTCAATCCGCAGCGGATAAGTCCCATAAAGGCGGATAAAATGAATATCGTCCTTCCTTGACATCTCGCAAAAATTTATTATAATAAAAAAAGACCGGCGATTTCGGTCACCGGTCATTAAGTAACCACTGATTAAATCACGCCTAACGGCTGAGCACGCCGTCTGTTTGATCATTTTCCGCAATACATCGTCACAAATGCTCACAATACGACAGTATTCCTTGCGCTTTGTTCCTTGTCTTGCAAAAAATTCGTGAAACTCGACGCACTCGATTTAATCAGTGCTTACTTAAAAATGCTTAGCAATGAAATATTTGATTTAATCTTCTGCGCTGTCGTCCTCATCGGCGAATTTCAGGATTGAGGCAAGCACAACGTCATAGCCCGTTTCGATTGCTTCGGGAACAAGCTTGTCATAGCTGTCCCTTCTGTTGTGGTAGTACTCAGCGGGAGCGGGATCCATAGCCGCAAGACAGGTAGCGGAAATTCCCGCCTGGGAGAATGCGGCTGCGTCCGATGAGCCGAAGAATACATTTGCGAACTTAAGATCCTCATGGCCTGCTTCCTTTGCAGCGTCCATAACAAGCTGGCAGAATTTTTGGTCGTGCTTGACTGTTCCCGTCATATCTCTGTTGTAAACGTTAAGATAGGGGAGATCCGTAAGAGTATCAACGCAGAGAACGGATGTTTCAACGCCGCTGTTGACAAATTCGTCATGATGCTCCTTAGCGTAAGCCTTTGCGCCTCTGAGTCCTGCCTCTTCGCCGTCCGTAATCATTGCAACAACATCGGTATTCTTAAATTTAATGCCTGATTCGTCAAGGATTTTCAGAGCGGAAACTGCCGCCATAGTGCCGGTAAGGTTGTCGTTTGCGCCGGGGGAGAGAACGTTGAAATTAATAAATCCGTAAAGGGTAAGCATATTTACGATGGTAAAGAAGTGGAAATAATAGCCCTTGTCAAGAAGGAATTTCGCAAATGCGGAGGAAGAGCCTTTTAAGGAGAAAACGGTTGAGAGCACGCTGATGACCGCCGATGCTGCCGCAGTGCCTATTGAAAGTCCCATAAGGGGTCCCATAAGCTTGTCCTTGCCGTAATAAATATGTCTCCACTCATATGCCGTGTCAATATGTCCGCTGATGATAATTCTCTTCTTAGTCTCTTCGGTTGCCTTCCTTGTGGCAATGAGATTTCTGCCTGTGATTTTTTTGTAGAATACATCGCAGAACTGCTTATAAAGAAGAAATTCAAGGGCTGTGATGCCAAGTCCCGCAATCATTGTTCCGCCTACAAGAGCGTGAGGCAGCGTCTGTGACTGTTTTTTGCCGAACTTAAGCACAGCTCCCGCAGCGATGGATGCAATTGCTGCCGCACTTACGGTTTTCGTGAAATGGAGAAAAGCCTTGGGCGCCATTTTGTACTCTTCATAATGTACTTCATCGGCGTAGTTTTCAAGGTCCTTTCTGAGCATTTCCTGAGCCTCGTAGCACTCCTTGCTGCCTGACTCTCTGGGTCCGACCTTTTGGATTATTTCCGTAATTTTCTTTACGGAATAATCAACGCTGTCGGAGATGATTTTTCTGTTGATTTTTGAAAATTTCATTAAATTTCCCCTCTCGGTGATTTTTTATTCATAGCATAAAGCCAAATTTAACAAAAGGAATGAATGAAGAAAATGGATAACAAAAGAAGTGTAAAGGAATTGGTTAAGAGGTATTTTATAATGCTTTGCGGGCTGTATTTGACGGCGTTCTCCGTAACATTATCCGTGTCCTCCGATATGGGAACGTCCCCCATATCCACGCTGCCAAATGTATTTTCCCATAAATTTACGGGACTGTCCTTGGGAGTCTTGATGTTTATATGGAACTGTATTCTGCTTGTGGCGCAGGTTATAATTTTAAGAAAGAAATTCAAAATATATCAGCTTTTGCAGCTTCCGCTGTCCTTTGTTTTCAGCGCAATGATAGATTTTACGAACAAATACATAATTGCAAACCTGCCGATAGAGTCCATGTTCTCAAGAATACTCGTGCTCGTTGTGGGCTGTGTAATGCTGGGCTTTGCCGTTACTCTTACCATGAAATCCGATGTGGTTATGAACTCCGGAGAGGCGGTAGTCAAGGCGTTTGCTGATACCTTCGGTCTTAATTTCGGCAATGTGAAGATTGGTTTTGACGTGCTGTATGTTGTTTTGGGCACCGCATCGTCGTTTATTATGTTCCGCACTCTTAAAGGCGTGGGAGCGGGCACCGTATTCCTTGCCGTATGCACCGGCTTTGTCGTAAAATTCTTTACAAAAATATTAGGCGGCAGGATAGATAAGTTCTTTGCGAAATAAGCTTAGGCTGAAAATACGGCGAGAGCGGTGTATGCCGTCGAAATGGCTGCTCGATTGACGTAATGATCGGTTCAGCCTGTGCCTAATTAAAAATAAAGCGGGGACGCAGACCGGTAAGATAATGATACCGTTACTCTAAATCCCCGTTGATTTTATTTATTCAACTGTGAAAATTATATCACTTTATCGGATTAAAGTCAATAGAAATTTAAACAAAAGATTAATAGGTCGTTAAATTCCCATACCGCCGTAATCTGAGAGTGTGTGATCGATTTTACCATAGGCTTTCCAATGCAAAAAAACCGCCGGAATAAACCGACGGTTATGTTGTTTGTTTTACGGATTTACCTGTTTAATCGGGTTTATGAGAAAAGTCCGCTGAAAAGATCCGAGAAGTACTCAAATATACTCTGGATGATTGCGAAGATTTCCTGGATAAATGTAAGAACGCTGTTTACAGTCTCTCTTGCGGAGTTGGAGGCAACGCCTAAAACTCTTATGGTGAAGCTGTCCTGAACGCCGCCCTCGGTAGTAACCGCATCGTCAACGATAGGTCCTGTAATATCATAGTAGCCGTAAGCGTCGGGTGTAAGCTGCGCTGCGTCTGCGTAAACCGTGATTTCAGACTGATCGTAATCCTCTGAGAGAACAACGCGGAAGGAGAATGTTGTGCCATATTCAACCGTGCAGGTGTCAATGTCGCCGTCCATGGTGGTTACATAGTAGCCGTCTGTTCTGGGAAGAGTAATCTCAAAGAGCTTTACTATGCTCTTGTAAGCGTATGAATAAACAGCCAAGTTATTTATTGAGTTTGTGGGGATAATGCAGAATACGCCTCTTGTGTTGTCAACTCTTGCGGAAGCGTCTATAAGGCTGCCGTTTACTGTGAGCTGCATTCTGCCGGTGTCAATCCAATCCTCTTCCTCATTGGGAGTGATAAGGATGTAGAGCTTTTCGCCGTGCTCAACCCAAGTTGTTTTTTCGCTTGAAACCGTATTGTTGTAGCTTTCCGCACTGAGATAAGCCGTATCCGAGTCGAGAAGTGAGTCAAGAACATATTTTACGGTGAATGTAACAGTGTGCTCTTTTCTGTCATAAGTTGAGGACTTGTCATAGGTTTCTGTCCAACTGGGGAAAAGAGTAACCTGATGATAGAGCGTGCCGAGGATTGTCAAGTAATCCATGCCGTTGATTGTGCCTGCATTGTAAATGTAGGACGCCTGACCCAATGCGCTTGATGATGAAGAAGTAAAGGTAACCGTACCCTTATTGTAAAGAGCCGCAGTATCCATACTTGATTCCGTTGCCGTAAGCACAAGACCGCCGTTGACGATAAGAGTTCCGTTGTTCTCAATGTGTCCCGAGCCGGAAACGGTGAGCGTTCCGTTGACGGTAACAGTTACGCCTTCATCGATCGTATAATTAGCGGTAATAATAACATCATTGCCGGAAGCGATTGTTGCATTCTTTGACTGGATGACGTCGTATTCATAAATCGTTGCGGCCATTGCGGATAAAGGCAGGCAGCTTGCAAGCAGCAGACATGCCAGTATGATTGATAATGTTTTCTTAATATGTTTCATCTGTCTTCCTCCTATAATGGAAAAATATTATGCAACATTATTATACTTTACCCGAGTTCGATTGTCAATACAAAATTCAAAACGGACAGAAAAAATTTCAACATTTTTTTTGTATCTTTTGACCGATTTTGCCCCATTTCCACGGAACAGTCTCTTTTGCGGCAAAAAGGGAAATCCGCCACATATTTTTCTGTTGCAATCACAATATTAATATGATAAAATAAGTGAAATAATTTGTTTGGGAGGGTTCGGCTGTGGTTTACGACTATTATCCCGGATGCACGCTGAAAAACAAGGCGTCCCGTCTTGATATATCCGCAAGGAGAGCCGCCGAATATCTGGGAGTTGAAATGCGGGAAATTCCACAATGGCAGTGCTGCGGGGGAGTTTATCCCATGGCGGGCAACGAGACTGCGCCGAAGCTGCCTTCCGTCAGAGCTTTAAACGATGCGAAAACGGACGGCTTGCCCCTTTTGACCGTGTGTTCCGCCTGCTACCATGTTATGAAAAGCGTTAATTACGATATGAAAAACGGTGAGTCGGTCAGAACAAAGGCAAATTCCTACATGGAGCTTGATCCTCCTTACTCCGGCGAGACAAAGGTCGTCCATTATCTTGAAATGCTCAGGGACGACGTAGGCTTTGACGAGTTAAGCAAAAAAGCGGTAAATCCTCTTAAAAACGTAAAAATTGCGGCCTATTACGGCTGTATGATTTTGCGTCCATCAGCGATTATCGGCTTTGACGATGCGGAAAACCCCTCGATTATGGAAAATTTTATTGCCGCCTTAGGCGCCGAGCCTGTGGTATATCCCTTGAGAAACGAATGCTGCGGAGGATACATGACCGCCTCCGACCTGTCGGTTACGGAGAAAAACAGCCGCAGAATTGCCGAAAACGCCGAAAAGCATGGAGCGGATTTTATCATCACCGCCTGTCCTCTCTGTATGTACAATCTCAAAAAATACAGCGGAATACCGGTGAAATATTTTACGGAGCCTCTTTGCGAAGCTTTGGGAATCGAGGCGGCGGAGGATGAATGAAAAGCAATGGGCCCGGGAAGCCCTTACCATAAGCGGAGTACACGCCGAGCGGTGTATGAAATGCGGGAAATGCTCCGGAGCCTGTCCTTCCTATGAATTTATGGAGTACCATCCGCATCAATTTGTGGATATGATTTTGAAGGGGGGGTTTGAAAAGCTGTCAAATTCCCAATCTGTGTACAAGTGCCTGTCCTGCTTCGTATGCGTGGAAAGGTGTCCCAGAAGCGTTTTTCCAGCAAATATTATAGAAGCGGTCAGAACCCTTACGGAGCGGAGCATTGGCGGTGATAAAATCGCGGCGGATATGATTTCCGAAATGGACGATGCACCCCAGCAGCTGCTTATGGAGGCGTTCAGAAAGTTCAGCAAATAAGTAAGCTCATATCTAATTGAAGTAAAAGAAGGTTGTAAATTAATGCAAAGAATCGGCGTTTTCGTCTGCCACTGCGGGAGCAATATTTCCGCCACCGTAGACGTTGTTCGTGTTGCGGAAAGCCTGAAAAACGAACAGAATGTTGTTTTTTCGGCGGATTGCAGATATATGTGTTCCGAAAACGGACAGAGCTTAATTAAAAATACCGTGAAAGAGTACGGGCTTACGGGAATTGTCATTTGCTCCTGCTCGCCGAGAATGCACGAAAATACCTTCCGAAAAACAGCCGGGGAAGCAGGCATAAATCCGTATATGGTGGAGATTGCCAATATAAGGGAGCAGTGTTCATGGATTCACAAGAACGCTGCCGAAGCCACCGAAAAAGCCGTCATTCTGGGCAGAGCCGCCGTGGCGAAGCTGAACAGGGATTTTCCTTTAACCGAGGGCGAAAGCTCCGTCACAAAAAGAGCCCTCGTTATCGGAGGGGGAATTGCGGGCATCCAAACCGCCCTCGATATTGCGGATGCGGGATATAAGGTTGACATCGTGGAGAAAAAGCCCACAATCGGCGGAAAAATGGCGCAGCTTGACAAAACCTTCCCAACCTTGGACTGTGCGGCGTGTATTTTAACTCCGAAAATGGTTGATGCGGCTCAGCACGAAAATATCACCCTTTATACATACAGTCAGGTTACGAATGTTGAAGGCTATGTGGGGAATTTCCGTGTTACAATCAAGAAAAAGGCCAGATACGTAAACGAAACCCTTTGCTCCGGCTGCGGCGAATGTACGCTGAAATGTCCTTCAAAAAAAGGCAAAAACGAGTTTAATATGGGGCTTAACAACAGAAGTGCAATTTACATACCCTTTGCCCAGGCAATTCCCAATGTCCCCGTTATAGATACGGAACAGTGCATTAAATTCAACACGGGAAAATGCGGACTTTGTCAAATGACCTGTCAGGCAAAGGCTGTGGATTTTTCCATGAAGGACGAATATATAACCGAAAATTACGGAGCAATTGTGGCGGCTACGGGATTTGATATTATCAGCCTTGACAAGTTCGGGGAATTTGGATATCAAATGTATGACGACGTTGTAACGTCTCTTGAGTATGAAAGACTTATGAACGCAGCGGGGCCTACGGGAGGGCACCTTGTCAGACCCTCCGACGGCAAAGAGCCGAAAACCGTTGTTTTTGTCCAATGCGTCGGCTCAAGAGATATACGGGAATGCGGCAAGGAATACTGTTCAAAAATCTGCTGCATGTACACCGCAAAGCACGCCATGCTTACAAGAGAGAAATATCCCGATACCGAGGTTTACGTCTTTTATATAGACGTCCGAACTCCGGGCAAGGGCTTTGATGAATTTTACAGACGGGCTGCCGAGCAGTACGGAGTCCGTTATATAAAAGGTATGGTAGGCAAGGTTTACGACGACGGCGAAGGTAATATCATGGTCAGAGCGTCGGATCTCATTGCCGGAGAACAGCTTACGATAAAAGCGGATATGGTGGTTCTTGCCGCAGCGACTGAGCCTGATAAAACGGCGAGAACCTTGGGAACGATGCTTACCGCAAGCATGGACACAAACGACTTCTTTACAGAGGCTCACCCCAAATTAAGACCTGTTGAAAGTCCCACTGCGGGCGTGTTTTTGTCGGGATTTTGCCAAGGGCCCAAGGATATACCGGAGACGGTAGCGCAGGCGGGAGCCGCCGCTGTGAAGGTTGTGGGGCTTTTGTCAAAGGACAGCTTAAAAAGCAATCCCTGCACGGCAATTTCCGATCCCGTTATATGCTCGGGCTGCGGCGCTTGTAAGAACGTATGCCCCTTTGGAGCTGTGGAGCTTGCCGAAAAAACTGTTTTAACCGAGCGGGGCAGGGAGACAAGACTCGTGTCCGTTGTAAACGACGCCGTCTGCAAGGGCTGCGGAGCCTGCACTGTTGCGTGTCCTTCGGGCTGCATGGATTTAAAGGGCTTTACTTCAAGCCAGATTTTCGGGGAGGTGGACGCCTTATGCCGTTAAACGAAAAAAACAAAAAAGCGGAAACACTCTCTTCCGAAAAAACCGATTGCGAAGAGAACGGGAAATTTGTCCCCGTTATCGTGGCGTTTTGCTGCAATTGGTGCAGCTATGCGGGAGCGGATTTGGCGGGCTCAAGCAGACTTACATATCCTTCAAACGTTAAAATTATAAGAGTTCCCTGTTCATGCAGAGTGAACCCAACCTTTATACTCAGGGCTTTCGGCAGAGGCGCGGACGGTGTGATACTTGCCGGCTGTCATCCGGGAGACTGCCATTACTCCACGGGGAATTACTACACAAGACGGAGAATGACGCTGCTTTTTTCCATGCTCTCATATATGGGAATTGAAAAAGAGAGAATGAAGCTGCAATGGATATCGGCTGCCGAGGGAGTGAAATTTGCGGAAACCATGAATGAATTTTCAAAATCCGTGGAAAAGCTGGGACCGTGTAAAAAATTAGGTGATTTAAGATGCAAATAGGCGATATGCTTTCAGACAGGATAAAGGAGCTTTTAACCTCCGGCAAGGCGGACAGAGTTTTTGCATGGGAGACAGGGGAGTTGGTTTTCGACAGGAGCCCCCGTGTTTTTTCAAAAGGGCTGAAGGGCTTTGTTTACGATGATTTCTGCATTCAAAACCTTTGCAAGTATATGATAGAGGAGACGAAAAAGGACGGGAAAATTCTTGTCCTTTTAAAACCCTGCGATACAAGGGGATTGGAGCTTTTAAAAAAGGAAAACAGGATAAAACGGGATAAAATTTACGCTTTGGGCGTTCCCTGCGGCGGAATGGCGGACGGTGAAAAGATTAAAAAATTAGGTATAAAAGGGATTTTAAGCGTCAGAGACGGCGGCGATGTGTTTGTGATAGAAACTGCCGAGGGTGAAAAAACGGTTGACAAAAGTGATGTCACCGCTGACAAATGCCTTTCCTGTCAAAGCAAGGAGCATATAGACTGCGATGAGTTGTTTATGCCCGAAAAATCAAAGGATACGGCAGTAATCGACAGGTTCGTCCAAGTGGAAGAGATTGAAAAAATGACCGAGGACGAGCGGTTTTCCTTTTGGCGCAGTCAGCTTTCAAAATGCATTAGGTGCAACGCTTGTAGAAACGTGTGTCCCGCCTGCTCCTGTGAAAAATGTATTTTCGATAACGACAATTCCGGTATGGCGTCAAAGGCAAATGCGGACGATTTTGAGGAGAGCCTGTACCATATAATCCGATCCTTCCATGTGTGCGGACGGTGCGTGGACTGCGGCGAATGTTCCCGTGTATGCCCTCAGAATATCCCGCTTCATCTTATCAACAGAAAATATATCAAGGATATTTCCATGCTTTACGGCAGCGAGGACAAGCCCGCTCTTTTAACCTTTGACAAAAACGACCCGGAGCCTGATTTTTTAAGTGGAAGAGGTATATAAAATGTATAAAATTTCTCTTTCGGAAATAAATTTGCTGCTTGATAAAATTTCACGGCTGCAAAGGCTTTATTTGCCTGCGGAAACGGAAAAGGGCAGAGGTGAGTACGTCTTATACGGAGACGGCAAGGAATACGCTCAAAATATTACGAACACAGTAAGATCTCCAAAGGATTTTTTCTTCCCTCAGACGGAGAACATAGCGGAATTTAAAATACAAGGGAAATCAATCGAAGTAAAGGAGTCCGAAGCCCTTGAGGATGATTTTGCGGTTTTCGGAGTCAGAGCCTGCGATGTAAAAAGCTTTGACATACTTGACAGGGTTTTTCTGTCCGAGCCGTCGGATCCCTACTATAAGTCAAAACGGGAGCATTGCACAATCATATCCCGTGCGTGTAACAGTTGGGATGAAACCTGCTTTTGCACCGCTTTCGGTATCGAGCCTTGGATGCCCGAAGGAGACGTGACTCTTTGGACGGACGATAATTTTATGTATTGGCGTGACAATACGGAAAAGGGAAAATCGCTGACCGAAAAATTAAGCGGTGTTTTAATTTCGTGCGGTAATAATACAATCGAAGAGACGGTTGAAAATATTAAATCCGTCTTTGAAAAGCTGCCGATTAAGGATATTAATCTTGAATATTGGAAAAATACAGATGAAAAAGAAATTTTCGGCTCGGCGGTTTGGGATGAAATTTATACGGGCTGTTTAGGCTGCGGAACCTGCACCTTTGTCTGTCCCACCTGCCAATGCTACGATATTCGGGATTTTGACACGGGAAATGGTGTTCGGCGTTTCCGCTGCTGGGATTCCTGTATGTATTCCGATTTTACGAAAATGGCGCACGGCAATCCGAGGAAAACTCAAAAAGAGAGATTCAGACAGAGATTTATGCATAAGCTGAAATATTTTCCGGAAAATAACGGCGGAGTATTTTCCTGCGTGGGCTGCGGAAGATGCCTTAAAAGCTGTCCCCAGTCCATCAATATAGTAAAAGTATCAAGGAGTATGGGCAATGAGTGAAAATCTTGTACCCTCTGTGGGAGTAATTACGGATATCAGGCTTGATACTCCCGACGTTAAAACCTTCAGAGTAGTAAGCAAAAACGGCGGCAAGTGCTTTGAGCATATGCCGGGACAGTGCGCCATGCTTTCAATTCCGGGAGTGGGAGAGGCGATGTTTTCCGTTACATCCTCGCCTACAAACACGGAATATTCCGAGTTCAGCATTAAGAAGTGCGGAAAATTCACCGATTGGCTGCACGGCGTCGAGGCGGGACAGGAAATCCTTATCCGAGGCCCCTACGGAAATCATTTTCCCGTTGAGAATGAGCTTATGCACAGGGATTTGCTTTTTATTGCGGGAGGAATAGGACTTGCGCCTTTGCATTCGGTGATTAATTATTGTCGGGACAAAAGAGACGACTACGGAAAAATCGACATAGTTTACGGCTCAAGAAGCATGGAGGACCTTGTGGATTACTCCGAAATTACGGAAGAGTGGTCAAAGGGCAAGGATATAAGCGTATATCTGACCGTTGACAGACCTCAGGACAATTGGGACGGCCATGTGGGTTTTGTGCCTGATTTTGTAAGAGAGCTTGAATTTGATACGGATAAAACGGTGCTGCTTTGCGGACCGCCCGTTATGATAAAATTCACATTGCAGGCTCTTTCGGATTTGGGCTTTGACAAAACTCAGGTTTATACCACCATGGAGCTTAAAATGAAATGCGGCGTGGGCAAATGCGGACGGTGCAATATAGGCTCAAAGTATGTGTGCAAGGACGGCCCTGTGTTCAGGTGCGACGAGCTTGACCGCTTGCCGGATGAATATTAAGTCAGCGAAAGCAAATTATTGATTGACAGAATGGGGATATTAGATTATGAGCGAGGTAAACATTTACCTTTTCGGAAAAAGGTATTCGGTTCCGTCGGAGCTTACCATTATGACGGCAATGGAGTATGCGGGCTACCGTCTCGTCAGAGGATGCGGATGCAGGAACGGCTTTTGCGGCGCATGTGCGACAATTTACAGAATTGAGGGACAGAGAGAGCTTAAATTTTGCCTTGCGTGTCAAACTCAGGTTCTGGAGGGGATGTATGTGGCGACGCTGCCATTTTTCCCTCTTGTGAAGCAGGTTTACGATATTGAAAAAATTTCTCCGGAGCAGAGCATAATGATTCAGCTTTATCCCGAAATTTACAAGTGCATAGGCTGCAATGCCTGTACGAAAAGCTGCACTCAAAAGCTGAACGTCATGCAGTACATAGCATACGCTCAAAGAGGAGACTTTAAACGATGCGCAGAGGAGTCCTTTGACTGCGTTATGTGCGGAGTCTGCTCCTCCAGATGTCCTGCGGGAATTTCACATCCTCAGGTGGCGATGCTTGCCAGAAGGCTGAACGGAAAATACTTGACTCCCGAATCCGAACACCTTAAAAATCGTGTAGAAGAGATTATCGGCGGAAAATATGAAGCGGAAATGGAAAAGCTGATGAATATGAGCGACAGCGAAATCCGTGAGCTTTACAATAACAGAGTGATCGAGTAAAAATTTAGTATAATTGTATTGGAATTGATAATATGTATACAGATGAAATGCTGAAATCAATGAAAAGGGTTGAGGAGAACAGAGAGAAGAACTTTTCCTTTGAGCCAAGGCGAATGACTGCGGAGGAAAAGGAAAATCTGCTGCTTGAGTTCCATCCGGATTATATAAAAAGCGAATTTGTAAATTTAAGCGTCGGAGGAAATAAAGGCGGCAGCGTTCCTACGGAATTGGCAGCGCTTTTGCAGGGAAAGGGCAGGATAAGCTCTGACCTTGACATTGAAAATCCCGAATATGATACGGATGTTTTGATTATAGGCTGCGGCGGAGCGGGGGCTTCGGCGGCAATCGAAGCCGACAACACGGGAGCCGATGTTCTTATTGTGACAAAGCTCAGACCGGGAGATGCCAACACCATGATGGCGGAGGGCGGCATTCAGGCTGCCGACAAGGAAAACGACTCTCCGGCGGTGCATTTTGTTGACGCTTACGGCGGCGGTCATTTTGCGGCGAAAAAGGAGCTTTTGTATAAGCTTGTCACCGAGGCTCCCGATGCGGTAAAATGGCTCGAAGGATTGGGCGTCGAATTTGACAAGGACGAAAACGGCAATATGATAACCACTCACGGCGGCGGCACTTCAAGGAAGAGAATGCACGCTGCGAAGGATTATTCCGGAGCGGAGATTATGAGGACTCTTAGGGACGAGGTCCTGAACAGGAAAATCCCGATTCTTGATTTTACGGCGGCAGTGGAGCTTATTCTTGATGAAAACGGAAGAGCTGCGGGAGCCGTGCTTATGAATATGGAGACGGGGAAAATTTTTGCGGCAAGGGCGAAAACGGTTATACTTGCCACAGGCGGCGCAGGAAGGCTCCATTACAGGGGCTATCCCACATCCAACCATTACGGAGCAACGGCGGACGGCCTTGTTCTGGGCTACAGAGCGGGAGCGAAGCTGATTTATGCGGACACTCTTCAGTACCACCCCACGGGAGCGGCATATCCTCAGCAGATTTTCGGCGCTCTTGTAACGGAAAAGGTCAGGTCCTTAGGCGCAAAGCTTGTAAATGCCGAGGGGCAGGTTTTTATGCATCCGCTTGAAACAAGAGACGTCTCCGCAGCGGCGATTATCAGGGAATGTACGGCGGAAAACAAAGGCGTTAAGACCGTCTCCGGCACGGGCGTTTGGCTCGATACTCCGATGATTGAAATGAGGGAGAAGGGCGCAATCGAAAGAAGAATACCGGCAATGCTGAGAATGTTCGGCGAATACGGAATTGATATAAGGCGTGAACCTATACTCGTATATCCCACTCTTCACTATCAAAACGGCGGATTGGATATAGACGCTCAATGTGAAACAGCCGTAAAAAATCTGTTTGCGGCAGGAGAGGTTGCCGGCGGTATTCACGGCAGAAACAGACTTATGGGAAATTCTCTGCTTGACATTATAGTTTTCGGCAGAAACGCCGGAAGAAACGCAGGAAACAGAGCGAAGACAACCGAGACGGGAACGCTCACTCTTAAGCATATAGATAAATTTGAAGAGGAAAAAAGGACAGCGGGAGTCAGAGAAGAAACAATTACGCCGGCGCTGCTGCCCGATTATGCAAGAAGATAAAAATATAGTATTTATGAAATCGTTCATTTGGGAGAATACAGGAAACAGTAAAAGATGAATAAAAATAATAAAGAGGAAGAGAAAAATGAATCCTGAACCTAATGAAAAAAAAGAATTGGAGATTGCCACAAGCACCGGCGAATACAGCCGCCGTGCCGTAAAAACCCATTTTGTATCTCCGGGAGAGGACTATATCGAGTTATTTAAAAAGTATGTGGAGCCCTATTATGAAGAGGGGGATATCGTTTCCGTAAGCGAAAAAATTATAGCTCTTTGTCAGAACAGAATTGTACGCAGAGAGGATATGCATATTTCCGCAGCGGCTAAATTTTTGTCGAAATTCGCATCCCATCCCGACTACGGTATAGGCGTGGGGGAGACGATTAAAATGCAGTTTGCCATAGATCAGGTTGGACTTCCAAAAGTCCTGTTTGCCTCGGCAGCCGGCGCAATCACAAAGCTGTTTGGAAAAAAGGGAGTTTTTTACGAGATTGTGGGACAAGAGGTCAGCGGGCTTGACGGATTTTACGACCATGTTTGGTCCGAATACAGAGATATAGGAATTATGATTCCCGAAAACCCCTCAGCCGTATGCAATGAGGTAAAAAATACCCTGGGAATAACCTGCATGATCGTAGACGCCAACGACATCGGACAGGAGATTTTGGGCAAGTCCGATGATATCAAACTGACGGATAAGGAGCTTATCGAAATCATAGCGGATAACCCCGCCGGCCAGGGCAGACAGTGTACACCATTTATATTGATACACAAATCGGAAAAATAATGCAATAAAAATATTTTGAAGAGAAAAAGCACACAGAATTGAAATTTATTAAGCAAAAACCAACAGTATAATCAAAGCGAGGTGCCGGTATTGAGCCGACACCCCGTTTATTTATAATCCTCATATCGATGTTTGATGAACTTTGCCTTATCCACGGGATAGGGCGCCGTTCTGCGCCGATGCTTTTCCACAGTGACGATTTCTACGACCTCCTCCTTGCCGTTCCGTCCGACGGGAACGACCACCATGTCGCCGACGGTCAGGGACTCGTCATCCGTTCTGTAGTGGTAGATTTGGCTGCCGTTCGGAAAAATGACGCCGCAAAAGGTATACACGGTCGTATCCGTCTCTGCAAGCGGATCAACTTCCTTTCCGTTAATCCACTGTATTCCGGCTTTTTTCTGCGCCTCCTTAAGCGCCGACATAAATTTCTCTTCGGTTTCATAGTCCGTTACATTAAGACCGTACTTTTCAGCCTTATAAGACAGCCGTGTACGCCATTTGTATTTGCGTTCAAGGAGCGCCTTGTTATATTCCTCTTCCGTTTGAAAGTTCAGGGGATCAAGCCTGTACTCAGAGCCGTCTTTACAAGTTTTTCGCCATGCAAAACGGCGGGAATATTGATATTTTTTACAATTTGATTCGACGGACTCAATATAGCTGTCCATGGAGTCCTCGAATCGGGGCAGCAATCGCCGTATTCGTTTATCTTTAATCTGCTTGATGATGGGGAAAATGTGGAATTTAAAAGCCTCCATGGTTTCCAGCTCTTCCCAATTTTTGCAATCATTTATAATTTCATTAATTAACTGTTCGAGATTATAGACCTTTCTGTTGGGATGGGAAATAGCAGAGCGGAACATCCGCACCGCAATCTCCGTCCGGTTCTGCTGCAGCGCATATGCAATATACCTTCCGGCAGACGGAAATTGGGGGTTCTTTTCCAAAATGCCTGTGAGAAAATCGGGGTTGTTCTCCATTTCCCGGATTGTTAAATCAAGGAGCTTCGGCGGATATTTCTCGGAGTGGCCGAGAATATCGTTGAAAATCGCCTGCTTGTACCGCATATATTGGGTGTACGGACTGAATGTGAGAACGCACCAGCTCCAGACCTTCACAGCCAAAGCCGTGTCCACCTCGACCAGATCTAAGAAGAGGCATTCAAAATCATCCGGTACGGTAATGGGAAGCGAAAAGTTATCTTTCACCGCTTGTGCATACTGAAAATCATTATTAGCGGTAATATATTGTGCGGCAATGGTGTCGGAGTTTAAAATAAATTGGCATCGGTCAATTTCCTGTTCTACGCTGGTGCCGGAAAAAATAAACGCATTGTTGTGTTTTAAATCATAAATACGGCACGCTGCGTCATATTTCCGCTCGTCGGGATAATCGGACCTTTTTACGGCATCGGGAGCTTCGGTCTTAAATGATAACGTAATCGGGGCTGACATGGGTGTTGATTGTGTAAGCTCGGAAGTTGACAATTCTCCGCCGAAATTATTCTCAAGTTCAAGGCCGCCAAAATCAAGATCGTCTTCCAAGTCGTCATCATCGTTAAGGGAATGCAGACTGTCGTTTGTATCAATAAGACTGCTTAGATCGTTGCCGGACTCATCATCGTCATCGTCAAAAGAGCCCAATATGCCGAGAACAGCTCCGGTGCGGATAATATCCTTCGTATTGTTGATTAATCCGGCAGACATTCCGACAGCCGTGGCAGTATATGGGTTTATCTTGCCTTTTTCGCTGTAATGATGCTTTGCCTCCGCATTTGCCGCAACCGCAGACATTGCAATAGTGCCGGCAATGTCAGCCAAGGAATTAAACGGCTCCGGACATTTGCCCGGCTGCCTGCCCTTGTTTGGTGGTTTTCTGTGTTTTGACATTTTGACCGCTCCCTTTTGTTGCCGAAATATATATACGCCTAATAATGGTATACCACAAGTGAATTAAAATTGCAATACAAATTTCACAGCTGCATAATCTTCGGAAAAGCGTTGACGCAATATTGAAACCGGTGTTTTTTACTCAAAAATCTGTCATCCGACATTCTTCACACAGTCTGTTTTAAGTAAATTTTAACTTGACGAACCGAATTTACAGACTATAATATTAATGTATGTATATTAATTCAATCAAAGGAGCGTTTAAATGTTAAAGTATTTGAAAAAATATTGGCACTGGTGTCTTATCGCTCCACTTTTCATGATCGGCGAAATTGCAATGGATCTTATTCAGCCGGACATGATGGCGGATATCGTGGATAACGGTGTTCTCGGCTACAATTTATCTTTGATTTTAACCGTAGGCGGGGAAATGATACTGCTCGTTATTTTCGGCGGCTTTTGCGGAATAATGAGCGGTGTTTTTGCGAACCTTGCTTCTCAGAATTTCGGCAATGATTTGAGAAAGGACTTGTTCGGGAAGATTATGAATTTATCCTTTCAGCAAACGGATAAAATCACCACCGGATCCCTTGTAACAAGACTTACAAACGATGTCAACCAGGTTCAAAATATGGTCAATATGCTTGTCAGAGGTATTGTCAGGAACTCCGCAATGTTTGTCGGCGGAGTTTTTATGCTTTACAGACAGTCCCCGCAATTTTCCGTTGTCGCAGCCTGCGCAATACCCTTCATCCTGTTTTTCGTAATCTTTTTTATGAAGAAAGCGTCCAAAATGTTCGTTGTCGTTCAGAAAAAGCTGGACGGAGTAAACAATGTTATGCAGGAGGATGTCGCCGGTGCAAGAGTTATTAAGGCATACGTTAAAGAGGATTATGAAATGGGGAGGTTTGACGAGGCAAACACAGGGCTTTATAAAACAAATCTCAAGGTGCAGTATCTTTTGGCCTTTATGTCCCCATGTATGAATATTGTTTTGAACGTCTGCACCGTGGCGGTTATATTTGTGGGCGGTATCAACATTCAGTCCGGCGGAACCACAACTCCCGGAGAAATTATGGCAGCTCTTACATATTTGGCTCAAATTCTTAACGGCATAACCTTTATGGCAAACATTTTCCAGACCTTCACCCGCTCAAAAGCGTCATGGGACAGAATAAACGAGGTTCTCTCATGCGATCCGGCTGTGCAGGACGGAAGCGTAACCGCCGAGTCTGAAAAAACAGGCGAGGTTGAATTTAAAAACGTAAGCTTCTCCTATCCCAACGGCAGCGGAAAAAGCGTGCTTGAAAATATCAGCTTTAAGGTTAAAAGAGGGGAGTCTCTCGGAATTATCGGCACAACGGGCAGCGGAAAGTCGTCACTTGTAAATCTTATTCCCCGATTTTACGATGCAACCGAAGGAGAAGTGCTGGTTGACGGAGAAAATGTAAAGGATTATCCGTTGACGGATTTAAGGGATAAAATCGCAATTGTGCTGCAAAAGACAGAGCTTTATTCAAGACCGATTGAAGCGAATATCAGATGGGGCAAGCCCGAGGCGGATCCCTTTGAAATAAAAACAGCCGCTGAAATAGCTCAAGCGGATGAATTTATATGCAATACGCCCGACGGCTATTATACGCAGGTGGCGGAAAGCGGACACTCTCTTTCCGGCGGACAAAAGCAGAGAATTTCCATAAGCAGGGCAATCCTGAAAAACCCCGAAATACTTATTTTTGACGACTCTACAAGCGCACTGGATCTTAAAACGGAAGCGAACCTGAACAGGGCTTTAAGGGATAATTTCCCGAACACCACAAAAATCCTTATAGCTCAAAGAATCGCTTCAATTAAGGATATGAATCACATCGCCGTGCTTGAAGACGGAAAAATGACCGCTTTCGGAACTCACGAGGAGCTTTTGAAGTCCTCGGACTCTTATCTTGAAATTTACAACTCACAGCTGAACGGGGGTGTTTCCGTTGCCGAATGAAAAAATCAAAGAAAAGCTTCCAAGGGGATTTGAGAAAAAAGACAGCGCGGAGGATATGAAATTCAAGGCTCCCGACCCTTCCGCTCCCGGAGCGCCCAATGCGGTAAATTTCGGCAGAAGAAGAGGTCCCGGCGGCCCTCCCGGCGCAGCAGAGACGGAAAAGCCCAAGGAGCTTGGGAAAACTCTCTCGCAGCTTGTAAAATACTTTAAGGACTCAAAGACCATGTTCATCCTTTTGACTGCCGCCGTTGTGGCTGTGACGGTTGCGTCTCTTTTCTCCCCGTCAATTCAAGGATACGCAATAGACGCCATAAAGGATAAGAATTGGGATGAAATGTACAGGCTGCTTATTGAGCTGCTGTCCGTTTTGCTCCTTCAGGTTCTGTTCAGCCTTGCTCAAACTCTTATATCCGCAAAATTAAGTCAGACTGTAACAAAGCAAATGCGTCACGATTTGTTCAAAAAAATAGACAATTTGCCGCTGAAATATCTTGACACCCACTCCAACGGCGATATTATGAGCCGAATGACAAACGATGTGGAAAACATATCAACCACCATTTCCCAAAGCATGAGCTCTTTAATTTCGGGAGTCCTTACGATTATCGGAACGGTCGCCATTATGTTCGGCTATTGCTGGCAGCTTACTCTCATTACAATGGTCACCGTAATTTTAACCGTTGTAATAACAAAAAAGATGTCAAAGGCAATGCGTAAGGTTTACCGTCAGCGCTCCCAAATGCTGGGCAGGCTTAACGGACACTCTGAGGAGATGATTACGGGATATAAATCGGTGGTGGCGTACAATCAGCAGGACAACGTTATAAAGGAATTTAACGAAACCTCCGACAAGCTTAAGGATGTCAGCATAAAGGCGGAAATCCTCGGCGGCTCAATGGGTCCCATAATGAATTGCATTTCAAATATAGGGTTTGTTATCGTAGCGGCATTCGGCGGATTATTCGCATACAACGAGCTTATTACAATCGGCACAATCTCCGCATTTATAATTTACGCTAAGCAGTTCTCCAGACCTATTAACGATCTTGCGCAGCTTTACGGCTCGCTTCAAACCGCATTGGCAGGCGCAGAGAGAGTTTTTGAGCTGATAGACTATCCGGACGAGGATAAATCCGGCGATGAAGATATTAAAAACGTCAGAGGTTCTCTGTGCTTCAAAAATGTAAACTTCTCCTACATTCCCGACAAGCAGGTGCTGTTTGACTTCAATCTCAATGTTAAGCCGGGGCAGAAGATTGCTCTTGTTGGCGCAACGGGCAGCGGAAAAACAACGGTCGTAAACCTTCTTATGCGTTTTTATCCCGTTGATTCGGGTGACATTACAATTGACGGTCAAAGCATTTACAGCATTAAGCGTGACAAGCTGAGAAAAAGCATTGCAATCGTACTTCAGGACACCGTGCTGTTCTCCGACACAATAGAGCATAACATAAAATATTCCAATCTTGACGCCTCCGATGAGGAGATGATTTACGCCGCAAAGACGAGCAATTCCGCATACTTTATCGAAAAGCTGCCGGAAGCATATCATTCCTATCTGACTCACGCAGGAGAAAACCTGTCTCAGGGACAAAGACAGCTGCTGGCAATAGCAAGAGCCGTTCTTGCAAATCCGGATATACTCATTCTTGACGAGGCGACTTCATCGGTAGATACAAAAACGGAAAAGCAAATCCAGGACGCTATGGTAAAGCTTATGGAAAACCGAACAAGCCTTATTATCGCCCACAGACTTTCCACCATTCAGGATGCGGATGTGATTGTGGTTATGGATAAGGGCAGAGTCGTGGAAACCGGCAGCCATGATGAGCTCTTAAAGAAAAAAGGGTATTATTATTCCCTCTATATGACCCAGTTCGCAGGAATAAAAACCTGATGAATAATCATTTAAATTAAATACTAACAAAAGCAAGAGTACGAAGTTAATGGTATCCGCACCGTACTTTTGCTTTTCGATTATCATTAAGCTGATTAAATCGAGTGCGTCGCAGCTTTGCGGATTTTTCGCAAGACAAGGAACAAGGAGCAAGGAATACCGGCGTATTGTGAGCGTTTGTGACGATGTATTGCGGGAAAAGGATCAAGCAGTCAGAGCGCTCAGCTGTTAGGCGCGATTTAATCAGTGGGTTATTTAATAACGAGTACAAAGGGTAGTCCGGCTATTGAAATTTCGGTTTCCGATTCGCCGAAAGTAAAAAATCAAAAGATTCATTTTATATTGGAGGGATGAATGATGTTCAAAGCAAAATTAAGCGAAGAAGCAATTAACTTCCTTTGCAAAAAGATTGGAAAAAAACTTGTTTCTGTTGAGCTTGGTGAAAGTGAAGCAAAATTCTCACGATCTTATGGAAACATCCGCATAAATTTTGAGGAAAATGCTATTGATTTAAGCAATCTTGAAAAACCAACGCCTTTTTTAGGCAAATTAGATGATATTTCAGGATTTTCAGCTAAAATAGAAGACAGAAATAAGCCCTTTGTTCCATATCTGAATGAGAAAACTCATACAATTGAAATCAACGAGAAAATCACAAGCATAACTGTTGTCAATGATAATATCACAATTAATAATGGAAAATGGCGAATTGAATTTGACGAGGCGATTATTATTAAAACAGAAGAAAATGTTTATATGATTTCCCGTGATTGGCAATACAGTGAAATAATTCAATTTTCCGGACATGGAAATTACGACAAAATATATCCTATTAACAGCGTAATTGAAAATCAGAGTAATTTCGGTGAGTTTTCTGTTGATGTACAGCGGACAGGGCGTGATGTTACGCAATGCAATCAATAATGAAAGCGTAGAAACGGCAATTTAAAATGCAAAAAAATGTCTGCTGAATTATATTTTCAGCAGGCATTTTATAAAGAGCATTATTTTTATATTAAGATTAAGCAACATTGAGAGCCGCTCTCTTATATATACGATTTTTATTTTTGCCTTTGGAATTTACGCAAGCTGTGACAAAAAATCAATGGTAATTCCCGCAACGGTTTCCGGATCGGTTTCGATAACTATATGTCCGCCGGCAACGGTGTTTACTTCTGCGTTCGTCAAAGCGTTTGTGATGTTTGAAACATTGGATGAGGACAGAACATTGTCATCTTCCGCCCACATAAGCATTATGGGCATATCAAGGCTTGATGCCGCCTCCAAATCCGTATTCCTTGCAATCATTGACGAGTACATCATACCCATAAACGTGCCGTCCTGCTTGAGGGGTTCGGTAAGAACGTCCGTATCATAGTTCTTGGCGTAGCTCCAATCCTTCGTTACAAGATAAACCGCAAGCTTTACAATGAATTTCATACTGAGAATGGCGTTGAAAATCTTCTGAAAGCCGTTCATAAGCAGAGTGTTTGTTGTAATTGAAGTAAGGAAATTGCTTTGAACCATGTTGATTTCGCTGGGACAATAGAGCAGAAGCGCCTGAATTTCAGGGTGGTCGCAGGCAATGTTAAGGGCTATTCCGCCGCCCATGGAATGTCCCGCAACGATCCATTGGTCAAGGGACGCTACGGACTCCATAAGACCTACCATAAGCTCTTCTCTCTCGATAATTTCCGTGTCGCCGTTTTCTCTTGTGCTTTCGCCGTAATTCGGCAAATCCACAAGATAGCAGTCATAGCCTTCACTGCTCATAATTTCCGCAACTCCGTTCCAGGTTGAGCCTGAATAAAGGAAGCCGTGCATAAAGAGGATATTGCCCTTTGACTCGCCTTCGGCTGCGTAAACGGTGTAATGAATTGTGTAATCACCCTGAGTGTAATAGTAATCGCCGCTTTCCGCTGCCGATACCGATATTACACAAACGGATATGAGCATTACAACGCTGAGAATAACAGAAATGATTTTTGTGAATTTTTTGTTCATTGAAATTCTCCTCTTTCAATAAAAATAGTAGTTATATCGGAAATTAAAATATCCGCCGAATGTTTATTGCCGATTGCTGTCGGCCGTTTTCTTTATCTCTATTCCCAAAACGTCAAGCTGATCCTTGTCCACTTCCGACGGGCACTCCGTCATGGGCTCCGTGGCGTCTTTAAGCTTGGGATAGGGTACTACATCTCTCAGGCTTTCCGCTCCGATCATCTGCATTACAAGTCTGTCAAGCCCTATTCCCATACCTCCGTGAGGCGGCGCGCCGTACTTGAACGCTCCCAGCAGGAACCCGAATTTCTCCTGAGCCTCCTCTTCGGAAAGCCCCAGCAGGTTGAAAATTCTGTCCTGAAGCTCCGGATCTGTAATTCTGATTGAACCGGATGACAGCTCTATTCCGTTTAGCACAAGGTCATAAGCCTTCGCCTTGACATTTGCCTTGTCCGTCTCCAAATAGGGAAGGCACTCATCAAGAGGCGCCGTAAACGGATGGTGCATGGCGACAAATTGCTGCGTGTCCTCGTCCCAGTCGAAGAACGGGAACTCTGTAATCCACAGGAAATTGTAACCGGGCTTGATAATGTCAAGCTTTTTTGCGGCCTCGCATCTTATTGCTCCCAAAACGGACAGCACAAGGGATTTCTTCCTGTCGGCTACAATGAACACCACATCGCCCTTTTCGGCTTTGGCTTTGGCGAGAATTGCGGACATCTCATCCTCTGTCATAAACTTTGCAAAGGAGGACGCCAATCCGTCGTCGGTCATCCTTATCCATGCCAGACCCTTTGCGCCCAGTCCCTTGGCAAACTCCGTAAGTTTGTCAATTTCCTTTCTTGAGTAAGTCTTAACGGCGTTTTTGGCGGTAATTCCGTAAACTGCGCCGCCCTCCTCAAGAGCTGATTTAAATACTGCAAAGCCGGTGTTCCTCACCTCGTCCGAAAGACTGAACAGCTCCATATCAAAGCGTGTGTCGGGCTTGTCCGAGCCGTATCTCTCCATTGCCTCGGCATATGTAAGGCGGGGGAGTTTTTCGGGAATGTCAACGTTTATCGCCTGCTTCCACAGCGTGTGTATGTACTTCTCGATAATTTCAAGTACATCCTCCACATCTACGAAGGACATTTCAAGGTCTATCTGCGTAAATTCAGGCTGTCTGTCCGCTCTTAAATCCTCGTCTCTGAAGCACCTGGCAAGCTGAATGTACCTGTCAAAGCCCGCAACCATGGAAATTTGCTTGTAAAGCTGAGGCGATTGGGGCAAAGCGTAAAAGCTGCCGTTGTGGAGCCTTGAGGGTACAAGAAAATCACGGGCGCCCTCGGGAGTGGATTTCATAAGCATGGGCGTTTCAATTTCGATAAATCCGTTGTCATAAAAGAAATCACGGGTAATTTTTGCGACTTTGTTCCTTAAAAGAATATTTCTCTGTAAATCCGGTCTTCTTAAATCAAGATACCTGTATTTAAGCCTTGTGGTCTCCGAGGTGGGGCAGTTTTCCACAATCTCAAAGGGGGGAGTTTCGCTTTTTGCAAGGAGTCTCAGCTCGTTTACTTCAATTTCGATATCGCCTGTGGGGATTTCGGAATTTTTTGCGGAGCGTTCCCTTACAACACCCACGGCTGCCAAAACGAACTCGCTTCTTGCCGAAGCCGCTTTTTCAAAAGCATCCTTAGCCGTATTCTCGTCAAAGGCAAGCTGGATAATGCCCGTTCTGTCCCTTAAATCGATGAATATAAGGGAGCCTAAATCTCTTTGACGCTGAACCCAGCCGAACAGCGTTACCGTTTTTCCTATATCTTTTCCGCGAAGATCGCCGCAGTAATCGGTTCTCTTCAGCCCTGTCATCAGTTCCATTGTATACAATCCTCCGCTAACGTAGATTTGATGAATTTACATATTCCCCAAAAATGAGGATAAATCAAAATCGTTTCCGCCGTCAAATTCGGCTACGGCTTTGCCGATTGATATCTGCATAAAGTTTTCGGCAAAATCATCAAGCCCGATTTCCGTTTCGGAACCGTCCGCCATGTATTTGACCTTTGCCTTTCCCGCTTTTATCTCGTCATCGCCCAGCACCACCGTAAACAGCGCTCCCGTTTTTCCCGCAAATTTCATCTGTGCCTTTAAGGAGCGGTTCACCGTGTCAAACAGGCAGGTAACTCCCTCGTTCCTTATATCGGAAGCCAATTTTGCGGCTAAAATATTGCCCTCCGGAGACATGGATGCGATGTAAAGGTCAATGGGATTTTCCGGCGGCAGCTCGATATTTTCCGCCTGTAAAAGGAGCATGAACCTTTCGATTCCCAGGGCAAATCCGCAGGCGGGAGTGGGATTTCCGCCCAGCTCCTCGGTAAGACCGTCATATCGTCCTCCGGCGCAGACTGCGCTTTGAGCGCCCAAGGAGCCGGTTACAAATTCAAAAACCGTTCTCGTATAATAATCAAGCCCTCTGACAATGGAGGGATTAACCGTAAATTCAATTTCCATGGCGTTAAGATATTTTTGTACAAGCTCAAAATGCTCCCTGCACTCGTCGCAGAGATAATCCAAAATTACGGGAGCGTGAGATGCGATTTCCGAGCAAATGGGACTTTTGCAGTCAAGAATCCTCATGGGATTTCTGTTAAGCCTGCCTTTGCAGGTACCGCAAAGCTTATCCTCTTTTTCGGAAAAATAAGACTTTAAAGCGTCCTGATATTTTTTCCTGCATTCGGGGCAGCCTATGGAGTTTATCTCCAATCTTAAATCCTTAACACCGAAAAAGTCGAAAATCTGCTTTCCCAAGGAGATAACCTCGGCATCCGCAGCCGGAGTTGCCGCTCCGAAGCATTCAACGCCGAATTGGTGAAATTCCCTGAGTCTTCCCGATTGGGGCTTTTCGTATCTGTAGGCGGGAGTCACGTAAGACAGCTTTACGGGCATTTGCTCGTTAAAAAGTCCGTGCTCGATAAAAGCCCTGACGGCTCCTGCCGTTCCCTCGGGCTTGAGCGTGACGGATCTGCCGCCTTTATCGTTAAACGTATACATTTCTTTTTGTACAATATCGGTTGTGTCGCCCACAGAGCGGTTAAACAGCTCCGTATGCTCAAAGCCGGGAGTGCGTATCTCCTTAAATCCGAAACATTCGGCTGTTTCAAGCATAGTGGACTCAACAAATCTTATTTTGGAGCTCTCTCCGGGCAGAACGTCTCCCGTTCCTCGGGGAGCTTTTGTAAGTATAGGCATAATTCACCTCATATTTTGACAATCAGTAATAAAATGCACTGCAATGTGCAATACATAAGAAGCTTTATCTCATTTTATAATAATCGGTTCTGTAAATTTATGCGGTCAAATGACGGCATTTGCAAACATAAAATTTTGTTTTTAACAAAGTAAGCAGAGCGGGCGGAAAGCCCACCCCGCTTACGAAATTTTCGATTAAAACCGAGTTTAAATATATTTATTTGCGTTGCATCAGGATATGATTAATCAACCAAATCTGAGCCGTCAAGTCCCGTTGCGGATGTTACGATATTGCGCCAATCCAAATCTCCCCGCTCAAGCCCCACAATAAGGGACTCGGCAGTTGCGATATTTGTGGCATAGGGGATATTGTGAACGTCGCAAAGTCTTAAAATCGCCGCTTCGTTGGGTTCATGGGGTTTGGCGTTCAGAGGATCTCTGAAGAAAAGCAAAAGATCTATTTCATTGCACTGGATTTTCGAGGCTATCTGTTCAACTCCTCCCTGGGAGCCGCTTAAGAACCTTGATATATTTAAGCCCGTTGCATCTCCCACAAGCCTTCCCGTTGTGCCTGTGGCACACAGGTTGTGGTGGCTCAAAATACCGCAGTAAGCGATACAGAACTGAGTCAATAACTCCTTTTTTGAATCATGGGCAATCAAAGCAATATTCATTCTTGTACACCATCTTTCTTTTAATTTAATATATGTTGTAAAATTGATTTACGATGTAAAATTTGCCGTATAGCCGTATAATTTATAATAACACAGATTTTCTTAATTTTCAATATTTTATTTTATATATTTAAAAATAAGAATAAAAATATTTATACGGGTTCAATCGAGTCTGAGCGGTATGTATTCTCCGTCGGTTCTTCTTGCAATTCTGTCAACCGCTTTCATAAATCTGCTTTTCGGCGGCGGATATTTGCCCGTAACCGATGAGTAGGCAATTGACTTGTCAAAGGGAACAACGCCCAAAAGCATAACGCCGGATTTGTCTATAACGCCGTCAATGTTAAGCAGCCTGCTTTTTTGAGCCGCTTTCTTTTCAAAACGGTTAATCACAATCCTGATATTCTCAGCGTCAAACCCAAGCTCGTTTGCTCTGTCCGCAGCGGAGCATGCGCATTTCACGGATATTTCATCGGCAGTCGCCACAAAAATGCATCTGTTCGCCGCTTTGAGACACATTGCAAAGCCTCGGTCAATTCCGGCGGAGCCGTCAATTAATATGCAGTCATATTCCCCTTCGCAAAGCGATACAACATCCTTTAAAGCGTTTTCATTAAGCTCCTGAGGAAAAAATCTCGGCGCAGGCAGCAGGAACAGGTTTTCGGTTATTTTTATTGCCGCGCTGCTTACGGAACAGCCGTTTTCGGAAACGTCAAGCCATGTATTCATAACCTTGTCCGATGCCTTAAGCAAAATGTCCATGGCGCCCAGTCCGGAATCGGAGTCGATTATAAGCGTCTTTTTCCCTTTTTCGGATAAGGATTTTCCCAGAAAGGCGGTAATCGTGGACTTGCCTACGCCGCCCTTGCCGGAGCCTATGAAAATAATATCCGTTGTTTTTTCCATTTTAATCTCCATTTGTTGAATTAAGCTTTTAAAAACAAAATCAGTATACTGTAAACAGCGTCTGTGTTATCTTAAAAGCTCGTCCGCCGACTGAACGGATGAAATTTGGTTTTTGGTGGAAAAGTAATACTCGTATATATCTGCGGAGACGTTTGCGGTGGCGGTTCCGCTGTCGAGATTTTCGATAATTACGGCTATTGCTATTTCCGGATCGTCATAAGGAGCAAAGGATATGTTTAATCCGTTGTTTCCCTCTACAGTCTTGCCGTTTACCACCTTTTTAACCTGAGTCGTACCTGTTTTTGCGCCAACCTTTTCCGATATATCCGCAAACGCCGCAGCGCATGAACCGGTTGTTGTAACGGCAAGCATTCCCTGCTTTACAATATTTATCGCATCTTGGGAAATATCCACCTGCTCCAAAACCTCAGGCTCAGCTTCGTAAAGTATTTCGCTGTGATCCGCCGACATTATATATTTGACGTAATGACATTTGTATCTTGTGCCGTTGTTTGCTATGGTTGCACAGTAATTTGCAAGCTGGAGAATGGTAAACAGGTTGTCCGACTGACCTATCGCTGCCTGAATTGTATCGCCCATCTGCCATGTTGAGCCGATGGACTCCCTGTACGCTCTTCCTGCAAGTATTCCTGCCACTTCGGAAAGCTCTACTCCCGTTTTTTGCCCCAGTCCCAGCATTGTGCTGTAGCTGTTCATAACGTCTATGCCTACAGTTTGCGCAACGTTGTAGAAAAATATGTTGCAGGATTTTTCAAGGGCGGAGATTACATTCAGCGTTCCGTGAGCGCTTAAGCAAGAGAACGTGGTGTCGTAATATTGGAATACGGAGCTGCAATAAAATGTTGTGCTGCTTGTTATCGCTCCCGTGTCAAGTCCCGCCAACGCCGTTGAAAGCTTCATCGTTGAGCCGGGCTCATATGTGCTTTGAAGAACTCTGTTTACAAGGGGAGTCGCTTCGTCTTCCAAAAGGGTGTTGTAATTTTCATAATATTTCGATAAATCGTAGGAAGGGTAGGATGCGCTTGCAAGAACCTCTCCCGTGTCAACATCCAGAACGACCACCGCTCCCGCCGCTTCAAGCCCCGCCGATGCGGTAAGCTCGTTTATTCTCGTTTCAAGGGCGTTTTGAGCCACCCTCTGAAGTCCCGAATCTATAGTCAGGACCACGGACGCTCCCTGCTCCGGAACTATGGTATACTCGGATGTTACGTTTCCGTCGCTGTCAACGGTAATGCTCTCTATTCCCTTTGTTCCTCTGAGATAGCTTTCCATTGCACTTTCAATGCCGAATTTGCCCACATAATCCGTAAGTGAGTAGGCGTTCAGCTCAAGCTCGGCAATCTCATCTTCGGAGTAATTCCCGCTGTCAATGCTGTCCTGAAGCTCGCTTGTTCTGCTTGTGTATTCATCGCTGCTGATAATTCCCGTAATTCCGATTATATGGGGCGCAAGTGTTCCGTCTGTAAATTCACGGTATGTGTTGACCGTCCCCTCAACGCCTTGGAAAAAGTCGCTTTTTTCCTTTATTATGGATATGGTTTCGTTGGATACGTCCTCCGCAAATGTATAAGGAGTGCTTACGGAAAAGCCTGTCCGCCACATCTCATAAAGCACGGAGGCGATTTTCCTCGCCATAACCTCATCGTAATCCTCAAGAGAGTACATTTCAATAAGAGCGTCAAGGCAGTTTTCGGCTGTTGCGTAGGAGTTTAAATTCAGCATGTTGGACGCTTTAAGATTTTTTATATCGGTTTCCCTGTTTTCGGCAAAAGCAATTGACCCGTCCTCATCGTAAATTATGGGAAGGTTGTCTGTCCATTCCTCGCCCTTTGACTCGCACAGCTCTATAAGCGCGGATATAATTGCATTTCTCTCGCTTTGCTTTGACTGAGAGGGAAAAAACGCAGCGTTAAATTCAATGCTGTTCCCCTGGCGGTTTGAAACAAGGACAACGCCGTTTCTGTCGTAAATTTCGCCTCTTGCAGCCTCAACCACAACCTCGTATGTTGACGATGTGTCGCCTGCATCGTCGTATTCGTCGCTGTCAAGCACAACGGCATTTGTAAGCACAACGCCGTAAACTATGATTACTGCGGTGAAGAGTATTACTATAAATCTCATTCTCCCGCCGGATTTCGATTTTTTCATTTTTATTTTCACCCCGCATTATTTGTGCATTCAGACCTGATTTAATCGTTCCGCTTTTCACCCGTGATAAGCTTTACGGTAAAATACGAAACAAAGGACAGAGCGATTGTAATCACCGCCGAGGGTAGGTAAAATGTCAAAAGAGCCTTGTATTCGGCGTCTCCGACGGGAATATATACCGTTATGAACCAGTAAATAAGTACGAATATTACGCAGCTTACGGTTGTCAGACAATATTGAGTGACAATATTTCTCCTCATTAAATAGTGGGTCAGAACTCCCGCCGCACAGCCTATAAAAGCAAGATAAAAGGCGTGTATGCCGTCGGCTCCCGATGAGCAGACATCCCAAAAGCAGCCTGCAATCGCCCCGTAAATCAGACCCGACATCTCTCCCCGAAATATTCCGATGCACACGGCAAGCGGAATGAGAGGCATAAAGCGTGAACCGAAAATTTCAGGCAAAAGCCCCTCCGTATTCTGAAACATAGCCGTCAGAATGCAGAGCGCAAGGAGCAATATTCTTTTTGCGAAAATATAAAAGCCCTCTCGTTTGAACATTTTTACCTCTTATTTTTATGGGTTGTGAACATTGTTAAAAAATGCGAACCGCATTATTGCAGCTTGTTTTTTTACTCCGTGCTGTCCTCGCTGTCCGAGGCGAAGGCGGTTATAATAAGAACGTCGTTTACGGTATTTACGTCTGCGCCCGGCTCTATTACGGCGTAAAGGGATACGTCGGCGGTTTCATTTTGAAGCTCCGTAACCGTTCCCACAATCAGATTTCTCGGGAAAATTCCGCCGAGTCCCGATGTGCAGACTATTCCGCCCGGAGCCACTGCCGTGTCCTTTGAAAGTCCGGACATTTTGCAAAGTCCCTCATAGGATAAGGCCGCCGTTGTGGTTGAGTATCCGTTTTCTCTTGATTTAATTTCATAAACGCTGATATTGAGCGACGGGTCGAGGATTGTCTTGACAACGCACGTTGCGGTGCCTACCTCTTTGACGATGCCCACTACGCAGCTGCCGTAGATAACCGGATTGTCAACCTCCACTCCGTTTACGCTGCCCTTGTCAAGGGTAAAGGAGTCGTATATATCCGAGGTGTTCCTTGATACGACTGAGGCGGATATAAATTCAAAATCCGGATTGTCCTCCTTGACCTGCAGAAATTCCTCATATGCCTGAAGCTTTTGCTTCGTTCTCTCATAATCCGCCAGAGCCTCGTTGTATTCGTCTATTTCCGACTCAAGCTCGGCAATCTGATCCTTGTATACGGAGGATGATACAAAGGACGCCTTCCAATCGGAGGTTTTTTCGGCAATATAAGCCGCCGCCTGTTGAAAGGGCTTATATATAATATCCGCAGCCGCTGTAAAGGGCGACGTGCCGCTGCTTGAAAAAGCAGCAACAAGCATTCCTGCCAGCAAGGCCGCAAGAATGCACATTATAACCTTAAATTCAGAGCTTTTAAAAAAATTTTTCATCTTTGTTTTTCCGTTTGTGTATAATTTAGATTACAAATTCAGAATGTTCTTTTCAAGGCATCTTCCCGTACCCAACACTGCGCAGTCAAGAGGTTCGGGGGCAATGCGGACGGGCATTTTCGTAACATGGGATAAGAATTTGTCCATGCCTCTTAAAAGAGCCGAGCCGCCCGACAAAGTTATGCCTCGATCCAAAATATCGGAGGCAAGCTCCGGAGGGGTCCGCTCAAGGGTGTCCGCTATCATATCCGCAATTTGGTTTACGCAGTCCGAAATGGCCTCTCTGACTTCGGCAGAGGTTATCTCCACGTTTTTCGGCAGACCGTCCACAAGATTTCTGCCCTTGATATTTATTGCCGCCTCTCCGTCATAGGGAAACGCCGAACCAATCTTGATTTTAATGTCCTCCGCCGTTCTCTCGCCTATAAGCAGATTGTGCTTGCGTCTTATGTAAGCGATTATCGCTTCGTCAAAATCATCTCCGCCTATTCTTACGGAGTTTGAAGCCACCACATCGCCAAGGGATACCACCGCCACCTCGCTTGTGCCGGCACCCAAATCGGCAATCATACTCCCTACCGGCTCGCTTACGGGCAGCCCTGCGCCGATTGCCGCCGCCATGGGAACCTCAATAAGGCTTACGTACCTTGCGCCGGCTATTCTTGCGGCGTCATGCACCGCTCTCCGCTCAACCTCCGTCACTCCCGAGGGAATGCACAGCATAACCCCTGTATCTTATACCCATCT
>JAJQGK010000044.1 GCA_021200555.1 Clostridiales bacterium | reverse complement strand
TCAAGCAGGCGGCGTACTCAGCCGTTAGGCGTGATTTAATCAGTGGTTACTTAATGCTTAAAGCAGCCGTTATAGCTTTTAACCCATTTAAGCGCCTTTTTTCTGTTGTAGCTTTTCGGCATTGCGGCGGTGACTGCCGTTGCGGCAACAATCTCCTTGCCCATTCTCACAACCTTTTTCAGCACATCCTTATTTTTTATAAGACCCTTGAGCTTAATTTTAATATCGTCAAGACCCATTCCGCTTACCATGGCGGCAAGGCTTGTGGAGTCTGCACCGATTGTCATATCATCGGCATTTAAAATTCCGTTGTCAAAAATGTAATCAAGCTCACTGCCCTTAAGTCTTGTAAGCATAAGCTTTATACAGGCAAGGGGCGCAAGTCCGCTTCCCATTTTCTTATAAAAATTCTTCTGGTATTCCCAAAGAGTTTCGGCGCTGTAGGACATATTTTTGTCGGCGCAGACCGCATCCGCAAGAATTGCCGCAGCCTTCAGACTGTTTGCAATTCCCGATCCGATAATGGGAACGGTCATAAATGCGCTGTCGCCTACGGCTGCATAGCCGTCCGCAACAAGGATGCCCAGCGGCTGACGGACGGGGATATTCACAAACTGCCCGCCCCTTAAAAGCTCCGTTCCGATAGAGTCGTTGATTTTCCTTAAGGACTCTAAGGTTTCGTTTACCTCGTCCATATTTATAGGCTCAAATCTGCCTATAAGAACGTCCGTATGATCCTCTTCCGTTGCAATCCAATTAATGCCCAGCTTGTTTTCGTAGAGAAGAAGCACCTTGAAATTATTCTCGTCTGCCTCGGCGGTTTTGTTGTAAAATCCTCTGTACACATAAAACTGCTCATATTCCTTAACACGGTTTTGGATGCCCAATGAGGGCGGCAGCTGAGTCCTTACGGGAGAATTTATTCCGGCTGCATCGATAATAAGGTCGCCGTATATGTCTCCCTTTTCGGTTTTTATTCCCACAACTCTGTTTCCGAATAAAATCGGAGCCTTCACTTCGGTTTCAAATTCAAATTTAACGCCCTTTGACAATGCATGGGAAATTAAATGCTCGTAAATGTCCTTGCGCTCCATCTGAATTTCAAGCTGATCCTCCGGAGTATGCTGTCTCAGCGCAGTACTGAATGACGGTCCGTAAAATGTCATATCGTGCTTAAGATTATAAAGCTCCCTTGAAGGAATATCCATTCCGCAGGCGGTAAAGCCCTTTTTGTCAAATATATCCGTCCAGTCGTAGCCCAAATCCTCTCTTTTTTTTCTTTCGTAAACCGTAACGTCAAAGCCCCTTTGGGCAAGGATGTATGCGGCTGCAATTCCGCCGTGACCTGCGCCCGCAACAATAATTCGCTTTCCCATGAAAATCCTCCTTTTGTTATTTGGAACAAACTTTATGCTTTGCTTTTAGCTTATTGTATCATAAAAAGAAAAATACTGCAATATGCAATAAAATATTATTGCGGCGGAAAATTAAAAACGGACATGCATTAAGCACATCCGTTTCTTGTTTGTTACAAGTTCATGTAATCATAATTTTTTTTCATAAGGCTGTTTTCACTATCTATTGCTTCTGATACCTGCTGTCTCACAACCTTATCTTTTTCGCCTATAAAGATTTGTTTGTTTACAATTTGCATTGCGTATTTTCCGCCTTCAAGTCTTGCGCTGTATATAAATCTAAAATAGATTTTTTGCGACTCGTCAACGGAGCAGAAGTCACCTGCTTTGTTTGTTTTGTATGATATCAGCGTTCTTGCCCCATCCACAAGCTCATTAACCACATACAAGGCGTATGCTCCTTCGGTTATGTCACTCATATAAAGCTTATCAATTAGACCGACAATTGTATTTACCGCACCCAAGAAAGGATTGGCTTTTGAAAGCAGTGTCAAACCGATGCTTACAAGATTTTCGGTGGTAGCAACAGCCAAATCACGGCAAAAATCAGAAGAGAAATTTTTCTTATCGTTTTGCAAGGATTCTAATATCGGCTGAACAGCTTTTGCCACATATTTTTCATCCATATCGTCCTTGTTTGCTATTGTAATTAAAATATCTTCAAACTCCTTGAAATACTGTGATGTAGCTGCCAAGCTGCTGTATGTGCTTGCAATTGAAGAAATATCCGCAATTTCATCTATAGACACGGTGACAACATCTAATACATCGCCAACTTCCGAAACAATTTTTAAGCTCTTTTCCATGCCTTGAATCTTATCAAATCTATTTATTAGATCTACAATTTTTGACATAAAATCATCCGATTTGAAAACTTTTGCCGGGTTAGCGTCACTGATCAACTTCTTAATACTAATTTTAATTGCAGCTTTAAGTGCATAATCCGCAGCCGTTTGACCATATGATACGATGTCGCTTGCTTGATCAACCGCCTGTATAGCCACATTTACGGATATTTTCTTTGCTTTTTGATTGGAAGTCTCCGTTATTCCTTCAATCGTAGCCTGGTCAGTCAAGAATTTTGTAATCATGCCCTGAGCTTCGTCTTTATGGCTGATATTAAGTGTTATTGTCGACCATATGTTCCTTGCTGCAGTATTGAGAATACCGCTTTCTCCCTCAAAGATGTTATAATATGTGTAATTGGAATCATCAAGGAAGTATTCAACAGACGAAGTCAAATAAGAGGGAACAAGCGGATCGGTTCCTATTAATGTCTCATACATATCGTTGTAATCATCGTCGTCCGAATATACCATACAAGGATCCGAAATCATTTTTATGCAGGTTTTTCCGTTTACTGTAACTATTTTCAGTTCCTCTCCGTTAAGCAGTCCGTCACCGTCCAAATCGTCGCACAAAGTTGTTCCGTCCTGATCTTCACCGTAATTAAAATCGATGCCCTTAAATTCATCCGAGCCGTTAGTGAGGACCAATTCTCCGCGATAAATCAATTCATTGTAATAATCCGGAATGCCGTCTCCGTTTGTATCGGTGGTATAGTCTATGGTTTCAAATGATATTTCTTCATATATAGATTCCAAATCATCTGAAAGAGTAGCGAAATAATATTTTCCGCCTGTGCCTTCCGCTATAGCCTTTAATGTGGACTCTTTTACGCCGGATCCCAAACCGATCGTATAAATGATGATATTATTTTCTGCTGCACGGGTGGTGTATGAGGTACTGTATGAACCGTCGCCGTCGGTCAGGAAAATTATATATTTATAAGCATCTGTACGAGTATATGAGGATGATGTAAACAGATTTATTGCTGTGCTTATTCCCGCACTTAAACTTGTTCCGCCGGAGCTGTTAATACGATCTACTGCACTTGTCAACAAGGATTTGTCCGATGTTAAACCCTGATATACGCTTGCGCTGCTGTCAAAGTCAACAACCGCTCCCCTATCATTATCGGATAATTTTTCAATGAATTGTTTTACAGCTGATTTTCTTATGCCTTTTTCATCATTCCAAGCCATACTTCCTGATGAATCGATAACAAATACAATATCCAAGCCTGTATACTGTTGATTCGGATCTGTTTCGGGAGTCTTTATCTCCGTCTCCCAAACCTTATCAAACTCAACCTTGTTTAAAAGAATATATGTTGAAAAATGAGTTGTGGTCGCTGTAACTTTTCCCTCTTCAACCGTTTGGTTGGCTAATTCTTCAAAAGCTTTGGTTTCCTCGTTGTAATAATAAATTCTCGGTTGGAAATCATCGCCTATTGTTCCCAATGAGGAATCGTAATTAAATGTAATTTCTGCACCGGTAATTTCACCGTCAACGGTAAAATCATACGCATCACCTAAATATCCGGGTACGGTTGGGGATATCATGACATTATCTGCATAGGATACAGTATCAATGTCAAGAGTTCCGACTTGATCGCCGGTCAAATTTGCCGTGACCTCTACGGAAATGGGAGATTGTTCCGATGTTTCTCCATATGCAACAGTTTCAGCAAAGCTTTCCTCGGCTGACAGAGGATCGCTTCCTATTCTCACTTCGTCGCCGTCTGATACACCGTCGCCGTCTGTATCTTCATTTAACGGATCTGTTCCGTATGTATTGATTTCTTCATAATCATTTAAACCATCTAAATCGGAATCGTCATAAGCAGGATCCATTCCAAGTTGAATTTCCTCTATATTTGATATGCCGTCTCCGTCATAATCTTCATCCGCATCAATTATTCCGTTTTCGTCTGTGTCAACTGCAAGCGGATCATATTCAAGATATACATCGTAATAATCAGATAAGCCGTCGCCGTCGGTATCTGTATTATTAATATCGGTATTGGTATAATTAAGTTCAAGATAATCCGCCAAGCCGTCGCCGTCGGTATCTGTTTCACAGTCTACAGATACATTCTGCATGTATGCGTCTGTGTAACATTTGACGGTGATAGCATCACTGACTTTTTCACCGCCGCTGCAGGTAGCTGTTACCGTTAAAATATTCTCTCCCAAAATGAAATCAATTTCACTGCATGTCCAGTTTTCTGCAATATCTATTGTGCCGCTGTCAATCAGGTTATTGTTGGCGTCCTTAACATCAAAAACCAATGAGTCAACATTATCGGAATTTGTCAATGTTCCGTCTACAGTTTCAACTATATCTATAATTGAATATTCGCTTGTATCCTCACTGTAAGAAAAACATTCTTTGTTTATTTTTACAGCAGCGGATCCTTTCTCTTTGCCAACAGCGGAAAATACAAAGTTAAAGACCTCTCCGCCAACTTTGACCGCAGCGGTTGTTGTATACGGGAATATCATCTGTACATACTGAAGCAGCAATGTAATCAATCTTATGCACTGCGATACAAGGTTGAAAACCGAGCTTACGGGATCGCATTCGTAATTGAATTTAATATATTTAAAAGTAAGCTCAACAGTTTTTGTTTCACCTGCGTCCAAATCGCCGATGTCAACGGTTTTTCCCTGTTCGCACTTTAAATACACACAATCAAACAAATCCCTCAAAACTACATCCGTGTAATCACTGTTGGAATTATTTTTAATTGTAACGGTCATTTTCACCGTCTCACTTGCGGAATAAGAAGATTTAGACGGTTTAACCGAAATTTTAACATTGCTGAGTTTTTTGGAAACACTTTCACTTGAATCCTCGGACCCCGAATACTCCTCACTTGCTGCGCTTTCCGAAGTCTCCGCAAAAGAGACAACGGGAATTGAACCGCCGATAATAAAAATCGACAAAATCACGCATAGAACTTTTTTTAGGTTGTTTTTCATGCCAAATTCATCCTTTCAAGAAATATATTGTTTTTAGCAAACAAATTATTCGTTTATATATGATTTTTCTTGTTTTTTAAACATAAATTGTATCTTTTACGAATAATTTACTTTTGCTGTATAAAATATAGCACATTAAATTTTTTTGTCAATAGATATTTCTCAAAATATTGTTTATTTTTCATTTTTTAAACGCAAAAACGGACATGCATTAAGCACATCCGCATTTTTATTAATCTGATATTCCGTTTATTTAAAAAGTCTGGTCAGCAATCCGTTAAAGCCGGCGCCGTGTCTTGCCTCGTCCTTTGCCATTTCGTGAACGGTATCGTGAATTGCGTCATAGCCCAATTCCTTGGCTCTCTTGGCAAGCTTGAACTTACCCTCGCAGGCTCCCGTTTCGGCGGCAACTCTCAGCTCAAGATTTTTCTTTGTGGAGTCGGTTACAACCTCGCCTAAAAGCTCGGCAAACTTTGCCGCATGCTCCGCTTCCTCAAAAGCGTATCTCTTATAAGCCTCGGCTACTTCGGGATAGCCCTCTCTCTCGGCAACTCTGCTCATTGCAAGATACATGCCCACTTCCGAACATTCGCCGTTAAAGTTAGCGACAAGCTCCTCGTATACATCGGGTTCAACCTTATCCTTCGCGCCCTCGCCTACCATGTGAACCGTTGCAAAAGACACATCGGACTTCATCTCTGTAAACTTGCTTGCGGGAACTCCGCACTGGGGACATTTCTCAGGAGGATTTTCACCCTCATAAACGTAACCGCATACCGAACATACCCATTTTTTCATTTTAATTTACCTCCGTAATTGTAATTTTAAATTATTTTAACACAAGATTGTGTGTTTAACATTTTTTACCGACATTTTCGGAGCATTCCTCGCAAAGACCGTAAAAAACAAGAGTGTGAAAGTCTATCGTTCCGTCAAAATTTGCTCTTGCCTTATCGTCAATTGACATATCCTGGTGAATAAAATCAAAATCCTCGATTTTACCGCATTCCTCGCAGACGAAATGAGAATGTTTTTTTGCCACTCCATCAAAACGCTCCTTGCCGTCCCAAAAGGCGACGCTTTGGATTTCTCCGCTTTTTTTCATTTCCCCCAAATTTCTGTAAACCGTTGCAAGGCTTAAATCGGGAAATTCAGGCTTAAGCCGGTTGTATATCCACTCGGCGGAAGGATGAGTATCCGTTTCTGTAAGGACTTTGCGTATAGCCTCCCGCTTGCGGCTGAATTTTTTTGTTTTTTCAGTCATTTCTTTCATCTCAATAACAATAACAATAATTATTATCATTATTATAGCAGCCGTTTTTTCATTTGTCAATAGCTTTTTCTGATTTTTTTGAACAGGGACAGGTTTTTTTCTTAAGCAATCACCTATTAGTCGAGTATGCCAAAGAGTAAAAGTTTTTAAAGGCAAGAATATTGATGCTGCAAGGCTTTTGACGATATATTGAGGGAAAAAACAGTCGGCGTTGGGTTAGGAGTGATTTAATCAGCGTTTACTTAAGTAAGCACTGATTAAATCGAGTGCGACGGATGCGTAGAGAATTTTTTGCAA
>JAJQGK010000007.1:28435-39066 GCA_021200555.1 Clostridiales bacterium | reverse complement strand
TCTTCGGACGTGTCCGCCACTGCTATAATGGGAACTGACGATAAAACGAGAAGAATTGACAGGATTACACTTATAATCCGTTTAAGTTTTGACATGGAAATTCCTCCTAAAAATTTTTTACAAATAAAAAAGCACAACTCAAAGCGGAAAGTTGCTTTAAGTTATGCGTAATTACTAAATTGTCGAAAAAGAATAAATTACAATATTATTGCTTGCTTGCTTGCTTGCTTGCTTGCTTGCTTGCTTGCTTGCTCAGTGATTGTACCGTAATTCATTGCCTTTGTCAACTCTTTTCGTGAATTTTATTTGTATTTAACTTTATTATAGTACACGGTTTTTGATTTTACAAGTTTTTTTCGAGGATATTTTTATAATCTTTGAAATTTTACAATATGTTCAAAAAATCGGGATTTTCTCCTGCATTTTTTGACGGTGGAAATTAAATTTAACACACCCTGTCACAGTCTGTCACAGGGAATAAATAATTAAGCAGCCACCGATTGTTTATCTTAGTTTTTAAGGCTTTGCATGGGAGCGGGGATTCTGCCGCCTCTGTTTATGAATTTTGCGGGTGATGAGGTGTTGACTTCCATTACCGGTCCGCTGCCCAGAAGTCCGCCGAAGGAGAGCTCGTCTCCCACTTTTTTGCCGATTGCGGGGATAACTCTGACTGCGGTGGTCTTTGAATTAACCATACCGATTGCGGCTTCATCCGCAATTACGGCGGAAATTGTCGCAGCAGAGGTGTCGCCGGGGATTACAATCATATCAAGCCCCACAGAGCAAACTGCGGTCATCGCCTCAAGCTTTTCAATCTTCAGACAGCCGCATTTTGCAGCGTCAATCATTCCAGCATCCTCGGAAACGGGGATAAAAGCGCCCGAAAGCCCGCCCACATGGGAAGACGCCATTACGCCGCCTTTTTTTACCGCATCGTTAAGCATTGCAAGGGCTGCCGTGGTGCCGGGAGCGCCGCAGCATTCAAGTCCTATTTCCTCAAGAATATGGGCGACGGAATCGCCTACCGCCGGAGTGGGCGCAAGGGACAGATCCACAATGCCGAAGGGAACGCCCAAACGCTTTGAAGCTTCCGAGCCTACAAGCTGACCCATTCTCGTAATCTTAAACGCCGTTCTCTTTATAAGGTCGGCAACCTGCGTCAAGTCAAGGTCCTTTGACTTTGCAAGGGCGGCTCTGACAACGCCGGGACCCGACACTCCCACATTTATAACGCAGTCCGGCTCTCCCGCTCCGTGGAAAGCGCCCGCCATAAATGGATTGTCCTCGGGAGCATTGCAGAAAACCACAAGCTTTGCGGGGCCTATGCAATTTTTATCCTTTGTCGCCTGCGCCGATTTTAAAACGGTTTCGCCCATAAGCTTTACCGCATCCATATTTATACCCGTTTTTGTGGAGCCGATATTAACGCTGGAGCAAATATGATCCGTAACGGCAAGCGCTTCGGGAATCGCTTCAATAAGCTCCCTGTCGCCGTGAGCAAAGCCCTTTTGAACGAGAGCGGAAAAGCCTCCGATGAAATTCACGCCGCAGGTATTTGCCGCCTTTTCGAGAGTAAGGGCGATTTTCACCGCATCCTTGTTGTCGCACGCCGCAAGTATCATCGCAATGGGAGTAACGGAAATTCTCTTGTGGATAATGGGAATGCCGTACTCCTTCTCAATGTCCTCTCCCGTTTTTACAAGGTCCTTTGCATATAAGGTTATCTTGTCGTAGATTTTGCGGCACACAACGTCAATATCGCTGTGACAGCAGTCAAGGAGAGATATTCCCATGGTAATGGTTCGGATGTCAAGATTTTCATCCTGTATCATGGTTATGGTTTCAAGTATATCTTTTTCATTTATCATAGGGCTTTACCTCAGACAGTGTGCATTGCGTTAAAAATATCCTCATGCATAACCTTAATGGAAAGGCATTTCTGCTCTCCCAAGGTTTCCATTTCATCCGCAAACTTAGAAAAGGGAATGGTCATTTTTGTGATGTCCGTCATCATTATCATAACGAACATATCCTGCAAAACGGACTGGGTAACATCCATAACGTTTATGTCGTACTCTGCGCACTTTGCGGCGACGGAGGCAAGTATGCCCACCGTGTCCTTGCCTATAACGGAAATAACAGCTTTCATTTGATTTTCTCCAATCAATTTTAATTTTATTTGTATTTTGTAAATTTCAATTACAGATTGAAATTGTTGTATCTTCAGCAGCCCACGAACAATATTGACAGCGCAAGAAGAGTCTGACCGAAAAAGTACGTGCCGATGTTGTGGTTTTTAAGCTTATGGTTGTGCTTATCGGGCTTGTTGAACATAAGTATAACAAGGGATGTGTCCGAGGTAAAAAAGCATATCCCGCCCAAGGCTATACACAGTCCGCCGAAAACCGCCTTTGGGGTAAGCATGGAATATATGTACTGTGCCGAAAAGCTTACCGCCTTAACCGTCATGGTGTTGAGAACAATACCGTAAAACGCCGACGCTATCATTCCGGCACTTTTGAAGCTCATCTTTTTCTTGAATTTATAGAATATGTAAAGACCAATCTCAATAAGAATTACGGCGATAACCTCATAGACGTTGATGATTTTCCTGTCGGGGAAATACGCCTTTGTCGCAAGACTGTAGGCTGTAATATACATAACGTGAGCCAGCGTAAAAAACGCAAAGCCAATTCCGAAGCACCACGCCTTACGAGGTATATGAAGGAAGAAATCCCCCAGCCATGATAAAGCAAGTCCTGCAATCATAAAAGCCGCAAATCCGCTTCTGTTTCCGGCGTAAAGCACGGAAAAGGCGCCCACCATAAAAAACATGGTTGCGCATATCATTTTGTAGGTCATGGATTTCAGGTTTGCTCCCGGTCTTTGCGCCTTGAGGAAAAGCGGCGTGAAAATCGCTTCAATGACGACTGCGGCGGCAATTAAAATAAGATAAACGGTTTTTTCCATATTCTGCTCCCTTCAATCAAAAAAAAGGCTATGCTTTCCTTTTCTTTTTGTATACGAACACCTGCGCTGCAATTACGGCAGCCGCCGCAATTACGCAAAGTGCGACTCTGACAGGCGTGACCGTCATTCCTGCGGTTCCGTTTTCAATATCCTCATAATTATTGATAATATCGTCATAGGCCTTTTGCAGCTCGTAAACAGCCGTGCTTATGTCGCTTCTTGAAGAGCTTCCGTCCGCCAAAATGCCGTCGGCAAGGGAAACGGCGTTATTGTATGCCAGCTTATAGTCAAGATATTTGTCGCTTTTTAATGAGGGCAGCTCCCAATTGTTCACAAGCTCATCGTAAAGAAGGCTTAAAGCTTCCCGCTTTTCTCCGCACTCGTCAATATACGCTCGGAGCTCCGGCACATAATCGGTAATGATTATGCTGTAGCCCCAACTGATGAGATCGTCCCACCAGACCTCGCTGTCCTCTCGGATTGTTCCGCAAAGCTCCGGCTCTGCTGTGTCTGCGGCGGCTCGGATTTTTCCTTCCGCCTTGCTTAAAACCGTCTCCCCGAAAACGACTCCGTAGGGAACCTTGGTTGCAAGGAAAACGGCGTCGGAGCTTTCAGCCGCATTTTTCACCCTTGAAACGGCGCTGAATATAACGTTTCCTTTAAAATACACCATGGTCATAGGCTCGTCCGACAAGGATGCCTTCCATTCGGCAAGGTCGGCGGATTTGATATTCCTGATAAGCAAAACGGCTCTGTCAAGCATTCCGCAGGAAACCACCGTATTGTAAACATAGTCCTTAATTTCCGTATCGCAGTCTATAAGGAAAAGGCAGTCAACCTCGGCACCCAGAGCCTGCTCAAGGGTGGGCACCCGCTCCTCGGTAACGTCCGCAAGAACTCCTCCCTGTCCGTCAAGGAGATACATCTGCGATATTTCCGAATATGTAAGCTCGGACACCGCCGTCACGTCTGAATATCCGCTGCACGTTCTCTCAACGGTATCGTCCGCCATAAGCACAAGCACGCCGTCCGCTGTCATTTTAACGTCAATTTCCACCATATCCGCACCGTATTCATCGGCAAGCTCAACGGCTTTAACCGAATTTTCCGGCGCTTCCTTCCAATAGCCCTTTCTCGCAACACAAAGAGTTGCTCCGTAAGGGTCTTTGTATACATCCGCAAGATCTGCATCCTCGGCCGAGGCGAAAATGCAAAACGAAAATACGGCGGCAACAAATATTTCAAAAAATACAATCTTCTTCAAAAAACTCATCTTATTCTCCCGAGACGTTAAATTAATTACACTCTTTCCTGCTCTTAAATAAGCATTTTATCATATAAAAAAGTAATTCTCAAGAGAAAAAAGCAATTTTACCGCACAAATCACAAAATAAGTCATCGGATAAGCCTTTTTATTTGCTCGGCTGTGGAGCAAAACCGTCCGTCATATTTTTCCTGCCATTTGCACAAGTCCGGCTCGTTGTATTTTTCGGGCATTTTTGATGAGGAAATTGCAGCTATCGAAGCGATAATTTTCACAAGATCGGCAGTGAGTGACGGTCTTGACAAAAGCCTGCCCGCCGTGTGCAGGATTTCCTTTGCCGGTATTCCGCTCATTTCGCCGGAGGTGGCCTGCAAAAGAGAGTCGCTTATAACGTCCCCCGAAAGGAGAAAATCAACATCGTCTTCCTCGCTGTTTAAGAAGTAATTTTTAATAAGCTCGATTCCCGCAAGCCCCAAGCCTATGTCCTTCATATACTTTTTCTGGTAATTGTAAAGATTTTCCGCCGAAAAGGGAAGGGAAACAGGTGCGGAAATTACGTCCGACAAAATCTTCGCCGCCTTCATGCTGTTTGCCATTCCGCTGCCAATCATGGGAATTGTCATGTAAGCGCTGTCTCCCACAAGAGCGTAGCCCTCGGCAAACATTCGGGAAATGGTATGGCGGACGGGAATTTTCAAAAGCTCTCCGCCCTTTGCGGCAGCATCGCCGATAATATCATTGTGTCGCCTTAAATCATCAAGAGCCTTTTCATATGTCTCATCGGTAAGCTCCCCCACTCTGCCTATAAGGACATCGGCGTAAAGCCCGTCAAGAGAGAGCCAGCACCAGGAAAGCCCTCTTTCATTTAAATGCTTTAAGTAAATTTTCCGCAGCTTGTCCGGAGCGGGACTGCCCTGTACACGGTTAAAATACGTGCGTCTTACAAAAAACATATCCTCCGGCGATATTTCCCGAGGTATATGGAGAGTATCAGGCAGACTTCTTCTGACTCTCGACTCTGCGCCGCCGCAGTCAACGGTTAAATCCGCTGTGATTTTTTCGCCGCTTTCAAGCTCAATTCCCGTAACTCTTCTGCCGATGACAACAGCCCGCACCGCTTCTGCGCCGTAATGTATAACGGCTCCCGCTTTCACTGCCCGCTCGGCAAGCATTTGATCAAGCTGCCGTCTGTCAACGGGAATATCCGTCTCCCTGTCAACATCGGGAATTGTAATACAGCCCTTCATATTCGGAGAGACAAGGGTCGTAGGCGGTTTTTTGCCTTCGATAACCTTAGGAGGACGGCTCAAGCCTATTTCCTCAAAGGTGGCGGCAATCATATCGTCCGCCCATGGATGCCCCACATTTTGGCTCTGCTCCTTTTCATAAACAGAGACTTCAAAGCCATTTTCCGCCGCAAAGCAAGCAAAAGCCAATGCGCCTTGGTTTGCTCCCACTACGGCTATTTTTCCTTTGCCCATGGAAATGCCCCTTTCCGCCATAATTTATATTTGTATGTAATTATACCATAAAAGAATATTTTCGTCAATGAATAAGGAATTGTTATCCGCAAAAATTCAAAAACTATAGACAAACGAAATTTTTTGTATATAATGTAAGCAAGATAAGCAAAATTCGGAGGGAAAGCAAATGAGAGATAAAAACAAAGCGGCAGTCACTCCGCCTATGGGCTGGAACAGCTGGGACTGTTTCGGCGCAGGAATAACGGAAAAGGATTTACTGGAAAACGCCCGTTACATAAGGGATAACCTTAAGGAGTACGGATGGGAATACGTTGTATGCGACATTCAATGGTACGAACCCGCGGCAGATTCCACTCATTACCACAAATTTGCGGATCTGTGCATGGACGAGTACTCAAGGCTTATACCGGCGGAAAACAGATTTCCCTCTTCAAAGGGCGGAAAGGGCTTTTCCGTTATTGCGTCGGAAATTCACGCCATGGGCTTAAAATTCGGCATTCACATTATGAGAGGCGTTCCCCGTCAGGCGGTTCACCGCAATGCTCCCATTATGTGCGAGGGCGTAACGGCACGGGACATAGCGTCGGATTACTCAATCTGCGCCTGGAACACTGATATGTACGGCATTGACTGCAGAGTGAAGGGCGCCCGTGAATACTACAGCTCGATTTTCAAAATGTACGCCGACTGGGGCGTGGATTTCGTTAAGGTTGACGACATCTGCAACACGGAATACAGAAAGGACTGTCCCTATTCCGCAAAAAAGGAAATAGAGCTTATCAGAGAAGCCATAGACGGCTGCGGCAGAGATATGGTTCTCAGCCTTTCCCCGGGTCCCGCAACCATAGAGAACGGACGGCACCTTTCAGCCAACGCCAATATGTGGCGGCTTACGGGGGACTTCTGGGACGATTGGGATAAGCTTAAGGCGATGTTCAGACGGTGCGAAATATGGTACAAGTATGTATCCGAGGGCTGCTGGCCGGACTGCGATATGCTGCCCCTGGGGCATCTGAATGTAAACTACCCGAAGGAGGAGAGATACACCAATTTCACACGGGAGGAGCAAATAACGCTTATGTCCCTTTGGGCTGTTTTCCGCTCCCCGCTGATGTTCGGCGGCAATCTTCCCGACAATGACGATTTCACCCTTTCGCTTCTGACAAACAAAAGCATTACAGATATTAATCAACATTCAACGGACAACCGCCCTCTTGTGTGCGAAAACGACAGAGCGGTGTGGACCTGCATTGACAAGGACGGTCACAGGGTTCTGGCATTCTTTAACCTTTCCGACTCCGATTTGACAATAAGCGTTCCCGCAGGCATCCTCGATGAGGGAAAACCCTATAAAGTAACGGATTTATGGACAAAGGATGAAAAAACCTGTACAAATGCAAAGTTTTCCGTAAATCTTGCTCCCCATAATTCCAAAATGTTAACATTTTATGAATAATGTAAATTTTTTTCGTCATTGTGCTGTAAATTTTCCTCTAATCTTTGGTAATAATTTTCGTTGACATTTTTTAGTAATTCGTCTAAAATTATAGGTGCAGAAGTCGGGTCTGCACTCAGGTGCGGATTTGTGTTTTTGCAGAAAAAATCATGTTACACTGAAAGGGGCAACATACACAATGAAAAAGGTCATTTCTTTAGTCCTGGCAGTTCTTATGTGTTGCACGGTATTCCCTCTTGCGGCTTTTGCTGAGGACACAACCGACGACACCGTTTCCGAAGAAATTTCTGCTACTGCCGAAGAAACAGTAGCGGCTTGGGAAGCAAATTATGCTGTTCTCCTTGATACCCTTATGAACGGTGAGAATTACGCTCACTATCAATACGTTATTGATAACAATGAGGATATCCAGAACACCATGGCTGTTTACACAGCATTCGGTCTCTACGACAATTCGTGGAAGAACTATTTCACACAGGAAGTCAACATTGACACCTGCAAGCAGATCCTTATGGCTATGATCGAAGAGTACACATACGAGATGAGCAACAGCTATGTTGATTCCATCGTCGAAGCTCTTCAGTACGCAAGCGACGCCGCAGACTTCATCGAGAAGCTCAACGGTTACGTAAGCGATTATTCCGACGTTCTCGATTTCGTATCTTCACAGGAATGGAGCACAGTATTCCAGGTTGTTGATGTCCTTATCGAAGTAGGTCAGACATGGCAGAATATCAGATCCGGCCTCATCGAAGCTTATTCACAGATTATGTCTGTTCAGCTTGCAAACGGCTACTACATCGAGATGCTTGAATATGTTGCCGAGAACACAACATATGAGCCCATGCAGGAAGCTGCTCTTGAGCTCATCGATGAAGCTACAACAGCAATCGAAGAGCAGATAGCTCTTTTCCTTGAGACAGCAACAGAAGATCTTGCCAACAACGGTATTGACTATCTTGTAAGCCTTGCTCTTAATTCAAATGTTTACACAGCAACAGCGCAGAAGGTTTGGAGCATTTCCACCAGCGTAGCGGACGCACTTTGGAACACAAGCGATCAGTACACTCTTTATGACGCTCTTATCGCTTCCTACTATGCAGAGACGGCTATTAACGAGTATGCGGTTCTTGCATTTGACGACGCTGCCGAGAATTACGACGCAGCCCGCACAATGTTCGCAACCTACGCTCTTATCTCCGTAAGATCCTTCGGTGAAGAGTCTCTCTACAACCTTCTTGACGCACAGTCAGGCGGAATCATCAATAAGATTAAATCCAAGCTTTACAACACATCCTGCACAGAGTACACAGCCAACATGGCGGCTCTCTCCCTTACAGAGGAAGCCCTCTTCAACACAGACGTAGCCGATATGGCTCCCGTTGAAGCAATAGCTTACATTTACTGCCCCGTTAACGTTCTTGTTTATGACGGCAGCACACTCCTCTACAGAGTAAAGGACGGCGAGGAATCAACTTATACTTCATCTCTCGGTATGGCTCAGTCCTCTTACTGCGCATACAACGATGAGTACATCAAGGTTGTATTCTTAGGCAGCGCAGATGAAAAGATTGTTCTTATCGCTACCGATGACGGTTATGTAACCTTCGTTAAGGACGTTATGGAAGACGGCGTTGTAAACGACTATTCCTTCACAGAGCTTGCGGTAACACCCGGCACAAAGATCACAATCGAAGGCACAACATATGCTGTAACAGCTGAAGAAACAACAACCGAGTATGAGCTCAGCGAAGAGTTCGTACAGCCCGAGGGCAAGGAAGTTACTTGGGAAACAGTAGCCGAAGCAACAAAGGAAGTTGTTGTTGAAGAAACAACAAGCCTCATTGAGAAGATTAAAGCGTTCTTCCAGAACCTTATCGCTCAGCTTAAAGCTCTTTTCTCAATCGGATAATTAAACCGATTAATCCTTAATAACATGCAGCCGGTTCGCCGATAACGAGCCGGCTCTATTTTTTGAAAAAGCGAAAAATCCGAAAATGTATTGCAAGCCCGTCTTTTTAATGGTACTATAGTGTAAAACAGGTCATCGTATATAGGCTGACAATAACCACCGAAAGGAACGAAAATACCGTGAAAGAAAAATTCAAAAGCTTTGTTGACAAGCACAAGGAAATATGGAAATTCATAAAATTCGCCTTTACCGGCGCCAGCACCTCGATTTTACAGCTGCTGGTGGATTTATTCTGCCTGTATGTGGTATTCGCCTCCATGAAGGATCAAGCGGTTGAAAATGAATTTCTCGTATGGCTGGGCGTGGGCGACCAAATGGCGGCGGCGTATTCTTACTTCATTTCCGCTGTTGTGGGCTATGCGGCGGCGTTTATCATGAACAGGAAAATGACCTTCAAAGCCGATTCAAACCCCGTTCTGTCAATGATTTTATACGTATTAATGGTGGTGTTCACAATTCTCGTAACCACATGGATGAAGCCATTCCTGAGAGGTCTTATTGTAAATGCGGGCTACGAAAACGCTTTTATCGACATCGTCCTTGACATCGTTGTAATGACCGTTCCCACGGTCTGGACGTATCCTCTCCAACGCTTTGTTATCCACAGAAAAAAGAAAACTCCGGAAAACGCAGCGGCGGATACAGAGGAAAAAGCGGAAAAATAAAAAATTTACGAAAAGCTTCTATAAGTCCCGATTATTGGACATTTGATTTGATATAATATGCTTGATAAGTAACCACTGATTAAATCACGCCTAACGGCTGAGCACACCGTCTGTTTGATCATTTTCCGCAATACATCGTCACAAATGCTCACAATACGACAGTATTCCTTGCGCTTTGTTCCTTGTCTTGCAAAAAATCCTCTAAACATCCGTCGCACTCGATTTAATCAGTGCTTACTAAAAATCAAACGGAGGTTATTATCAAATGAAAAAATTTTCAACAGTTTTCCTTGCAATGATAATTTGCATAACGGCAATTATCTCTGCATCGGCAGCCTCGATTGAGTACGGCGATGTGGATGAAAACGGAAGAATCACGTCTTCCGATGCGCGAACCGTTTTAAGAGCGGCGGCGCAGCTTGAAACTCTCACCGATCGCCAAATGGTTATTGCGGATGTCAATATGGATGAGAAGGTCAGCGCTTCCGACGCAAGATTAATTCTCCGAATTGCAGCAAAGCTTGACAGCAGTATCGGCAGCATTAATCCGGACAGCCCCTCGGAGACTGCAACCGAAGAGCCTGCAACGGAGACTCCTGCCACTACAGAGCCGACTACTGCAGAGCCGACAACGGAAGTACCCACTACCACGGAGCCGATAACGGAAGAGCCTACAACGGAAGCACCCGTCACTACGGAAACGACAACGGAAGAGCCGACTACAGACGCAACTGCCCCCTCGGACCCGACTACAGAACATCGAACACACGAAGAGCCAAAAACCGACACGTCTATCGCAGCGGAAACGACAACAGAACAG
>JAJQGK010000007.1:5450-28425 GCA_021200555.1 Clostridiales bacterium | reverse complement strand
TTATTTATCGTAAATGGGAATACCGTTATATTGACTATCCTGTCAGTAGGTATCGTCCTATGTTTTATCCTACTACTGATGCACCTGCCACCACGGAGCCGACTACAGAAGAGCCAACCACCGAAGAGCCAACAACGGAGGCGTCTATCGCTGCGGAAACGACAACAGAAGAGCCCACAACGGAGACAACGACCGAAGAACCCTCTACGGAAGAACCTGTTGCTGAAAGTGTCACTTTGACCGCAACGGAAATTTACAAAATCGCAGCGGCTTACACTGTTGAAGTATCGGTAACCGGAAACGGTTTCACCGCCACCGGTTCGGGCTTTTTCATCTCAACAGACGGTCAGGTTGTAACAAATTACCATGTAATTGACGATGCCACGGAAATAACAGTTACGGATTATTCGGGAAACACATACACTGTTACGCAAATTCTCGCATATGACGAGGACATGGATATAGCCGTGCTGAAGGTTGATGCGGAGACAACGGCGGCAGTCTTAAACAAGGGATTGCCTGAAACGGGAGATACGATTTATACGTTAGGCAGTTCAAAATCACTTACAGACACATTTTCCGACGGAATTGTTTCAAATCCTGCGAGAGTTATCGAAGAGGTAAATCCCGATATGGAATATATACAAATTACCGCTCCCATATCAAACGGCAACAGCGGCGGTCCCTTAATCAACAACAAGGGCGAGGTCATAGGCATAAACTCTATGGGCTACACATCGGGACAAAACATAAATTTTGCAATACCCGTAAAATATCTTGACGAGCTTGATTACAGCAATCCTCTTACAATAGATGAGTTCGTGCAGCTCAGCATACCTGACGGCTGCATTGTTGCTTCAACTTACTCCGTAAACTTAAAGCCCGGCGGCTCGGGATGTATTCAAATTCAGCTTGTGGATTTGCCCTCCGATTCAACTGTAGTTTTCCAATCATCAACAAATGCCATAAACTGCGAATGGAGCGATTGGTATTATAACAACAGCACGAAGTTAACCGATACGACATTCCTGTATATTTCAGCCATCGATACGGTTTCCGACGGATATATCTTAATTTACATCAAGGATTATCCCACCATACAAATAAAGATAACCGTCAACATTTCCGCATACGGAAGCAGTCTCTATGCCTTCGGCGACACTGCTTGCCCCGACTTCGGCGCTTATACAGGCGTCGCCCCTACAAGCATATTACTTTCGGACAATGCGGAAATAATCTCATTTGCTTATCAAGCAACAGATTTGTCTGCTGCCGGAAATGATGCAACTACCGATTTTGTCGGTTATACGACTTATCTTGACAGCTACGGTTTTACATTATACAAAACCGAGTCAGAAAGCCAAAACGGATATTATTACGATCAATATTACTATCTAAACAAATCTACCGGAGAATCAATATTGCTTAGAAAATATTATACAAACAGTCAAAAATCTGTGATTAGCCGCATCGCAATTGCAATCGGATAAATAATCAACCAAAAGAAATAAAAGAGCCTGTGAGTAAAATCACAGGTTCTTTTTCGTATTACATCAAAAAGCAATAGTAAATCAGCCCGTAAAGGGAGGCGGCACCGCAGCCGTAAACTATAACCGGACCTGCGATTGTAAACATTTTTGCGGCGGTTCCGAAAATCATCCCCTCGGTGTTGTACTCAAGAGCCGAGGACACAACGGCGTTGGCAAAGCCCGTAATCGGCACGAGAGTCCCCGCTCCGGCGTGCTTTGCAATCTTATCGAATATGCCTATGCCCGTTAATATTGCGGTCAGCACAATAAGAGTGACGGACACGAGAGATTTAACCGTCTCCTCATTTATTCCGACGTAGGCGTAAATCTGCTTAAAGCACTCCCCTAACGTGCATATAATTCCTCCGATGAGAAACGAGAAAATTATGTTTTTTGCTTTAGGCGACTTAGGCGAGGCTTTTTCCGTCATACGTTCATATTCTCTATCCTTTTCCGTCATTGAATACTCACTTTCCTTTATCAAATACTGCTCTTAGCTTTTTCAAAAAAAGTGAAAATATACTCATTTTTCATCTGTCTGCTTTGCCCTTACTCAAATTACGGCAAATAATTTGTATATTATGATGAAAATGTCAAAAAGGGATAAAAAACACTTTACAACTTTAGTTCGATAAAGTATAATATGGTACAGAAGGCTTTAATAGCCTCATTTAGAAAGGAGATTTTTCTCATGAAAAAATTTTTAGCTGTTTTAATGGCTGCAATGCTTCTTGCTCTCACCTTTGCGGGCTGCTCGTCATCCGGCGATAATACGGATGAGGAGTCCACGGCGGATACAGCAACAGAAGCCGCAGAGGTTGTTGACGATCTTGCGACAATCACCGCAAAAGGCACTCTCGTTGTAGGTATCACCGATTACGCTCCCATGGATTACAAGGAAGAGGGCAGCGATGAATGGACAGGCTTTGATGCTGAGTTCGCAACTGCTTTTGCAGAGTCTTTGGGCGTTACCGTTGAATTTATCGAGATTGACTGGGACAACAAGTTCTTTGAGCTTGAGTCGGGCGAAATCGACTGCATTTGGAACGGTATGACAATTACGGACGAGGTTAAGCTTAACACAAGCGTTTCCGATCCCTACGTTGTCAACAAGCAGGTTGTTGTTATGGCAGCCGACGTTATCGACAATTATGCAGACGCAGAGTCCATGGCGGAGCTTTCCTTCGCTGTTGAGTCCGGTTCCGCAGGCGAATCCGCAGCCGCAGACAACGGTCTTACATACACTGCCGTAAATACGCAGTCTGACGCTCTTATGGAAGTTGCTTCCGGCAACTCCGACGCTTGCATTATCGACAGCACAATGGCTGACGCTATGACAGGCGAAGGCACAGATTATGCCGACCTTACATCCGGTCTTGTACTTACAGACGAAGAGTACGGCGTAGGCTTCAGAACAAATTCCAACCTTACGGAAGTTTTCAATGAGTATCTTGTATCCGCAAAGGACGATGTTATCACTCCTCTTGCCGAGAAGTACGATCTCGTTCTTGCATATTAATAAATCGTTGTAAACACATATGAGGCAGGAATACTCTTTCTGCCTCAATCTTTATAAGTAAGCACTGATTAAATCGAGTGCGACGAGCTTCACGAATTTTTTGCAAGACAAGGAACAAAGCGCAAGGAATACTGTCGTATTGTGAGCATTTGTGACGATGTATTGCGGAAAATGATCAAGCAGGCGGCGTGCTCAGCGTTTATGCGTGATTTAATCAGTGGTTACTTAATTGTGAGGGAAAGAAATGGAAACATTTATAAATGTCACCGTAGATTTATTTAACGGTTTTCTTACAACCCTTGAGCTTTTCGCACTGACTTTGCTCTTTGCTCTTCCCATAGGGCTTGTGCTGAGCTTTTGCTCCATGAGCAAATTCAAGCCGTTAAGCGGTCTTGTTAAAATTTTCATTTGGATTATCCGAGGAACTCCCCTTATGCTCCAGCTTATCGTTGTGTTTTACGGTCCCGGACTTATTTTCGGCTGGAACGGTCTTGACAGATTTCCCGCCGCTCTTATCGCTTTTGTCATAAACTACTCCTGCTATTTTTCCGAGATTTACAGAGGCGGCATTGAGTCCATCTCAAAGGGGCAGTACGAAGCGGGACAAGTGCTGGGAATGACGAAGACGCAAATTTTCTTTAAGGTTATCCTGCTTCAGGTTATAAAGAGAATAGTTCCGCCTATGAGCAACGAAATTATCACGCTGGTTAAGGACACCTCTCTTGCCAGAACCATAGCGGTTTACGAGATAATTTGGGCAGGTCAGGTTTACATAAAGCGTTCCGGTCTTATTTGGCCGCTGTTTTATACGGGAGCATTTTACCTTATATTTAACGGGCTGCTTACCATTTTGTTCAGGCTTATCGAAAAGAAGCTTGACTATTTCAGGAGTTGAGAATATGTCGGTACTTCAGGTTAAAAATATAAAGAAAAGCTTCGGCTCCACCGAGGTTTTGAAGGGAATTGACTTCAGCCTTGAAAAGGGCGAGGTGCTGTCTATCATCGGCTCTTCCGGCAGCGGCAAAACCACTCTTTTAAGATGCCTGAACTTCCTTGAATTTGCGGACGAGGGAACCATAAGTGTAAACGGCGAGAAAATTTACGACGGCTCGGTAAAAAGGCGGATGAAAGAGGCGGAGATAAGAAAAAATCGGCTCCATTTCGGGCTTGTTTTTCAAAATTTCAACCTATTCCCCCAGTATAACGTACTGAAAAACGTAATGCTTGCCCCTCGGCTTATAAAGGCGGACACGGACGAAAATATAAAGGAAAACGCCTTGAAGCTGATTGAGCGGGTGGGGCTTACGGACAAAATCGAAAGCTACCCCTGCGAGCTGTCCGGCGGTCAGCAGCAAAGAGTCGCTATTGCAAGAGCCCTTGCCATGAACCCGGATATACTCTGCTTTGACGAGCCCACATCTGCTCTTGACCCGGAGCTTACGGGAGAGGTGCTTAAGGTTATCAAAGGGCTGAAAACAGGCGACAGCACCATGATTGTCGTAACTCATGAAATGGGCTTTGCAAGAGAGGTTTCCGACAAGATTATTTTTATGGCGGACGGAATAATCGAGGAGGAAGGCTCACCCGATGACATATTCAACCGCCCGAAATCGGAAAAGATGAAGGCGTTTTTAAGTAAATCCTTTGAAAATATAGGCTGATGGTGCGTAAAATGTCATATAAAAAGGTTGATAAGGAAATGATAGACGAGCTGTACAGCCTTATTGCGTCGGTTGAGACGGCGGAAGACTGCAAGGCGCTTTTTGAGGATCTTTGCACCGCAAACGAAATCGAGCAAATGGCGCAGAGAGTCCGCGCAGCAAAGCTTTTGACGGCGGGAAAAACATACAATCAGGTAACGGAGGAAACGGATATATCCTCCGCAACCCTAAGCCGTGTGTCCCGATGCGTACATTACGGCTCAGGCTACAGAAAATTTTTAACGAAAAGTTAAAACAATAAAATTAAAACCGCAAAAACACAATGCCGCAGGGAATTAACCTTGCGGCTTTCGTTTTATTGCTTATTTGATGTTAAGCAATGCTTTTAATTGTATGTTCCGTTGTATTTGGGCGGCTGTGGGGTTTTATTCCGATTGTTTTTTGTAACAACCAGCACAATTACAACTATCACAGCTGCAATAACGAGCATACCGATGATTGCGGCGATTAAAATATAGATAAAAGTCCCCGATGAGCCGTTGTCGCTTACGGCTTGGCTTGAAGGCTCTTCCGAAACAGACTCTTCCGCAGTCGGTTCTTCCGTGGTTGTCTCTTCCGCCTCGGCATATTCCCCTAAGGATATAAATGTAATGCCGTTTTCGCTGGCGTAATTCTCCGCAGCAGTATTATCATAACCGTAAATTGTAAAGCCGTCTATAAGAACATATTCCCAGAAAGTATAGTCAAAATCATATCCAAATGCATATTCTCCGATTGATGTTACGCCGGCGGGTATGGTTACGCTTGTAAGGGATGTGCAGCCGTCAAATGCACATCTGCCGATTACGGTTACGTTGTCGGGTATGGTTATGCTTGTAAGAGATTTACAGTTCCAAAATGCAATATTGCCGATTGTTGTTACGGGATAGCCGCCCAGAGTGTTGGGAATGCTGTAGGCTCCGCTTATTGATGTATCGCAGCCGATTATTGTTGCTTCGCCGTTTTCAATCTCATAATTAAGATAGCCGTCCTGAGATACTTGCTCCGTACTTTCATTTATCGCAACAAATGTTCCGCCGTTTTCGTTGGCGTAGGTCTCCGCAGCAGTGCCTTCATAACCGTAAATTGTGTAAGCAATGTAAGTATATCCTCCATATCCCTCAACGTCCGCAGGAACGTAAACCCATCCAATTGATCGATAGCCAATTGAAGTCACGCCGGCAGGTATAGTTATGCTTTTGAGCAGCTCACAATTAAAAAACGCACTTTCTCCGATTTCGGTTACGCTGTCGCCGATTGTTACACTTGTAAGAGATTCACAGTTGGAAAATGCAGAAAAGCCGATTGTTGTTACGCTGTCTGAAATAGTTACGCCTGTAAGAGATGTGCAGTTGTAAAACGCATTTTCTCCGATTTCGGTTACCGGATAGCCGCCTAAGGTATCAGGGATTGTATAAGAACCGCTGATTGAAGTTTTACAGTCGGTTATTGTTGCTTTGCCATTTGATACGGTATAGGTCAAATAGCCGGAGGTATATTCTGTTTCCGCAAAAGCGAAAACGGGAACGGCGGACAGGATAAGCAGAATTGACAGGGTAATACCGAGGATTTTTTTGATTTTCAACATAAATTTGCCTCCAAAAGTGATTTTCACAAACAAAAAAAAACACGAGAGAATATAAGCCCCATGAAAAATCATGAAGATTATATTCCCCCGTTTTGAAACAAAATTAACCGAATGACAGGCAAATTACTTTTGATTATAAAAGCCGTAAATCGCCGCATTAGATAATTCCGTTATGAATTTTTATTTGTAAGTAAATTTTACCATACGAATTTCGGTTTTACAAGTGGTTTTTTGAAAAATTTGCCGTTTTTTGGAATTTAAGCAATCACTGATTACTTAAGCTTCCAGGCGAGGTCGTTCAGGAAAAGCTCCTGCTCCAGGCTCTCCGGTGTGGTGTCCTTAGTGATATGGACAAACTCGATATCCATAATCCTTGCCCAATCCCTGAGCATTTCGGGATCTGCGTCATATGTGAGAACCGTATGATGCGCGCCGCCGGCGGTTATCCAGCATTTCGCTCCCGTGCAAAGGTCGGGCATTGCTCTCCACATAACTCTTGCTACGGGCAAATTGGGCATGGGAAGAATGGGCTTTACACATTCGATGTCCTGACAAATTATTCTAAGCCTGCCGCCCATATCCACCAAGCTGACGACAACCGCAGAGCCGGCATGTCCCTCAAATACAAGTCTTGCCGGATCACCCTTGCCGCCTATTCCTAAGGGATGCACCTCTATTTTGGGCTTTTCCGCCGCCACGCTGGGACAAACCTCAAGCATATGAGCGCCCAAAGAGTACTCCTTACCCGGCTCAAGATTATACGTATAATCCTCCATAAAAGCAGTGCCGCCGCTCATTCCTTCGGTCATCGCCTTGATAACTGCGGTCATAGCTGAAACCTTCCAATCGCCTTCGCCGCCGTAGCCGTAGCCCTGCTCCATAAGCCGCTGGCTTGCCAATCCGGGCAGCTGCTCCATTCCGTATAAATCCTCAAAGGTATTGGCAAAGGCCTTGCAGCCCTCCTCGTCCATCATTTCCTTAATGGCTATTTCCTCTTTCGCCTGATAGCGGACAGCCTGAATATTGTCGGTTGCAAGCTCATATTTTTCGCAATACTCGGCATAAAGAGCGTCAACCTGCTCCTCCGTCACTGCGTTGATATGCTCAACAAGTGTACCTACCGGCCATGTGTTCACCTGCCATCCGAGCTTTCTCTGAACCTCTATTTTATCGCCCTCGGTAACTGCCACATTCCTCATATTGTCGCCGAAACGCATAACCTTGAGATTTTTTGAAAATGCCGCTCCCACAGCGGAACGCATCCACTTGCCAAGCTCCTTTAAAACCCTTTCATCCTGCCAATATCCCATAATAACCTTGCGGGGCATACGGAGCCTTGCGGCGATAAAGCCGTGTTCCCTGTCGCCGTGGGCTGCCTGGTTCAGGTTCATAAAGTCCATATCGATCTCTTCGTTGGGTATGTCCCTGTTGTACTGAGTGGCAAAATGACAATAGGGCTTTTGAAGGTCGTTTAAGCCGTTCAGCCACATTTTAGAGGGGGAGAAGGTGTGCATCCATGTGATAATTCCGGCGCACTTGTCCTCATAATTCGCCTGCTTTACCACATCCGAAATCTCCTCCGGCGTTTTTGCCGTCACCTTGTAAATCACCTTACAGGGCAAAAGTCCCGACTCGTTCATTTTTTCAGCCATTTCCGCAGCTCTTTGGGCAACTGTGTCAAGAACCTCCGGACCGTAAAGAAATTGACTTCCCACAACAAACCAAAATTCATATTTGTCCATATACATTTGTATCATTCCCCTTATGATTTATTTTTTTGACTGATTTTCAAAGCCTTCAGCCGCTTCATAACGTCGTTTTCGCCTCTGCCGAAATAATCCTGAAGTGTTTCATATTCCGCAAAAAGCTTATCGTAAATTTCCGAATTTTCTTTTATAGGCTCATAAACGATATTTTTTATGCTTCCCATGGTTCTCGCCGCATCAAAGACGTCGTCCCAGCCGCCTTTTTCGCTGCCTGCCGCTACAGCCGCAAATATTGCGCTGCCCAATGCGGGTCCCTGTTCGGAACCTGCGATTTTCACCGGCATGCCCAAAACATCGGCGTAAATCTGCATTGTCATGGGATCCTTTTGGCTTATTCCGCCGGATGCGTAAAATTCATTGACGGGAACGCCGTTTCTGCGGAAATTTTCAACGATTTCACGAGTGCCGAAAGCGGTGGCTTCGATTAACGCTCTGTAAATTTCCTCAGGCTTTGTACGCAGGGTCATACCTAAAATCATACCCGTAAGATCCACATCGACAAGGACGCTTCTGTTGCCGTTCCACCAATCAAGGGCAAGCAGTCCGCTTTCTCCGGGCTTTTGCTTTTCCGCTTTTGACCTGAGATACTTATGTATGTTTACGCCCTGCTTTTGGGCTTCATCGTAATACTCCTTAGGAAGACAGTTGTCTATGAACCATGCAAAGTGATCGCCTACGCAGCTTTGTCCCGCTTCATAGCCGTAATATCCGGGCATTACGCCGTCAGCAACCACGCCGCACATACCGGGAACCTGCTTTTCCTCTTCTCCCATAAGGATGTGGCATGTGGACGTTCCGATTATGGCAAGGAGCTTACCGGGACCGTCTATTCCCACAGCGGGAACACAAACATGAGCGTCAACGTTTCCCACAGCGACGGCAGTGCCCTTTTTCAAGCCCGTAAGAGCCGCCGCTTCCTCGGTGATCTCCCCTGCCTTTGAGCCTAAAGGAGTTATAACCGTGCCGAGCTTGTCCTCCACAACGTTTTCAAGCCTTTTGTCAAGAGCCGCAAAAAAGTCCTTTGACGGATAGCCCTCGGTTTTATTCCATATTTCCTTGTATCCGGCAGTGCAGGAATTTCTCGTCTCTCTGCCGCACAGCTGCCAAATTATCCAGTCTGCGGCTTCAATGAATTTGTCCGCAGCGTCATATATTTCGGGCTTTTCGTCAAGCACCTGCCATATTTTTGGAATAGCCCATTCGGAGGAGATTTTCCCGCCGTAATTATTAAGCCATTTCTCTCCTCTTGCGGCTGCGATTTCATTCAGCTTGTTCGCCTTATCCTGAGCGGCGTGGTGCTTCCAAAGCTTTACATACGCATGGGGCTCATGCTCATATTCAGGCAAAAAGCACAGGGGCGTGCCGTCATTTTTAACGGGTATAAGGGTACAGGCTGTAAAATCCGTGCCTATTCCGATAACGTCATCTGCGGAAATTCCCGATTTTTTTAAAACGTCCGGTATTGTATGGGAAAGAACGTCAAGATAATCTTGAGGATGCTCCAGCGCCCAGTCTGAACCCAAGGGCGTACCGTCGGGAAGACATTCGTCCATTACACCGTGAGGGTACTCGTAAACGGAGCTTGCCATTTCCCTGCCTGTCTTTGCGTCAACGAGAACGGCTCTTCCGGAAAGAGTGCCGTAGTCAACGCCTATTACATATTTGCTCATATAATTCACCTCTGAAATTTATGGAAGTCGTAATTTAACAGGATAATTGTACACCATTTCAAATAAATATGTCAACAGCATAAATGATATTTTTGCATAAAGTAATTGCAGCTGAAATATTGCTTTTTGTAATATATTTTGATATAATTAAAAAAGAAGGAAATATTTACATAAAAACAAGGAGGAAATAAAAATGGAACACAATTCAAATACGCACCGGTTAAATCAAAGAAATCGGGAAATTCTTACCGCATATATCCCGTATTTCGTTCTTTTTGCAATTATTATTTTTACGATTGCACGGCTTAACTATTTATTCCCCTACACCTGTGACGACATGACCTACGCTTCCGCCGACCTTCCCGGGCTTTTCTCCAAAATCAAAACCGCTCTTATGCAGGGAAGCGGCAGATTTTTTGGGAACCTTTTCGGATATATGATTTCCTACAGATTTTTTACGGTTCTTGAAAAAACACTTATCTGGGGCGGCATAATTTTCCTTGTGATGAAGCTGGCGGGCAGCAAAAGCTTTTTGGTAAATGCTGCAATTGCGGTTATTCTGATTTATCCCTGTGATTCGATCTTTGCTCAGGTTTACGCCTGGAATGCGGGATTTCAAAATTACACCGTTCCCGTATTCATTATTTTGTTTGACGTATACCTTTTCACGGCAATTGAAAAAACAAAAAACCGTCATTTAAAAAGGCTGTTGATTTTGCTTTTGACGGCGTCCTCATTTGCAGGACAGTTCTTTTCGGAGAACTCATCATTTTTTGCACTGTGTCTCGGAATATGTATATTAATCTTGGCGGTAAAATATCGAAAATCATCCGTCTTTCCCGCTGCCGTATACACTGCGGGGACTGCCTTGGGATTTGCGGCAATGTTCTTGTATCCTCATTTTCTCGGAACAAGCTCCAAAATCGAAAACTACAGGTCCTATGCGGAGTCAATAAGCGGACTTTTATCTCAAGCGGTGAAAAATTACCGTCTGATTGCAGCGGATTTCGCTCAATACTTTTTCCTGTGGGCTGTGCTTTCCGCCGCATATCTTATTCTTATCAACAAATTTTTGATTAAAAAGCATACGGGCGGAATTGTTAAAGCCGCTCTGACATTTTCCCGTGTCATCATTGCCGCCTACCCCGTATTCAGCTTGATTTACTCACTTGTCTTCAAAAGCGCGATTGAATTTCCCCGAACATATTTAAGATATTTTCTCTGCATTTCCCTGGGTCTTTACGCTACAACACTTACCTTTGCAAGCGTTCTCGTCCTGATAAACAAGGATATTGAAATTCACGGCAAAGCCACTCCGATATTGTTTTTTTTGTCCGCTGTATCGATTTTGCCTCTGCTTGCGGTTTCTCCCATAGGAGCGAGAACCTTTTACATTACTTATGTTTGTCTTCTTCTCGCCGGCATAATTACCGTGGGAAAATATATTCCAAAAATCAATATAAACAAAGGTATGCTGCAAGCCGTTTGCATAACCGCCCTGTGCTGCGTTTCCTTTGCTCTTGTTATGGCGGAGAAGGACAACAGCTACGCTTCAAGTGTTCGGCTGAGCTACCTTAAATCTGAAATAGAAAGCGGAAGCGAAAGCGTTACCCTGCCTCTTCTTCCCCACGGCAATCTCGCCCATGACGACTCCAACGAAGGGGCGTGGAACAGCTATATTGAAAAAAATTACGGAACAAGCATAAGCTATAATTTCATTGAGTGGAACAGCTGGTACAATGAATATTACAGAAATTCCCAATAGAAAATCACGCAAAACCACTTAAAAAAGAGCATCTCTGCTGCGGGATGCTCTTTATTTATTCAGCTTTTATTTGTCGGGAGATTACTCCGTGGGAATTTTTATGACCTGCCCCACAGCAAGAACCGTGCTGACGGAAATGCCGTTAATATCGCAAAGCTTTTGAACGTTTTCCGCCGTGTCGGCAATATCATGATCTCTGAGGATTGAATAGAAATTATCGCCCGACTGCACCGTATAGGTTATATATGTGCCGGTGTACTCCGTGGTGGGAGCGGAGGTTGTCGCCGCCGTTGTAACGGTCGTTGCGGTTGTGGCTTGGGTTGTCGGCTCTGCGGTTGTGGTTTCAGCCGTTGTTGAAGCCGTGGTCGCCTGAGTTGTGACGGTGGTGGTAGGTTCGGTCTCGGTATCGCCCTCGGTTTCGTCCTCCGCTTCGGTAATTGCCTCGGCAACGGTACCCAAGGCTGCCGGCTCGGTTTCGTTTTCGCCGTTTGTAATTGCATAAATCATAATTCCGGCTGCCGCTGCGACGCAAATTACGAGAATAATAACGAATACAGCTAAATTAAGTCTTTTTTTTTGAGCCTTTTTCTTATCCTCGGCTTCTGTCTTCGGTTTTCTCTGAATATTTTCAAAGCTTTCGGTGGCTTTTTCAAATTCCTCAAGCTCTTCGCCGGTGGCTATCGGTTCAAGCTCCGGCTCTTCGTTCTCCTCATCGGGACGAGCCGCTTCTGCTCCGATTTTTTCAAACTCCTCCAGCTGCTGCTGCGTTTCCTCCGGAGTTTGCGTCACTGTTTTGGCGTAATTTTCCGCTTCGGCTAAGGCTGCGCTCCATAGATCGTCCTTCTCAGCCTCCATATCCTCTTGATTTTCTTTGATAAGCTCCGAAATTCGCTCCTCCTCAAGAAGCTCCTGCTCCTTGATTTCGGCTTCTGCGCCGGTATCTCTCCATCTGCCCAGCTCAAGGACTTCGGCTTTGTATCCGCTGCTGAACATAAGCTTTTTCTTTTTCTTGAGAATAAGCAGGATAATGAGGATTGCAACGCCTATAACCGTGCAGGCGCCGCCTACAACAAGTCCCTGAGGAACGAACTTAAACTCAACGGTATGCTCGCCGGCTTCCATCTTAACACCCATAAGAGCATCGCCGATTTTAACAATATCCTCATCGGCAACCTCTACGCCGTCAACATACACGCTCCAGCCCTTGTCATAGGGGATTGATGTGTAAAGCATTTTATCCTCGGCAAGATCGATTGTACCCTTAATGTAGCTGTCGGTATTCTCTGTAACGTCAAGAACGCCGGACTCATTGATATTGTTATAGGCTTCAATGAACTTTTCTTCATCCAAGCCGTAAACATAAAGCTCCACCTGACCGCTTATGGTATCATCGTCAAGGCTGAATGTTACGGTAACGACAGTGCCCTCCGGAACCTCGCCCAGATCCAGCACGTATGAGCTGCTGCTGATGTCCTGAGTGTATGATACGCTGCCGGCTGTAATGAGAACGGAGCTGACTGAACTGCACTCAATATAAGCGTAAACGTCCTGAGTCTTGTCGCAATCGTAAGAAATCGTTATCTCATTGGAATTGCTTGACGTGTCCTCCTTGTAAACGTTGAATATTCCGCTGTTTACATTGCCGTCGGAAATCGGATCGATATTGGACGAATCGGAAACCGTACCGTTTAACGGAGTGAGAATATCAGCTACGCCCGATGCGTTGTAATAGAAATCATTCTGCACCTCGAAAGGATTGTCAAGGTCGTAATTCCAATCCGTATCGGTATTTTCGTCAACGGAGAATGCTATAGGCAGCCAATACTTATTCTCATAAATGGTCATATCGTTGTATGTGCCGACTTCCTCATAAAGGAAATTGCCGTCAAGCTGCGGGATATATCTGTCGGTTGAAACATAAGAGTGGTTGTCCACAATGTATTTTATGGACAGCATGGAGTTGTAAAGCCCCGTTTGACAATTGTATGTGTAGCTGTTTATTTTGTTGCCGTAAAGTCCCAGGTAATTCTGAAGGTGGGCAACGTCCTCATACGCCATGGAAGTAAAGGTTGAAACGCCGTTATAATAGAACCAGCAGTTATCCATCCTTGTCAGCAGGGTCGCCAGCTCCATACGGTAAAAGCCGCTGTCGTCGTCGCCGTCGCTTTCCAAATCCTCGATTATGTCGATTGCCGCCTCGGTGTCCTCATATGAGCTTGTATAAGAGGACTTAGTCTGAGTTACCTTGTAATTGCCCGTATCCGCAATAAGAATTTCGGCGCAGACCGCAGTTATAAGCAAAACGGAAATGGCGGGCTTTGAGTATTTCGGATTTTTGATAAACGCCAAAATTACAGCGTAAACAACGGCAAATGCCACGCTTGTCCACACAACGCCCATATCAACGTTTGCAGAACCTATCTCCTCCACAAAGACCGTGAACATTACTACGCCTATAGCCGAACTCAAAATTGCCTTTGAGGAGACTTGCTCGATATTTGTAAGAACTCTGTATGCTATGAAAAGGAGGAAGAAGGAATATGCAAAGGAAAATCTGTAGGGCAGGTCGTTGGGGAAATGGAAGCCGTGCCAAACAAAGTTGAGCATATTCACGTTAAAGCTCAGAAAAAATACGCCTAAAACTCCGGTTGTGGCAATTTTTTCCTTAATGGAGAACTTCTTTGAATAAAGGAACAGCGGAACAAGCACAAGAGTGATAATGCCGCAGTAAACGTTTGGATAAACGGTGTCGCCGCTGCTTCTGATTGTAGGCTCAACTCCCGCAAGATGATTTGCAAGGAAATCGAATATTGAAAAATATGTTGAAAAGGATGAGGGAAAGCTTGAAGACGTAGCGGAGGAATTTTGAAGTATATAATAAACGGGAAGAAGGGCTACGGCCGCAATCATAGCCGCCAAAAGCGAAGCCGCGGCAAAGGTCACGCCCCTCATTATGAAGGTCGAATTTAAAATCCGTGTTTTCAGCGTTTTCTTGTATTTATCCTTGAGTATAACCTGAGGATAAAGCTTATCACTTAATTTTCTTGTTGAAAAATAAAGATAAAGGAAGAATATAACGGAAAGAATGCAGACCATATAAGCCATATAATAATTTGTAACCATTATATAGGCAAGGGACAGCACATAGGGCAGAGAGCGTCCCTTTTCGATAATATAATAAACGCCCAATATGACTATGGGGAACATAACCATAGCGTCCAGCCACATAACGTTCCAATAATATGCAACGAAGTACCCGCAGAAGGCGTACAGAATGCCGAACGCCACAGACGCCATATTTCTCTTGCCGGTATATTTGTTTAAAAAGTAAGAGAATGTATAAGCGGAAGCGGAGGCTTTGAAAAGAACCATTGCCGCCACGGCTTCAGGCACGTTGTAGTGACCGAAAATCAGAACAAAGAGAAGAGTGGGACTTGAAAGGTAATTAAAGTAATTGCCCAAAAATCCGCTGCCCAAGCCCGATGTGAAGGAATACAGCAAGGTATCGCCGCCGAACACACGCTCGTACAGCTCGGCGAAAAGCGGAGCGTACTGGTGGTACAAGTCCATTCTCAGTATAATATTGCTGCCGAAGGGGAAGAACTCCCATACAGCGTAAACAAACAGCATAATTACGGCTGCGATGACAGCAGACATAAGGCTGTAGGAATTGCGGCTCAATATGCCTCCTGATTTTTTCTTAAGTCTCGTCTTCATGAAATCTATCCTTTCAATTGATTGCATACACAAGATATGATAGCACAGACGGGGAAATTATTCAATAGAACTTTTTGATTTTTCCGTTTTTTTGAATATTTTACAAATTTACCGAACACAGATTAAAGCATATTAACAAAATGTTCACTCTTTTTCTATTATTCCGTGATAAAGTTCATGTATAATAAAGTTTAAACTTCGCATTAACAAATGTTAAAATAAGGGAAAGTGGGTACTTTATATGAACTTACAAAAAATCATTGACAAAAAGGATGAGGCGGCTAAGTATATGCTTGATGAAATCACCCATATATGCAAGACCTTTGAAAAAAGATCTCCCGGCTCAAAGGGTGAGGAGCAGGCGTGCCGATACATGGCAGAGACTCTCAAAAAGGACGGCGGCTGCGAAAGTGCGGAAATCGAATCCTTCAAAGAGCATCCCCGTGCGTTTTTCGGCTGGATTTACTTCACAGTTACCTTTGTTCTCCTTGCAATTCCCGTTTCATTCTTCGTTCCCCTTGTGTCAATTTTTCTGATTGCGGCGGGACTTGTTATCGTTCTCTTGGAGTTCGGCTTTTACAAGCAGTGCATAGACAAGTGTTTCCCGGAAAAGACGGGGCACAACGTCACCGCAATAAAAAAATGCTCCGGTGAGACGAAGCGCAGAATAGTGTTTAACGGGCACCCGGACGCTTGCTGGGAATGGCCGGTAAATTACAAGTTGGGAGGCGTAGGCTTTGAAGGCCACGCAATTCTCGCCGCTCTCGGCGCGGTTTACTATGTAATTATTTCCGTTATCTCCATTGTTCAAAACGGCCTTGAGGCGGGAATACCGGATACCTCCTCCGGAATTTTCAAGGCGGGACTTATCGGTTTGATTTTCGTTCCCTTTATCATTGGGCTTTATTGGATGGTAAATTACAGAAGAGTCGTTGACGGCGCAAACGACAATCTCTCCGGCTGTTATATGGGAATTGCAATTCTGAAAGCACTTAAGGATGAGGGCATTACTCTCGAAAATACGGAAATTGCCGTTGTCATTACAGGCTCCGAGGAAGCGGGATTAAGAGGCTCAAAGGCGTGGTGCAAGCAGCACAAGGACGATTTCAGGGACGTTCCCACATTCTTTTTCTCATACGACACAATTCACGATCCCAAGTACCTTATGACAAACTACCGTGACCTTAACGGCACCGTAAAGTCGGACAAGGATGTTTCCGACCTGTTTATGGAAGCGGCAAAGGAGCTTGATATTCCCTGTATAAAAGGCTGGGTTCCCCCTCTCGGCGGAGCCGTAGACAACGCCGCATTTACTCAGGCGGGCTTCAGATCAACGGGAATTACGGGACTTAACCACAAGCTGGAGAATTACTACCACACAAGAAGAGATACATACGACAATATGAACCTTGACGGGCTCGCCGGCTGCTATGCCGTAAGCGTAAAGGCTCTGGAAATGTTTGACGAAGGCGCAAAACAGTAAATAAGTTCTTAAGATAAACGGGTGCGGCGGAATTATCTGCTGCACTCGATTTTTAATTTGCAAGCATAGCTCCCGCAATGACAATCACTGCGCAGATTACGCTTTTCAAATCGGGTATATCGCCGAGCAAAACGAATGAAAACAGCAGCGCCCACGAGGAATAGGTTATATTCAGCGCCATTGCCTTGGGCGGGCCTTTTTTGGCTATGGTTTTGTAATAGCACAAATAAGAAGCTGTGCCGCAAAAAGCCGCAGCAAGCACCGTTAAGGCGGTTTTTGACGCAAGAACGTCCGCCGCAAGTCCCCAGCCTCCCGCAGCGGGCAAAATGACTACGCCGTAAACGAGAGTCGACACGACCTGTCTTATTTGCAAAGCGTGGGAATTGCTTACGTTCGGATCCTTCATACCGTAGGCGCAGATTACCCCTTCCGACGCCCAGCCCAAGCAACAGAGCAACGCACAAAAAAATCCTAAAGCAAAGCTCTCCCCCGTATCGCCGCCGGGAGAGAACCCCAATGCCGCAACTCCGCCTATGCTTAAAGCAAGGCCTGCAATCTGCCGCAAATTCATTTTTTCTTTAAGGAAAATAAAGGATAAAAAAGCCCCTAAAGCCGGATAGAGCGAGGAAATTACAGCCGTATAAGACGGACCGATATACTTTATGGCGTTTACGTAGCCCGTCATACCTATTGGACCGCCCAAAAGCGCCCCCAAAATTATAAATTTCCCGCTTTTTGTTTTAAGAGCCTTTATTACGTTTTTGAATTGAGCGGTAACTCCCGTGTAAATCAGCATCCAAATAGACGAAAAAGCGTCATGGAGAAAGGTGCTGACAAAAGGAGCCAAAATTACCGCCTGTTCTGTGGAAACAAATTCCGACATAGACAGGGCAATGCCGAGAATTACTGTATCAAGTCCCCACAACGCCCCCGCCGCAAGACCGGTGAACATAAATTTTACCTCAAGCTTTTATTTTCATATGGAAACAAGTCCCGCCGCTATTCTGAGAACGGCTCTCGCATCGGAGGGATCAAGCTTTCCGTTGCCGTTAATATCGCAAAGAGTTACTACACTGTCCGAAACGTTTTCCAATGAAGCCGCCGCCCTGAGCACAAGCCTTGCATCCGCAGCGGTTACCGTACCGTTTCCGTCTGCGTCTCCCTTAACTCCCGACGCGGTGGACAAAAAGCCCACGGAAGGACTTGACGCAGTTGGCGTTGACCCTTTATAATTCGCATATTCAAGATAAATCCAGCCCGTTACTCCGTTATACGTGACCTTGCCCCAAGAGCCGCTGACCTCCGTAACCGTTACGGTTGTGCCTTCGGGTATAAGCGTGCCTGTAAAGCTGTTGGAAAAGCCCGCTCCCGTTCTTATCCGCAGTCCGCTTTCTGCCGTGGTTACATACTGTCCCTCAGCATACTCGCTTTCGTCCGAAGCAACGGCTGAGCTTATACTTTTGCAATATTCATAAATTGTTTTTCGCCTTGTTGAGCTGCTTCCGGCGGTTTTGTCGCCGAGAGCCGCATTGTAAATAATATCGAGAGTTACGCCTGAAGCCGACCCCGCATCCTCTATGGCGGATTGAGCCACCCTATCCGCTACAGACGCTCCGCATTGATTTTCAACATCCGCAAGAAATACGAGAACTCCGGCATCCTCAAATCCCAGGCTCTGCCCGTGGATTATGTAATCCTTGACGTCGCTGTAGGCAAATTCGTCCTGAACTTCCTTGCTCTCATCCGTCGCCAAAAGCTCGCTTATTACGGCGGCCTCCGAGGCGGTAAGCGTTCTGCTGTTCCAATTTGAAGCCGTTGTAATTTCATTGTAAAGAGCCGAGCCTAAAATATTTTGAGCCTGAGTCGGATTGGCAGCTGCGATCTCCTGCAGAAGATCCAGCGCTCTTGTGCCGTGCCAGCCCATTCTGCCGATACTCAGCGCTCCGTTATCATTGGGGAGAACGGTATTATACGTTCCCTCCATGCTTATTATTATTTCCATTGCCTCGTAAACCACGTCATCCAAGGAATATGCGGCTGCCGAAAATGTCAAAGAGAAAGCGGCAAGCACGGAAATCAATATACTCAAAAATTTTTTTATTCTGTTCATGTCTTTACCCCCTGTCGAGACATTCAACGGTATTATACACTACTTCGGCAATTTTGTCAAATTTGCGTCTTTACAGTCTGAAAATCTTGACACAAATGCTCATATGATGTAAAATTAACAGGAATTATCAAGCGCAGGGAAGGTCTGTTTATGAGTAAAAATTTATACGGCGGCAGCATACCGCCAAAGTGCGAATATTGCGAAAACGGCAGGAGCGTTTCCGGGGAAGAAATCATTCTGTGTATCCGCAGGGGCGTAATGCAGCCCGATTCATGCTGCAAAAAATTCAAATACAATCCGTTAAAGCGGAAGCCCGAGGTCAAACGCCTTCAATCCGACTTTTCGGAGGAGGATTTCCGCATTTAAAACATCAAATTTTGCTTTTTTGCTTTTTTTGATATTTTAAAAGGAGCAAAACGGCTGCAGCCATCACAACGGGAAAAGCCGTTCCCGCCAAAATTCCGGATTTAAGATTATCCCCAAACATTTCGGAAATTTTTCCCACTATATACGGTCCGCCGGAGCAGCCGCAGTCCCCCGCCAGCGCAAGCAATGCGAACAGGGACGTTGAGGGCTTGTCAAAGCTTTTTGCGGCAACGGAATACGTTCCCGGCCACATGATACCCACGGCGAATCCGCAAATCCCGCAGCCCGCAAGGGAAATGTACGCTATGGGTGAAAGAGCGGTCAGCAGATAACCGGCGCAGCAGAGAAAAGCGCAGAATAATATGTATTTTTCCAAGGGCAGCCTTTTGCTGAACCTTGCATATACCGTTCTTGCCGCACCCATCGTAACTCCGAACATACAGGCTCCGGCAATATCTCCTGCCGCCTTTGAAACTCCGAGGCCTTCCTCCGCAAAGGCGGATGCCCATTGGCTTATTGCCTGCTCGGAAGCCCCTGAGCAGAGCATCATAACAATCAAAATGTAAAAAAGTCCGCTTTTAAGAAAGGTCTTCGAACCGCTCCCTTCACGGCTCTCCACGGTGTCAAGAGGAATTGGAACAAGTGAAAAATACACGGCGTTAAGCGCGGGAATAACAGCCCAGATATAAGCCATATATCTCCATGAGCTTATATCAAAAATCAAAAAGAACACCGTTGATGCAAGGACTGTAATAACCTGTCCCCAGCAGTAAAAGGAGTGGAGAAGGCTCATATTCGCCTCTTTGTTTTCCGTGGGACAGGCTTCAATCAACGGACTTGCAAGAACCTCGATAAGCCCTCCCCCAAAAGCGTACACCGTTATGGACAAAAGAATTGCCGCAAATTTATTTGACATCACGTAGGGCAGCGTCCCCAGTCCAACAAGTCCTGCGGCGGCGGATATATGGGCAAAAATCATGCACTTCCCCGCTCCGATTTTGTCTGCGAATTTTGCGGACAGCATATCCGTCAGCAGCTGAATTAAAAAGTTATATGTTGAAATAAACGCCACCTGTCCCAGTGTTATGCCGTAATCCTTTTGAAAAGTGACGAACAAAAGAGGGGCGAAATTATTCACCACAGCCTGAGTTACGAAGCTGATATATCCGGCGGCGGCAGTATGCCTGTAATCGCTTTTTATATTTTCGATTTTCAATTTCATAAAACGCTTCCTCCGTACAAAACCACAGCACAGTATATCACAATATTTCCGCCGTTTCAATAATTAATATATAATCATGGTAATCAAATCCGTGAGTGAGGAATTAATAAAAGTTTGCACAAATGCCAAAATTACGATACCGTTCTTGACAAAATTCTAATTTGTGGTATACTCATTATGCAAGTGAGTTGGGCAATTGCGTGCATAGGATTATGTATGAGGAAAGTCCGGGCTTCGCAGAGCGGGATAACGGCTAACGGCCGCCGAGGGTGACCTTAGGGAAAGTGCAACAGAGATATACCGCCTGATTTTTCAGGTAAGGGTGGAAAGGCGAGGTAAGAGCTCACCGGCGTGCAGGAGACTGTACGGCCCTGTAAACCCTATCCGAAGCAACACCGACATGGAGTGGTCTGCTCGGCCATAACTCCGAAGGGTGGCGTGAACGGCAGGGCAACTTGCCGTCAAGACAGATGATTGCCTTAAATGACAGAACCCGGCTTACAGACTCACTTGTATATACAACCGCCGTATTTTAAGTAACCACTGATCAAATCACGCCTAACGGCTGAGCACGCCGTCTGTTTGCTGATTTTCCGCAATACATCGTCACAAATGCTCACAATACGTCAGTATTCCTTGCGCTTTGTTCCTTGTCTTGCAAAAAATCCTCTAAACATCCGTCGCACTCGATTTAATCAGTGCTTACTTAAGTACAGCGGTTTTTCTTATTCAGAATAATATTAAACATATTAAGTAGAAATTGTAAAATTTTCTTTAATTTTTAATGCAATCTTCTGAAAATACCTTGACTTTAAATTGTCAATCATATATTATATATTTGTATTTTATAATACATTATAAAAGCATTTGTTAAATCAATTTTACGAAAGAGGTGATACCGATGCAAAGCGCATCAAAAAACGGCAAAAGAGCGTTGTCGGTTCTTTTGTCGGTATTAATGGTCTTTTCGGTATGGGCAGGGGTGATTTCGCCTACTATTGCCGACGCCGCCACCGCCGGAAACTACTATGTTAAGATAACATGGCAGGTAACCAACGAGGGCAGCTCTCACGGTCCTTATTCCGGTTATTCCAACTTCAGCGACAGCAGCAACTCCAATAACTGCTCCGGAATTTCCCTGTTCTATAAGGCAAACAACGGCACGGGAGATGAGTACGAGGTTTACTGGGATGTAGGCTACAAAAGTCCTCCGGTAGGCGGTACATATGTCAGTGCCGAAAATGTAGGCAGCCACTATGTAGACGATAGTGAAGGAACGGATTACTATCTCACAGCCACTATCTCCGGCTTTCCAACTTCTATTTATGCTTGCATAGATTACAATGCTGTTTTATATTCAACAATTTGTGCATATAAAATAACAAAAATTGAAGTCGGAAGTTCATCCTCGAGTACTTTAACCACAATTTGGGCGGGAACTCTTGCTGTTTCCAGTAGAGCAAATTCTTATATTGCATCTGCCACAGGAAACACCACATCCGGCTCCGTTACGCTCGGAGGAAGTACAGATCAGACCTGTTCAACCACAACGCCAAACTGGGTTAAGCCCAAGGTGAACTCTGTTACATGGACGAACACATCACTTAGCACCACCGTACCCAGCGACTCAAGCACAAACACCGTAACCACCAAAACGGCGACAATCTACGATCAGTACGGAGTAACATGGTACCAAGCACCCTATTACTATCTAAGCGAAACCGATTCGCCGGGTACCGGAACTGCAATCACGGGCGTAACGGCAAACAGCACGACGTCAACAAGAGCGGATACGGGAACGATTTCCGTAACCAACGACGCTAACGAATGGGTGCTGGACGGAGGGTCGTACTACAGGTATGTTTATGTAACAGCCATGGCATCCTCCACGGTTTATTCGGAAACCACCACACCTGTAAAAATCACAAACTATAACGTGAAAGCAACCTTTGTCAACGAAGGGACGACGCTAAAAACACAATCGGTGTATTACGGCTACGGCGCAACCGCTCCCACGGGTACTTATACGAAAGAATCCGATGCAGACAACCACTACACGTTTAACGGCTGGGATACGGATTACACCTGCCTGAAAGAGGATACAACAATAACGGCAGCCTATACGCCTGAAGCACATAGCTTTGACTATGAGGTTACAACCAAACCTACTTGTACAACTGCCGGCACGGGAACCTATACCTGCTCCGTCTGCGGATATTCCTATGAGGAAGAAATTCCCGCAACGGGTCATACATGGGATGAAGGCGTTATCACAACGGAAGCCACCTGTGAAGATGAAGGCGTAATAACTTACACCTGCACGGCTTGCGGTGATACAAAGACAGAAACCATAGAAGCGTTGGGTCATAATTATTCAACAGAGTGGACAGTAGACACGGAAGCCACCTGCACAACGGAAGGCTCAATGTCTCACCACTGCACACGCTGCGATGCAATAACGGATGTTACCGTAATCCCCGCAACAGGTCATACATGGGATGAAGGCGTTATCACAACGGAAGCCACCTGTGAAGATGAAG
>JAJQGK010000007.1:0-5350 GCA_021200555.1 Clostridiales bacterium | reverse complement strand
CGGAAGGCTCAATGTCTCACCACTGCACACGCTGCGATGCAATAACGGATGTTACAGTAATCCCCTTAGCAGATCATAGTTACGGCGAATGGGTTGTTACGCAAGAAGCCACCTGCAATGCTACCGGTGAAGAAACAAGAACATGTGCAAACTGCTATGCAACCGAAACTCGCACAACCGAAAAGGATCCCACAAACCACATAGGTACTACCTATGTAGTAGGTTATGTTGCCGCTACCTGCGGTGTAGACGGTTACTCAGGCGATACATACTGCTCAGACTGCGACACATTGCTTGAATCGGGCGAAGTAATCTCTGCTACAGAAAATCACACCTACGGCGAATGGAAAGTCGTAACCGAAGCCACTTGCGGCGCGGACGGACTCAAGCAGAGAGTATGCTCAGTCTGCGAAGCGGTTGAAGAAGAAGCAATCCCCGCTACAGGCGCGCACAGCTATGTAGGCGTTGTCACAAAAGACGCTTCATGCGGAACCACAGGCATAATGACTTACACCTGCTCGGTTTGCGAAAACAGCTACACCGAAGTTATCCCCGCCACAAGCGAACATCACTATGTAACCTTTGAGGGCAAGGCTGCCACCTGCACGGAAGACGGTTACTCGGATTGGGTTGAGTGCCTGTTCTGCGGCGACATTCAGACAGCTTCCGAGGTTATCCCCGCTCTCGGTCATATTGACGAAGACGGCGACGGATACTGCGACCGCTGCCAAGAGCCTGTTGAAACCACAGACGATCCAAGCGGTTCCGGTTCGGGCTCAAGCTCAGGTTCAAGCTCAAGCTCAGGCAAATTAAGCTGGGATGAATACCATTGCTCATATTGCGATAAATATGACGCAGTAAAAGACATCCCCTTTGTGGGCTGGATTTACGCAATCGTACACTTCTTTGTACATCTCGCTCATTACATCAGCTACATTACCTGATTAGGGTAAATCAAACAAAATAAAAGAGGTACGGAGGGTAATTCTTCCGTACCTTTTATTTTGAAATTCAGACTTTAAAGGGAATACTTCTTCATGTATCTTTCATAACATTCCGCATATTTGCCCGCATTCTCTTTTTTCACGGCGTTTAAATATTGATGCGAATCGTAAATTCCCGTTTTCGACTCTATAACCGCCACAGCAACATTTGAACAGTGATCGGAAATTCTCTCGCAGTTGGTCATAATATCCGTAAGCACAAATCCCATTTCAATGGTGCATTCTCCCGATTTCAGCCTTGCTATATGCTTTGATTTCATATTTGCGGTGACGCTGTCTATAACCTGCTCCAGCGGCTCAACCGTTTCCGCCAATTCATAATCGCTCATTTTAAAGGATTTCACGGTGACGGATAAAATCTCCGATATCGCCTCGGTCAGGTTTTCTATTTCGTTTCTTGCGTCCTTTGAAAATTCAATCTTTTTGTCGTGAATTTCTCTTGCCGCTTTTAAAAGATTGCTTGCATGGTCGCCTATCCGCTCAAAATCGCTTATGGTGTGGAGCATTTTTGAAATTTGTATGGAATCGCTTTCGTTTATGTCCATTCGAGAAATTTTAACAAGATATGTGCCTAAGTCATCCTCGTATTTATCCAGCGCCGTCTCCCAGTCCGACACCTGCTGAGCCGTTTTTTCATCAAAATTGTCAAGCAGTCCCACTGCCGTTCTGACGGATTTTTTTGCAAAGGACGCCATTTTTGCGGTGGCATCGTTGGCGTTGGCGACTGCGAAGGACGGAACAGTCAGCAGTCTGTCGTCAAAAAGCTCGTCCTTTTCCTTCTTTTTCGCATCGGGAACGATAAGGCAGACCAGCTTTTCAAGAGGCTTTGCAAAGGGGAAAAGCATAACCGTTGTGGCGATATTGAAAACAGAGTGAATTACAGCAATATCCACCGGCGCTACAGCTTCATCCGTAAATGCAAAATTGAAAATACCGTTCAGAGTCATCCATATTACAAGGCACACAACAGTGCCGATTGCATTAAACAGCACATGCACAACCGCAACACGCTTGGCGTTTTTGTTTGTTCCCAAGGAGGCGATAAGGGTGGAGACGCAGGTACCGATATTCTGCCCCATAACAATGGGAATTGCCGTTCCGTAGGTTATGGCTCCGGTCATGGAAAGAGCCTGCAAAACGCCCACGGAAGCCGATGAGGACTGAATTACTGCCGTAAAAGCTATTCCCGCAACCACGCCTAAAATAGGATTGCTGAAAGCGGTAAGAATGCCCGTAAACTCCGGAACCTCCGCCAGCTGCTCCACCGATGAGGACATAAGGGACATACCGTACATCAGCACGGCAAAGCCCGCAAGAATTGTACCTGCATCCTTTTGCTTCTGCTTTTTCCCGAACATCAAAAGTATTACGCCGACGAGGGCGACCAAAGGCGAAAAATTCACCGGCTTCAGCATGTTCACAAAAAAGTTGTCGGAGCTTATGCCGGTAAGGCTCAGCAGCCATGCGGTTATTGTCGTTCCCACATTTGAGCCCATTGTAATGCTTATCGCCTGGGACAGCTGCATTATGCCCGAATTTACAAGTCCCACAAGCATAACGGTCATGGCGGAGGAGGATTGGATCAGAGCGGTAACTCCTGCGCCCAAAATCAACGCTTTAAGCCTGTTTGAAGTCAGCTTTTTCAGCGTCTGCTCCATTTTTCCTCCCGCAGATTTTTCAAGTCCGGCGGAGAGAACGTTCATTCCGTACAGGAACAGCGCCAATCCGCCGATCATTGATATATATGAATAGGCGTCCACAAAATCATCCTTTTCTTTTTTTCTTCACTTTATCATACAATCTTAATTTTACCTATATTTATTTTTCGTTTTCAAAAATTTCCGCATAATGAGAAAAAGCCCGCATATACGCATTTGTTATTGTTGACTGCGTCTTTTGTCGATAATCAATTTTTTTACAAGGTAGACTGCAATTCCCACCGGTATACAGCAAATAATAATAAGTATAAGCTTGTCCACAGGAATCCAGTCAAAAAGGTTGTCGCCGATTATGGTAAAAAGTATAACCCGAGGCGCAATTCCCGTTACGGAAAGCAAAAAATATGCCGGAAAGCTGCTTTTTGAAGCTCCGAAAATAAGACTTACAAAATCTATGGGAAACAGCGGCAAAAGCCTTATCATAAATATAACGGATTTTTTGTCCTGATAATTTTTTTCAAGCAGTTTCTGTCCCGAGGGCTTTTTTGAAAGCACCCTTTTCACATAATCCCCGCCTAAAAATCTGCCTAACAAATATGTAACCGCAACTTCAATTGCAATTCCCGCCATATTGACTATTACGGCCGTAACGGGATTTAATATCATTCCCACCGCCACATATATTACTGATGCGGGCAATACGAAAATCAGGGCTTTGACAAGATACATCAGCAGCACGACGCCTATTACCGCTCCGGTGTTGTCAATTGACGATAAAATTCCCTGAATATCAAGATTTGAAAGGGTATCATAATTTACGATTGCAACGACAAACAAAACGAGCGCCGCTGCGCATCTTATAACAATCCCAATACTTTCCTTAGTCTTCTTTGTCATATCATCCCTCTTTTATTATTGTCTGTTCGATAATCATACCATACAATTTCGTTTATTGCAACCGCCTAATCTTAAAGTCACCACTGATTAAATCACGCCTGACGGCTGAGCACGCCGCCTGCTTGATAATTTTCCGTAATACGTCGTCACAAATGCTCACAATACGACAGTATTCCTTGCGCTTTGTTCCTTGTCTTGCAAAAAATCCTCTAAACATCCATCGCACTCGATTTAATCAGTGCTTACTTAAACATATAAAATTAATATGTAACTTTATCAATACTGTAACCTTTCTCTCAATCTTGTAATTATATTGATGTTTACATTTTTGGAAATTCGTGATATAATCATTAATGATTTTTCAAAAGGAGAATACTTATGCAGATAAAAGATAAGGTATCAAAGGCAGCTTTGTCCCTTGTGCTGGATAAATCCCTTAAGTATATAAAAAAGGATCCCGACAAAAATTTGCCTAAATATGCCGGTAAAATTCTGAAAATTTTCAACGGGCTGTTCCCGGGCAAAAACCTTGAAGGTTTAAAAAGAGGAGCGGCCGACCCTAACAACGCTTATACAAAGCTGGTTAAAAACGTCATTAACGACTCCGATCCCCATATCATAAAGACCATGGCGCTGTCCCTGGGCTATGAGGCGGGACTGAAGGGCACGAAAAAAGTCAGAGAAAACAGGGAAAAGCTTAACTGCAACATCCCGTGGATAATTCTTTTCGACCCCACAAGCGCCTGCAATCTTCACTGCAAGGGCTGCTGGGCGGCGGAGTACGGTCACGAGCTTAATCTCTCCATGGATGAGATGAGAAGCATTGTAAAACAGGGCAAGGAGCTGGGAACTCATGTTTACATGCTCACCGGCGGCGAACCCCTTATACGCAAAAAGGACGTTATTAAGCTGTGCGAGGAAAATCAAGACTGCACGTTCTTAGCGTATACAAACGCCACTCTCATAGATCAAAAATTCTGTGACGACTTAAAGCGTGTGGGCAATATGTCCCTTGCTTTAAGCATTGAGGGAACCCGTGACAGCAACGACGACCGCCGAGGCGAGGGCGCATACGAAAAAACCTTGGCTGCAATGGATCTGCTTAAAAAGAACAAGATTATTTTCGGCATTTCCGTTTGTTACACAAGAGCCAACGTGGACTTTGTAACAAGTGATGAGTTTCTTGACCTTATGGTTGAAAAGGGCGTTAAATTCGGCTTTTACTTTAATTATATGCCCTTGGGTCACGGAGCGGACAAGGAGCTTATACCCTCCCCTGCTCAGCGTAAATATATGTATTATTGGATTAGACGAGTCAGAAACGGCAGAACGGGCAAGCCAATGTTCGTATTTGATTTTCAGGATGACGGCGAATTTGTGGGAGGCTGCATTGCCGGCGGCAGAAACTACTTCCACATCAATTCAAGAGGAGATATGGAGCCTTGCGTATTTATTCATTTTTCCGACTCCAACATCCGCACAAATACAATCCTTGAGGGACTGAGAAATCCCCTGTTTACGGAATACAGAAAGGGACAGCCCTTTAACGACAACCACCTAAGGCCCTGTCCCATGCTTGAAAATCCCGAAAAACTAAGGGAGATTATCCACAAAACCGGAGCAAAATCCACAGATCTCATCATTGAAGAGGATGTGGACACCCTTTGCGGGAAATGCGATGAGTTTGCCTATGAGTGGAAAAGCGTCGCCGATGAAATCTGGGAAAACAATCCCCACCCAAAAACCCACACCCAATATTACCGTGACGGCGGAAAATCAAAAATTCAATAA
>JAJQGK010000039.1 GCA_021200555.1 Clostridiales bacterium | reverse complement strand
GGCTTGCTCCGCTCATTTCATTCGCTCTAATGAAATTTAAAATTTTATCAATCAAGTTTAATGCGTATATACTATTAATTTTTAATCATTATTAATTATTAATTATTAATTCCCAACGGGTGCGTACAAGCTTTCAATTCTATTTTATAATGGGGTGCGGGGTGTCCCCGCCATTCATTGCTAATTGCTAATTGCTCATTGCTAATTAATTCTAAATGGTATGCACAAATTAAAATTTTATTTCATTGTACATCGTAAATTGTACATTCCCGAAGGGTCTTGGGAAAATTGTGCATCCCAAAATCGTGCAATAAACACAAAGGTGTTGAAGATATATGAAAATAATCTACAAAATTGTAAACACGCTTCTTGTATTGACGTTAATCCCAATACTGCTGTTCCTGCCTATGTTCCAATTTATAATGACCGTGGGCATGAGCTCGGAAAATCAGATTCTGTCCCTTCTGGGCAGCTTTCTCGATGTGGAGGAAATTATAAGCAGCGTGACGGGTATTGACATTTCAAGCCTTCCTGAAAACTACACTCTGCTTGAAGCGTACAATATGTTTTTCGGAGACGAGGCGCAGATTTCCGCCGAGGGCTTTGATACCTCCGTTCTGCCGGACAGCCTTGTGAAATATTTTTCCGCAGCGGGCATTTTGATTGTCATCGCCCTTGCTTTGGCGGCAATTGTGATGATTTTAGGACTTTTCCTAAAAAGAAAAAAAGGAATAATGGTCGTGGGCTCGGCGTTAAGCTTCGGCTGCGCCTATGCCGGAGGGAAATGCTTTACGCATATTGCCTCTCAGCTTGTTTCGGGCAAAATCTCCCTTGTTGAAATTATTGCCGGTATTCCCGCTTTTTCGGAGTATTCAAGCTATATCTCATATATCGATATAGACGTTCGGCTGTTTAAGCTCAGCACGGCATTCAGCTTGACTCTCGTGGTTCTGGGAGCAATGTTTTTGCTGAATTTGGGCTTCCTTATCGCAGATCAGGTAAGCAATTGACGCTGCCGCCGGAGTTCGATTTTTCATAAAATATTATTTTTTGAGTTTTAACAAAATTGTACTTGCAATCTTTTTGAATATGGTATATAATACAAGGGTAAATAACATAAGGAGGTCAAACTTATGAACAATAAAGCCATTAAGAGTGTAGTTTCCTACATTCTTACAGTGGTTATGCTTTTCGGCATTACAACATCTGCATTCGCAGCGGATTCTACCTACAGCAATCCTATCGTAGTTGTAAACGGAATAGCCGACAACCCCATTGTTTCAAATCCCAATACGGCAGGCGCGGAGGTTATCTTCCCGCCCAGCGATACAAATTCAATTATGCTCACCGCTGAAATGTACACCTTGGGTATTACGGCTCTTGCCACAAATGATTACACGGAGATTATGAATTACTTCGTAGGCTCTCAGCTTTTTGAAATCCTTGAGGCAATTCAGCTCAATCCCGACGGCACTTCAAAGAGTGATAATATCGGCGTTAATACATATGAGTACTCTCTTGCATATTACGCAACCGACGAAGAGGTTCTTGACAGTCTTGCCGGCACCATAGGCATCGGCATGGCGGACAGAGTAGGCGCAGACAACGTTTATGTTTACACTTATGACTGGCGTTTGGATCCCCTTGAAAATGCTAAGGGTCTTAACGAGTTCATCCAGAACGTTAAGGCAAAATCAAATAAGAGTCAGGTGTCCATTATCTCCGAGGGCTACGGTTCCACAATCGCAACCGCCTACCTTGCGGAGTGCTATGAGGACGCCACCTCCGATGTTGACAACTTCGTTACGGTAAACTCCGCATTTGAAGGCTCGTCAATTATGGGCGACATTTATTCGGGTCACCTTATTCATCAGTACAACCAGCTTCAGAACCTGACAAGCGCATTTATCCGCTACACCAACGATTTCTCGGATAACCCCATTACTTGGTTCTCAACCTGGCTTACAAACTACATTCTCAACACAGAGTGGGAGACTCAGGACCTGATGGCTCAGGTAATTACCATGATGGGTCATATCCTTGATGAGCTGTATGATGATTATCTCAGGGAAATGCTGAAGAGCTTCCCCGGTCTGTGGGCTCTCGTTCCCGTAGATTATTATGAAGAAGCCCTTGACTGGATGTTTATCGACGACACTTATACCGACGGCGATTACAACAGCGAGCTTCAGGAAAAGATCCAGGCGTTCAAGAATTATCAAACTCTCGCCATGGAAAAGGACAGCAGCAACTTCCTTGTAAAAGCTGAGTCCGAGGGCATTAATATCGCTATCGTTTCCTGTTGGGATATCCAGCTTGTTCCCATAGGCGACAACACCATGTCCGATACGGAGCTGTTCGGTCTTTCCGCACAGAGTGACGGACTTATCGACACATATTATTCAAGCTTCGGTGCAACCACCATTCCTCTTAACGATGTGGGCGCAGCGGCTCAGCATACCCAGGAGTACAACGAGGGCGAGTGTGCAAACCACGACCACTTGTCGGCGACTTACGATTACCTTGATCCGGAGCATGACTTAGGCGCAATATGCCACTATATAGATGCGTCAACCTGTGCGCTACCGGAGAACACATTCTTCATCCAAAATATGAAGTACGGCTCCTTTGATACAGAGAGCAACTCAATGGACTTCCTTGAGTACCTTGTAACAGCCACAACCACAACCTCAATCAGAAGCAACGGCAAATACACTCAGTTTAACGTTTACAACAGATATGTAAGCCCCGGCGTTCTCAATGCCGATTACACAAGCATTCCCGGCGACTATCTCCTTGGCGACGTAAACCTTGACGGAACGGTTACTCCAGCAGACGCAAGACTTGCTCTTCGTATTGCCGCAAGACTTGAGGATTACCCGGACGTAAGCTCAACCGTATTTAAGAATGCGGACGTAAACGGAGACGGAGTTATAAGCTCTGCTGATGCGAGAATTATCCTCCGTGTAACTGCCGGTCTGAGCAGCTTTGCCGACTTCCTAAACACGTCAGACGCCGATTAATTTAAATAATTCCGGCTAAGCTATTCGTTTTGTAAATCAAATCCCGTTGCATTAAAAAGCGGCGGGATTTTGTGTAATATTACGGATAAGTATAATTTTCTATTCTCAATAAGCATTTGACTAAACTCTTAAAGCAGGATAAAATAGATTTACATACCATAATTATAACGGAGGAAAATGATGAACGACTTTATTTTTCACAATCCCGATAAGGTTTATTTCGGGAAAAATCAGATTTCAAACCTTCCCAAGGAGCTGCTTGCCTTGGGCAAAAAGGTTTTGCTCGTTTACGGCGGCGGCTCGATTAAGAAAAACGGACTTTACGATGAAATTGTAAGCCTTGCAAAAGAAAACGGCATTGAGCTGTTCGAGCTGTCGGGCGTTGAGCCTAACCCCAGACATTCCACGGTAAACAAAGGAGCGGCGATATGCAAAAAAGAGGGCATTGACGTTGTTCTTGCGGCAGGCGGCGGCTCTACAATCGACTGCGCAAAGGGCGTTGCTGCGGCTGCTCTCACCGATGACGGCGATGTTTGGCCTCTTGTTTCAAAGGGCGTTTGGGTTACGAAGGCTCTCCCCGTTGTGGCTGTTCTGACAAATGCCGCAACAGGCTCTGAAATGGACGCATGGGCTGTGATTTCAAATATGGATACCAACGAAAAAATCGGATTGGGCGGTTCTGCGCTTATTCCGAGGGCAGCCTTTGAAAATCCCGAATACAGCTTTACCTTGCCCTCATATCAGACGGCTTGCGGAGCTTTTGACATTTTTAACCATGTGCTGGACAATTATTATTTTGCCGGAGACGCTACATTTGATTTGCTTCTCGATATGCAGGAGGCGGTAATGCGCACCGTGGTAAAATGGGCGCCTGTAGCTATGAAGGAGCCGAGCAATTACGAAGCAAGGGCAAATTTGATGTGGGCTTCATCAATGGCTTTGAATACGGTTTTGGACGGCGGCACTGTTCACGGCTGCGCCTGTCACTTAATGGAGCATGAGCTTTCCGCTTACTATGACATCACTCACGGTCACGGTCTGGCGATTGTCACTCCCCGCTGGCTGACATATATTTTGGACGAAAGCACCGCTCCGGCGATTTACCGCTTCGGTCAAAAGGTGTTCGCTGTAGAAGAAGGTTTTGAGCCCACAGAGGGCGCAAAAAAGGCGATAGACGCTCTTTCCGCTTTCTGCTTTGAAACATTGGGGCTTCAGTCCTCTCTTGCAGATTTGAACATCGACAGCGCTCACTTCAGAGATATGGCTGAGCATGCCTGCATGGGCGGCAAAATCAGCGGAATAAAATGCCTTGACGCAGATGATTTGGTGAAAATCTACGAGATGTGTCTGAATAAATAAAATTAAAAAATCTGCCGATTAAATCACTCAGGGAATTTGACTGCCGTACTATTGAAATTTTTTTGCGATTCTTGTGAAAAATATTTCTGCGGTATTCCGATTGGTTTAGTCGGCATTAATTTGACGGAGAAAAAAAAGTATGAGCATGAAGGATAGGATGCACACGGGCGAGCTTTATCTGCCTGGCGATGAGGAGATTTTAACGGAGCAAATTAAAAAGCTTGACAGGCTTTACGATTTTAATATGACACGCCCCACCGAGCTTGACAAGAGAGATAAGTTACTTAAGGAGATGTTTGCGGAGATAGGCGAGGGCTGCTATATCGAACCGCCGCTGCATACGAATTTCGGCGGCGCTCACGTGCATTTCGGAAAAAGCGTTTACGCCAATTTTAATTTGACGCTGGTTGACGATACCCATATTTACGTTGGGGATTATACCATGTTCGGTCCGAACGTGACGGTTGCAACTGCCGGTCATCCCATACTTCCCGTGCTTCGTGAGGCGGCGTACCAGTACAATATGGAGGTTCGCATAGGCAGAAATTGCTGGATCGGAGCAGGAGCGATAATTCTGCCCGGAATTACAATCGGAGATAATACGGTTGTCGGAGCAGGAAGCGTTGTTACGAAGGATTTGCCCTCAAACGTTGTTGCTGTGGGAAATCCCTGCAAAATCCTCCGTCCCATAGGCGAACGGGACAGGGAGTACTACTTTAAGGACAGAAAGATTGATTTTGACAGCCTGAAGTGATATTGTGCGTTGAAATATCGGAAGATCCTATGAGTGTAAAATGCAATGAAACGGCGAAAATTTAATTAAGAGTTGTGGATTATGTCAATTGATTTTCCCGCAAAAATGATGTAAAATATTCTCAAAATTAATAACACATAAACGACACAAGTTGTGCTTGCACGTAAATCTGATCACGGTAGCTATGTATGTAGTAATCGGAAATCGGCTTTTACCGCAGGTTGGCTTGTGTTTTTTGTGCTTTAATTTGTTTCTTAAAACGAAAAGGAGAATTTTAAATGCCAAGAAACCAATTTCAACGAATGATTTTTGCGCTCATTACGGTTATAATCACCGTTCACGCTTATGTTTTTTACAGCCTGTATGTTGTAAACGGCAGCACGCTTATGAGCGTTACGGGTGCAGACAGCGTTTTGGGAGCGATAAAAGCTCAGGGCGGAGTGTATATGTTCGGCAAAATGCTGCCTATATGGGCTGTGGTGCTGATTGAATTTGTCTTTGCCTATACGCTTGAATGTGCAATGGGGAGTCCCTGCTCCTTTAAGCTTGCCTGTAAAAATTTTAATCCCCGTGAAACTCATCCGGTTCTTTTTGAAACCGCCGTTATTTGCGCCACGGTGGGTATAATGGTTCCCGCTATGAGCTTTTTGGCAACGCTGTTTTACTATCCCTACTACAACGGCTTCAATATACTGACCATGCTCGCCAATTGGCTTAAATTGATTTGCTTCAATTTCCCGTTTGCGTTTTTCACCCAGCTGTTCTTTATCCAGCCTCTGACAAGAACCATATTCAAATTGCTGTTCAGAAAGGATTTAGCAAACCGTAAATCGGAAAAGATTACGCAGGAATAACCATACAATAAAATTTGCCGCAATGCAGATAATGTAAGGCGTAAAAACAGCGCAGCAGCCGAAAACTGTTGCGCCGTTGTGCTTGTAATAACCAAATCCTTCATACAATCATAATCTTAAACGGTATGCAATAGATAAAAGGTTTTTGCTGCCGTCATTGCGGCGTTAAACAGTATTGATATTTGCATTTAATTTATGAAAATTCGGTTTAAAATAAAATTAATAATGCACTTAATATGCTCTATTTAAATTTTGAATTTTTGTCAAATACACCAAAATTCAGTAACAACAGTAGTGAGTTCCCGAAAAGCTCTTGCAAAATCGAAAATCGTGTGCTAAACTCAATTAAACAAATAAAAATTTTACGAAAAGAGTTGACAAGGGCAATGAATTACGGTACAATCACTGAGCGAGCGAGCCCCGATACTGTAATTTTTTCTCTTTTATCAATGCTTTTGTAATTACGCATAGCTTAAAGCAGTTCGCCGCTTTGAGTTGTGCTTTTTTGTTTGTGTAAATTTTAAGGAGGAATTTCCATGTCAAAAATTTCAAGAACAAAAAGACCGCTCAGTATTATCCTATCTCTTCTGCTGATTTTATCGTCCGTACCCTTGACTTTGACGGCTTCAGCGGCAACTACTTATACATCCGAGGACGGATATTTAACATATCAAGTATCAAACGAAGAAGCTACAATCACAAAATGCAGTACCTCAATCAGCGGTGCATATACAATTCCAAGCACCTTGGGCGGGTATCCTGTAACAGCAATTAACAGTGCATCTAAATATTCCTCCGGCGTATTTTATGGCTGTACCGGACTTTCAAGCATAACCATACCTGACAGCGTAACTTCAATCGGTAATTTCGCATTTTTTGGCTGCGAAGCACTTGCAAGTGTATCAATCGGCAGCAGCGTAACCTTAATCGGACAGCAGGCATTCCGTGACTGTCCATCACTTACAAACGTAAATATTCCTGACGGTGTAACATTAATTGGCGATTATGCATTCTACGGTTGTACATCTCTTACAAGCATAACAATCCCCGACAGCGTAACCTCAATAGGTGCTTCTGCATTTCGGGTCTGTTCGTCTCTTG
>JAJQGK010000045.1 GCA_021200555.1 Clostridiales bacterium | reverse complement strand
GCATATTATTTTATTTTCCAAATCAGAATATTAAACTTGAAAATATTTGATTTTTTGAGATTTTATTGTTAAATTTTTAATTATTCGTCAAAATTCGTATTTTCAATTTCATATACAAGCTCATCGATAAGCCTGTCCTCAGGCACTTTTCTCAGAATTTCGCCCTTTTTGAATATCAGCCCGTTTCCGTCTCCGCCGGCTATGCCTATATCCGCTTCCTTTGCTTCTCCCGGGCCGTTTACAATGCAGCCCATAACCGCAACGGTAATATCCTTATCGCAGTTTTTCAGCCGTTCCTCCGCTTGCGATGCAATTTTTATCAAATCTATTTTTGTTCTGCCGCAAGTGGGACAGGATATAAACTTAATTCCTCTTGTTCTTAAATTCAGCGCTTTGAGAAGATCGTAGGCTGCGTCAATCTCTTTTTCCGGGTCGGCGGTAAGTGAAATCCTGATTGTGTCGCCGATGCCCGATATGAGCAGTGCTCCCAATCCTGCGGAGGATTTTATTATTCCCATCCTTTCGGTTCCCGCCTCCGTAATTCCTATATGTAATGGGTAATTGCATTTTTCGGAGATTATTGAGTACGCTTCGTATGACCTGAAAACATCCGAGGACTTCAGCGATATTACGATGTTGTCAAAGTCGAATTTTTCAAGAAGACCCGCATGGTACATTGCGCTTTCGGCTAAGGCTGCTGCGGTGGGGGAGCCGTATTTTTTCAATATATCCTTTTCCAGTGATCCGGAGTTGACGCCTATTCTTATGGGAATGTTTTTTTGTCTGCACTTATCCGCCACAAGCTTAACTCTGTCGTCAGAGCCTATGTTTCCGGGATTAATCCTTATTTTATCTGCTCCCGCTTCGGCGCATTCAAGAGCTATTTTGTAATCGAAGTGAATATCCGCCACCACGGGTATTTTCAGGTTTTCCTTAAGCTTATAGACGGTTTTTACGCAATCCGTGTCGGGTACGGCCGTTCTGATAATTTCACAGCCCGCTTTTTCAAGCCTTAACGCCTGTTCCACACAGGCATCCGCATCATGCGCCGGAGTGTTAAGCATGGACTGCACGGCTATGGGGTTGGAGCCGCCGATAACCGTATTTCCTATTTTAACCTCTTTTGATTTTCTTCGTGTATACATATCCATTCCTCTTTTAAACAGATTGACAAAATTTACAGCAGCATAATTACTCCCGTAATCAGATTTTTAATATCGTTAAACGTTATCACAACCATAAACAGCATCAGCAGAGCCAAGCCCACGGCGTGGATTCTGCCTTCGTATTTTGCCGGAATGGGTTTTCTCCTTATGCCCTCGATAATAATGAAGAAAAGTCTTCCGCCGTCAAGAGCCGGAATTGGGAGCAGATTGAAAACTCCTATATTGATTGTAATAAGCGCCATAATATATACTATGGTATCGAAGCCCGTTCCTGCGGATGCCGCTTCCGACGTGACCTCGGCTATTATGGAGACCGTTCCCACGGGACCCGATAAATCGTTTATGCCGTAATGCCCCGTTACAAGGTCAAAAAGCGTCAGCCAGATAAGCCTTGCAATGGAGACGGTGTCCTTTGCGGAGGTTGTTATAACGTTAAGAGGAGTTTTTTCAACGCCTACTATAATAAAATCGTAGATTATCGTTGTCTGTCCGTCCTCGTCCGTTTCCGTTTCGAAGTGAACGTCGTCGATTTCAACTGTTTCGCCGTCCCGCTCAACGACAAAATCATAAATTCCGTCCTCGTCACGCAGCATGGAATAGCTAATGTCTCTGCTTGAAAAGATTCTCGTACCGTTGATTTTCTTGATTATGTCGCCCTCCTGCAAACCGTAGGAGGCGCTGGTTGCGTTGTCGTAAAAGCTGTGGATTTGCGTGGTTCCGATAAGATCGTCCATACACGTCAGAATTATAACAAATATAAAACCTAAAATCAGGTTCATTATTGCGCCGGCTGCCGTAATAATGAATTTTTGGTAGGGCTTCTTTTTGCAGAATGCCCCCTCGTCATCGCTTGTTTCGTCCTCGCCCTCCATGCTGACAAATCCGCCTATGGGAAGACAGCGCAAAGAGTATTGAGTATCGCCCTTTTTCCTTTTGAATATTGCGGGACCCATGCCCAGGGAGAACTCGTTTACCTTTACATGGAATATCTTTGCCGATACAAAGTGACCCAATTCATGAATTGCTATAATAAGACCGAAAAACAGGATAGCCACAAGCACGGGCCAGACCTTGCTCCATATGGTCGAAATACTTATTGATAGATTTAAAATGCTGATAATCGTAATCAATCCTTTCGGGAGATAGCACTTAATACCGCTGATCTGACAACCTTATCGGTTTCGTCAATATCATCCGCCGTATAGCTTTCCATGTTGGGAGCAGCCGAAGCCCCCTCTGTAATAAGGTCGGGAATGTCGTTAAACCTAACCTTTCCTTCTCTGAAAAGCCTGTTTATCTCTTCATTGGCGGAGTTTACGGCTGCCGGTGCAAGACCGCCTTTGTCTATTGCGCTGCGGCAAATGTTTATACATCTGAAGGTATCGTAGTCGGGCTTGTAAAAAGTCAGCTTTGCAACAGATGCAAAATCGATTTCTTCCACAGGTGAAGCGTATCTTTCCGGATACGTCAAGGCGTATTGTATGGGTATCCTCATATCGGGAAGCCCCAGCTGCGCAATAACGGCGTTGTCGTCATACTCAACCATTGAATGGACGATGCTTTCACGGTGGACGACTATATCAACCATGGAAGGTTCAACGCCGAAAAGCCATACGGCCTCAATCAGCTCCAGCCCTTTATTGAACATTGTTGCTGAGTCGATTGTTATCTTTGCGCCCATGCTCCAGTTGGGATGCTTTAAAGCGTCCGCCGCCGTAACATTTTCGAGCTCCGATTTCGTTTTTCCGAAGAAAGGACCGCCCGATGCCGTAAGTATAATTTTTTTCAATGCTCTGTTGGAAGGCTTACCCTGTAGGCATTGGAATATTGCGGAATGTTCGCTGTCTACAGGCAAAATCGGAACGCCGTTTTTTCTTGCGCTCTCCGTTACAAGCTTTCCTCCCGCCACAAGGGATTCCTTGTTTGCAAGAGCCAATTGCTTGCCCGCATTTATAACCGCCAAGGTGGGTCTCAGTCCCGCCATGCCAACAATCGAATTGATAACCGTGTCGGCGGAGGATACGGCAGCGCATTCGCAAATGCCCTGCATTCCCGACAATACTTCAACATTTGTGTCTCTCAGCTTTATTTTTAAATCCTTTGCGGCGTTCTCATCGTACAATGCGACCTTTTCGGGCTTGAGAAGCCTTGCCTGACGCTCAAGAAGCTCTGCGTTGGAGTGTGCCGTAAGAGCCGCAACCTTGTATCCCCGCTTTTGAGCCACGTCTATCGATTGGGTGCCTATGGAACCGGTCGAACCTAAAATCGCTATGGTTTTCATTTTGTTATCAATTCCTTTATTTTAAAAATTGAGGAAGAATACCGCCGCATAAAGCGATGGAAGAACAAACAGACAGCTGTCGAATCTGTCCATAACGCCGCCGTGTCCGGGGAGGATTTTTCCGAAGTCCTTTATTCCGTGGTTCCTCTTGATAATGGATGCCGACAGATCTCCGAACATACTTATAATTGACAGAATTACGCTTATTATCGCTATCTCCCACCATTTGATTGAGTGGGTTGTGAAGAAGAAATAATCGAAGACGAAGAACAGTATAAGGTTGAATACCGCCGCTCCCAAAACGCCGCCCACAGCGCCTTCCACGGATTTTTTCGGACTGATTTCGGGACACAGCTTGTGCTTGCCTATTCTTCTGCCCACAATGTAAGCAAAAGCGTCCGTTATCCAGGCGGAAAACATTCCGAACAGTATAAAAAATACTCCCGCCGCTTTGTCGTATTTGTCGGGATAATCTATATATAAATCCCTAAATTCTATAAGAGTTGAAATTGCGCAGGGGATAGCCGCAGTTGCAAACAGAGCCGTAACCGTGTCGCTGAAGGTCGTCTTTTTATGCATTGTCACCATAAGGATAAAGTAAACTATGCTGTAAATAACCGCCGTCTCCATAAACGGCACGGATATGTCAAAGTTAAAGAGAAACGGAATTGCCGCCGCAGTAACCGTACTTAAAACGATTATGACATTGTTTTTGCAGCCTACAGCCTTTATCACCTCATAAACCGCCAAAAGAGATATAAGCGATACGAGTATTGTCAGAGGCAGTCCCTTCGCCGCATTCATAAATATAAAGCATGGGATAATTATTGCAACGCCTACTGCGCTTGTTATAAGTCTTGTTGCGTTATTGCTCAATTCTTTCATAATCAATACCTTACCATATTTAATCTAAGCTTGAATTATGCTTAATTTTCGGATTTTTTATTTTATGCTTTTACAGCGGAACCCCATTTTGTTTGGCGTCCCGCTGAATTGTTTTTTGTGGCTGCCTTATATTCCGCCGAATCTTCTGTGCCTATGCTCAAAGGCTCTCAGTGCTTCGTTGAAATCATCGGTTGAAAAGTCCGGCCAAAGAATATCCGAGAACCAAAGCTCAGAATACGCTCCCTGCCATGTGAGGAAATTGGAAAGTCTGTATTCTCCGCTGGGACGGATGATAAGGTCGGGATCCGGCTGCCCCTTGGTATAAAGAAAATCCGAAATGAGATTTTCGTCAATATCCTCCGGTGACAGCTCGCCTTTTGATACCTTGCGGGCAATTTCCTTTACGCCGCAGGCAATTTCGTGTCTGCCGCCGTAATTTATGGCTATGTTCAAGGTGACCTTTTTTTTGTCTTCCGTAAGCTTTTCGGTGTAATCCATCAGGTTTAAAAGCTCGTCTGAAAGCCCGTTTTTGTCGCCGATAAATTTAAGGTGTATGCCCTTTTCCTCATTTTCGCCTATTCTGTCGATAACCTCGTTGAGATACTCGGAGAACAGCTCCATCAGCGCATTTACTTCCTCATCCGGTCTTTTCCAGTTTTCCGTGGAAAAAGCGTAAAAGGTAACGTATTCAATGCCCAAATCGGCTGCGTATTCGCCGATTTTGCGGAAATTCTTTGCTCCCGCCTTGTGTCCCTCGCTTCTGGGAAGACCGCGCTTTTTTGCCCATCTGCCGTTGCCGTCCATGATAAATCCCACATGACGGGGCAAAACGCTGAATTGGGGGAGAGTTTGTGCTTCGCTCATATTATTTTACCCGCAGTTTTTTTAAATTTCCATTATTTCGGCGGTTTTTTCCTTTTCTATTTCGCCGATTTGCTTAATGAAATCATCTGTAATGTCCTGAATTTCTCCCTCGGCGGCCTTTTGGTCGTCCTCGGTTATTTCGGAGCTTTTCTTCATTGCCTTAACCTTGTCAATGGAGTCTCTTCTTATTTGGCGAATAGCAATTTTTGCCTCTTCGGAAGTTTTTGAAACATCCTTTGCAAGCTGTTTTCTCCTCTCCTCGGTAAGGGCGGGGAAGTTAAGGCGGATAACCGTTCCGTCGTTTTGAGGGTTAATCCCCAAATCCGATGCCTGAATTGCCTTTACAATAAGCGAAAGAGCCGATTTGTCCCAGGGCTGAATAACAAGCGTTCTTGCGTCGGCGTTTGAAACGCTTGCCATCTGTACGATGGGCGTGGGTGTTCCGTAATAGTCGGCGTTTATCTTGTCAAGCACCTTTGCGCTGGCTCTGCCTGCTCTGATTGAATCGTACTCCGAACGGAGAGATTTTATTGTCTTGTTCATTCTTTCCTTTGTTTTGTCGTAAAGCTCATTAAGTTCCATGATTTGCCTCCTGTATATAATTATTTTATTATTTTTGTTATTTCAATAGAAATTAAAGATTGCTTTTTATCATAATGGTGTTCGGAAATCAATCCGCCACAAAGGTTCCTATATCCTCGCCGCATACGGCTTTAAGTATATTTTCCGGATCCTGTAAGTTAAATACGAGGATTGGAATGTTGTTGTCCTTGCACATGGCGGCCGCAGTGCTGTCCATAACTCCGTAGCCCTTTTCAACTATATCCGCATGAGTGAGAGTGCTGAATTTTTTCGCATCATCGAATTTGTGGGGATCTTTATCGTAAACACCGTCAACGTTTGTCGCCTTGAGCATAATGTCCGCTTTTATTTCCGCTGCTCTCAGTGAAGCGGCGGTATCTGTGCTGAAAAACGGAGATCCCGTGCCGCAGCCGAATACAACGACTCTGCCCTTTTCAAAATGTCTTATTGCCTTGTTTCTTATATAAGGCTCTGCAATCTGACGCATTTCAATGGCAGTCTGCACTCTGACCTGAACTCCCAGCTGCTCAAGGGTGTCCGCCAACGCCAAGGAATTCATAACCGTTGCAAGCATTCCGATGTGGTCGGCTCTCGTTCTGTCCATCTCCGCATTTGAACGCCCTCTCCAGAAGTTGCCGCCGCCTACGACAATTCCGATTTCAACGCCTATGTCGGTACATTTTTTGATGACCTTGCATACGCTCGTTACGGTGTCAAAGTCTATTCCCTGTTTATTTCCGCCTGCAAGAACCTCTCCGCTGAGCTTTAGCAGGATGCGGTTGTATTTTTTTTCCATATCCGAAACCTCCGGTTGCCTTTGAGTTTAAATATATTTTACATTATTTTTTTTGAACTGTAAAGAGTAATATTAATAAATTGTTGACTAAGCATAAAAAAAGTTGTATAATACAGGCTGAAAATGTTCAATCGAAAGCCGTCAGTCTGCATTTCTTTCGGTACGGTTGGGCTCATTATATTAATTATCTGCTCATTCTGCGGCGAAAGGATGTATATTAATTGAGTTTGATAAAAAAAGAACTTCCCTCCACCATTGACGAGATTTTGGACGCATATTCCTTAAACAGAAATATAATTGAATGGAAACTGATAGATAACGGTCATATTAACAGAACCTTTTACATTTATTGCGAAACAGCCGGGGGCAAAAGAGAAAAACGTCTTTTGCAGCAGATCAACACAGAGGTTTTTAAAAATCCTCTTGAGCTTATGGATAATGTCGTTCGGGTAACGGCGTTTTTAAGAGATAAGATCACGGCTCAGGGCGGAGATCCCAACCGTGAAACTCTCTCCGTTTATTTTACCCGTTCCGGACAGAGCTGCTTCGTGGACTCCGAGGGCAGCTATTGGCGTTTTTATAATTTTATCGACAACGCCTTTTCTTATAACGCCATTGAGAATGACTCCGTTTTTTACGATGCGGGCAGAGCCTTCGGAAATTTCCAGTCTCAGCTTGCGGATTTTCCAATAGACACTCTTTATGACATAATCCCCGACTTCCACGATACGCACAAGCGGCTTTTGCAGCTGAAGGAGGCTGAGTCCCGCAATACGGCGAACCGTGCGGACTCTGTAAGGGATGAGCTTAGGTTTGCCTACGACAGAGAAAAGGATACCTCCGTTCTTGTGGATTTGCTCCAAAAGGGCGAGCTCCCTTTAAGAGTTACACATAACGATACAAAGCTTAACAATATTATGTTTGACAGGGATACGGGAAAAGCAGTCTGCATAGTTGATTTGGATACTGTTATGCCGGGGCTTTCTCTGTACGATTTCGGCGATGCAATCCGCTTCGGAGCCAATACCGGCGCCGAGGATGAGAAGGATTTGTCGAAAATCTCCCTCGATTTAAATCTTTACGAAAAATATGTTTGCGGGTATCTTTCCGCTGCGGGCAAAAGCCTTACGGCAAAGGAAATTGAATATCTGCCTTTTTCCGCAAAGCTGCTGACCCTTGAGTGCGGAATGAGATTTCTTGCGGATTATCTTAACGGCGATGTTTACTTCGGTACGTCTTATCCCGAGCATAACCTTGACCGCTGCCGCACGCAGTTTAAGCTTGTGGCGGATATGGAGAAAAAGTTCGGCGAGATGACGGCAATTACGGCAAAAGCCGCAGAAAAAATTTAATCAATGGTTACTTAATCCGTATACGACTTGCTTTATTTTTTATAAAACTTTGGGGAGGTAAAACTCTGTGAAAAAAAGTGAAATTGCAATGCAGTATAAATTTAAAGGCACCGAGATGTTTATAGCGGCGGCAATTGCTTTAACCGTAAATGCGGTTTTGTCCTTCATTGTAAATGCGGCGGAGAATATGCCCTTTGCCGTAAGCGTAATAGCGCAGCTCCTGGCTGTGGCTTTTACGCTGTTTGCCTATATAATCACAATCAAAGGTTTTTCCGTCCTTGACAAGGCGTGCAGGCTCAGCGAGGAAAACGAAAACTATTATATGGGAAAGAATCTTAAGTCCCTTTCGATTGCAAGCTTTGTTATAACTGTCGTCGGCGGAATTGCGGCTGTAATCTTCAGCGTTATCCTGTCCGTTTACAGCAATGCGGAAAGCCTTACGGATTCGGACAGAGCCGCCGCAGCAAACGTAAGCGTAATTACGGCAATAATACTTGTTGCGCTTCAAGCGGCCGCAATTTCAACAGTGTATATAATCTATCTTTGGAAGCTCCGCTCATTTTCCCGCAAATCCGATTTCGTCAGCAATTTTGCCCTTTTGACCGCCATTGTTTTTGTCGTTCAGCTTGTAATAGGAATAATGAGCACAGTTTATACATTCAGAGGAAATAGCTCCTTCTTAAATACATTTTCCTCAATTCTCCTTGTTGTAAAATATATTCTTCTTCTTGCTTTCCTTATTGTCAGGAGACGAAGCTTTGCCTCAGCAGACTCTGAGACGCAGACCGAGGAAACCGACGTCGGCACAGATACAGATAGAGAAGCATCCGACAGCCCCGATAATATGTAATATATTTATGTATATAAAAAACTCCCCGATTTGAGGGAGCTTTTTTATTAAATTATCGGTTTTCTAATGCCTTAGTTGAATTTCTTTCATATATTCAAAGCTTTCAATGCAGGATGTTACGGGATCGGTTGTCCAGTTGTCGTCCTGCTCAAACATTATATAGGGAATATTCATCTGCTGCGCCGTTTCATAGCATTTATCGAGATTTACAAGCCCTTTCCCAAGCTCGGTGAAGCGGTGGGAGCCGGAATCTTTATCTGTAAAGTAATCCTTAAAGTGGATAACCTTGACTCTGTTTACCATCCTTTTAAGGTATTCGGACGGATTTTCTCCCGCAATTTGGAGCCATGCAACATCCGGCACAAACCACAGAAGCTCCTCCGGCACATCCTCAATCAATCCGTCAAGTATGGATTTTCCGCCGTTGGGCTTTACGTCAAAGTCATGGTTGTGGTATGTCAGGTGCATATTCCTCCCGTTTATCTTTTTTGCGGCGGGGAGGATGTCTTTGATAAACTGCTTCGATCCCTCCTCCGTTCGTTCGTATTCCGAGGGGAAGCAGCCTATTCCTATACAGTCGCAGCCCAATTTTACATGGTCTTCGATAACCGAGTCCGTGTCGTTGATTATTCTGTCAAATGGAACATGGGTCACGCATACTTCCATATTGTGATTTTTTATGATTTCCGAGAGACGTCCCCAATCCATTTCGCCTATGCCCGACACCTGTATATCATGCACTCCGGCAGTTTGAAGCCGTGCAAGAACTCTGTCCGTATCTTCCAATGTTTGGCAAAGACTGCGGACGGTGTAAAGCTGTATTCCGCACTTGATTTCACTCACTTAAATGCCTCCTTACAAAAGACTGAACAGCGATTTAAATGCGGATATTATGAGCTTTATTACATGGATAATCTTGGCGAAAAAGCCCGTTTCCGCCTCCGTTACCTCTGCATATGCGTTTGATGCGTTTTCCTCTGTCATGGGCACAAATTCACCGTCAACAAGAGTCAGGAACTGCGGATAAGCCTCATTGTCCCAAACGGTGGGCTGTGTTTCGGAGTTAAGCAGAAAATCGCAAAGCGCCCATTCGCTGTCGTTGTGATCCGCATGGTTAAGCCCCTTTATGAACCAAGTATTTTCAGGGTATTGGCAGGTTGAAGCGTCAATCATATTGTCCGGAGATATATGGTTGTGCTCCGTATCAGCAGCCTGAACGTAATCCTCTCCCAGCGTGGTGTTTGCAAGAGCGCAGGTCGCTCCGAAGGACTCGAATTTTGTGTCGATAACGCTGTCGCCTATTTCATTTATGCTGACAATGCAGGGCGGAACTGTGCTGCCGTATTTGGCAACTATGGAAACTCCTATCCCATTGTCTCTTGCGCCGTCTATAATAGCCGCATTGTTTGCCTGAATTTCATAATGATAGTAATCTATCTTTGCAATATATTCCTCTGTGACGTTATCGCCTATAAGAAGAGCTTTGGCATCATCGTACATATCGTAGGGAATAAGGCTCCAGAAGCCCGCCATCCGTGCGAAGGTCTCTTTAAAGGCATCCTCGTAAACATCGTCCAGAATAGCGTCTACAAGCTCCGTAGCGAAGTCAAGCACGCCGTCTACAACTCCCGCCTGATAGAGTGCGTCGATTACGGCTTTAAGCAGATAGCTGCCGAAATCCTCTCCCAGCATGGTATATAAAAATCTTACCATCGCCTCATCGTCAAAGGCAATTTGACCGGAGAAGGGTTCGCCGCAGGTGCTTACGCCGTTATATGCTCCCGCAAGAAGAACAACATTGTTTATGTACTCGTAATCATAGTCGTTCATATATGTCATAATAACACAGGTGCCCATGCTGAAGCCTATAAGATTTACCTTTTCGGCTCCCGTCGTTTCAAGGGTATACTCTATAAAATCGTGAAGCTGTTCGGCAAGGGTCTGCATATCGAGCCGCCAGTCATAGCTGTAAAAAATTGCGTCGGAAGCGGTATATCCCGTTCCATCTTTGTATGCGGCGAGTATTTCCTCCTCCGTGGGTCTTTCGTAAGCCGTTGTGGTGGCGTAAACGGGATCGCCGTTTTCATCGCAGGCCGCAGCGTCAAAAATAACCTTTACCGCCTCGCTTACCGGATCCGCAAGCTTTGAGTAATTCTTAGTCAAAACAGATGAAATCAAGGGCAGGACAGCCTTGCCGACGCCGCTGACAATAGAGCTTGCGCTTGGCGGAAATGCCGTTTCTCCCGTTTCCGTATTGATAATATCCGTTGAATCTATGCCGTCCACAAAAATTACGGGAACGTCGTTTGTCTCCGCATCAGCGGCAAACGCCAAAGCGGACATGGAGACGCAGAGCATGACAACGGAAAGAAAAATGCTTATTACTTTTGAAAAAGTTTTTTTCATGGTAAACTCTCCTTAACATTGCGTTTATATTGATACACATTATACACTATATTGAACAAAAAATTCAAGGGTAAACAGCAAATTTTTCATAATTTTTTGAGATTGAAAAAATCTCTTGCAATAACGGAAATTGAAATGTATAATAGTACAAAGTAAACATATAATTTCAAAATTTCAATCGCTGTTCGGAGGATAAAATAATGGAAAAGCAAAAGTATTATATTACTACTGCTATCGCATACACCTCAAGAAAGCCCCATATAGGCAATTCTTATGAGATTGTGCTGACCGATGCAATCGCACGGTTCAAAAGACTTCAGGGGTATGATGTTTTCTTTTTGACGGGAACGGACGAGCACGGACAGAAAATCGAAACATACGCCAAGGAGGCGGGAGTAACTCCCAAGGAGTATGTGGATAAAGTCGCCGGCGAAATCCGTGAAATATGCGATATGCTCAATACGACCTACGATAAATTTATCAGAACCACAGACGATTACCATGAAAAAGCGGTTCAGAAAATTTTCAATAAGCTGTACGAGCAAGGGGATATTTACAAGGGTGAGTACGAGGGACTTTACTGCACTCCCTGCGAGTCCTTCTGGACTGAGTCTCAGCTTGTTGACGGAAAGTGTCCCGACTGCGGCAGGGAAGTGAAGCCCGCTAAGGAGGAGGCGTACTTCCTAAAGCTTTCAAAATATCAAAAGCAGCTTGAAAAATATATTGAGGATAACCCTAAATTCATTTATCCCGAGAGCAGAAAAAAGGAAATGCTCAACAATTTTATCAAGCCGGGACTTCAGGATTTATGCGTATCCAGATCCTCTTTTAAATGGGGAATACCCGTAACCTTTGACGAAAAGCATGTTATTTACGTTTGGATAGACGCTCTGTCAAACTACATTACGGCTTTGGGCTATGACCCGGACGGCAGCGGCGAGCTTTACAAAAAATATTGGCCTGCGGACGTCCATATAATAGGCAAGGATATTATCCGTTTTCACACCATTTATTGGCCGATTATGCTTATGGCGTTGGGTGAGCCCTTGCCCAAACAGGTTTACGGTCATCCGTGGCTTCTGTTCGGCGAGGATAAAATGTCAAAGTCAAAGGGCAACGTTATCTACGCCGAGGAGCTTATCAAACGCTTCGGAGTCGATGCGGTAAGATACTACCTTCTTTCGGAAATGCCTCACGCTCAGGACGGCTCAATTTCCTACGATACCATGATTGAACGCTATAATTCCGATCTGGCAAATACAATCGGCAATCTTGTAAACAGAACGGTCGCCATGGTAAACAAATATTTTGACGGCGAGCTGATATGCAACACTGAAACAGCCGATATTGACGAGGGATTTAAGTCCGATATTCTTGCGGCTCTTCCGAAAATTGAGACGGCGTTCGATGAATTTCGCATTTCAGACGCTGTTGAAGCGGTGCTGACAATCGCAAAACGCAGCAACAAGTACATTGACGAAACTGCCCCTTGGGCACTGGCAAAGGACGAAAACAGCAGAAACCGCCTTGCAACGGTTCTGTACAACCTTATCGAGAGCATAAGAATAATAGCGGTGGAGCTGTCGCCCTTTATGCCCGATACCTCAAAGGCGATATTAACTCAAATCAATTCGGATATTTGCTCTTACGAGTCAATAAAATCATTCGGGGCTGTCCCCGTGGGAGCAAAGGTAGGTACGGCTCAGCCTTTGTTTGCAAGGATTGACGTTGATAAAATTACCGAGGAAATCAGAGCCGAGATGGAAGAGAAGAAAAAAGAAGCCGAAAAAGCAAAAGAAATTGAGGGCGTGGCGCAGATTAATATCGACGACTTCGCAAAGGTGGATTTGCGGGTTGCCGAAATTACGGAATGCGAGCCCATAAAACGAGCAAAGAAATTATTGAAGCTTACCCTTGACGACGGTACGGGAGTTCCCAGAACCGTGGCGTCCGGTATAGCAAAATGGTATAAGCCCGAAGACCTTAAGGGTCATAAGGTTATACTTGTATCAAATCTTAAGCCTGCCGTGCTTTGCGGAGTTGAAAGCTGCGGAATGATACTTGCGGCGGACTGCAGCGAGGATGACGTAAAGGTTGTTTTCGTTGACAATATGCCTGCAGGAGCTAAGATAAGATAATGTACGGTAATATTTTCGATTCACACGCTCACTATGACACGGAGCAGTTTGATATCGACCGAAATTCCTTGCTCGCTTCCTTACCCGAAGCGGGCATTGTCGGTATTGTAAACTGCGGAACTGACGTCAAATCCTCTTTGAAATGCCTTGAATTTGCTGAAAGGTACAGCTTCATATACGCTGCCTGCGGTATTCATCCGGAGGATGTCAACGAGATGAAGCAGTCCGACTATTCCGAAATAGAAAAAATGCTCAGTCATGAAAAGTGCGTTGCGTTAGGGGAAATAGGGCTTGATTATCACTATGATTTTGTGCCGAGGGAAACGCAGCTCACGGTATTCGAGCGGCAGCTTGAAACAGCGGTAAAGCATGATATTCCCGTGATTGTTCATGACAGGGAAGCGCATGCGGACACGCTGAATTTGCTCAAAAAGTACCGTCCCAAGGGCGTGATGCACTGCTTTTCCGGCAGCGTTGAGACGGCAAAGGAAATTTTAAAGCTGGGAATGTATATCGGACTGGGAGGAGCGGTAACCTTTAAAAACGCCGTAAAGCCCGCAGAAGTGGCTGCAATGGTGCCCGCAGACAGACTTTTGGTTGAAACGGACTGCCCCTATATGGCTCCCGTTCCCATGCGGGGAAAGAGGAACAATTCTGCGTATATTTCCTATGTTGCCGAAAAATTAGGGGAGATAAGAGGCTGCAAACCCGAGGAAATCCTCAGCATAACCTGCGAAAACGCCAAAAGATTGTTCGGAATATGTTAATGTCGGCAAAAATGTACAATTTGCAATATTGGCAATTCATAATGCTTGAGAATAAGTTTTAACTTCTGCAATTCATTTTATAAGTGATTAGTATTAAAAATCTTAGTCTGATCACTAAAGCACCACTGACCACTGAGCACTAAATTAGAGCGAATGCAGTGAGCGAAAAAGCCGCTTGCGGCTTCCGAAACTCCACACTCGAAAAGCTCCACACTCGATTGCTCCTCACTAAATCGGTACGCGGAAATTAATTTTCTTATCTTGCTTTCGGCGAGCAAAACCATTTCCGTTAAACCAAGTCTTAACATTCAGTTTAAATTGTTGTTGTACAATTATAAAAATAAAGAGAAAAAGAGAAATATGAAAAGGAGATGTGAAATGAATAAGTTTTATTCGGGCAATGCGCCTGAGCTTGAAAAGTACAAACAGCTGTGTGTCAACGGCGGAGGGATTGACCCCGAGCTGTACACAAAATACAGCGTCAACAGGGGACTCCGAGACCTAAACGGAAAGGGAGTTTTAACGGGGCTTACCGAAATATCCGACGTCCATTCAAAGGATATAATCGACGGTAAGGAGGTTCCCTGTGAGGGCAGACTTTTTTACAGAGGATACGACGTCAAGGACATCATTAAGGATATCGCCTCAACAAAAAGGTTCGGATTTGAAGAAACGGCGTATATTCTCCTTTTCGGTTCTCTGCCCGCAGAGTCGGAGCTTGACGAGTTTAAGACCGTTTTGGCAAATTACCGTCTTCTGCCCGGCTCCTTTGTCCGCGACTTTATAATGAAAGCCCCTTCGGACGACATAATGAACAGCCTTGCACGAAGCGTCTTGGCTCTTTATTCCTATGACGAAAATCCCAACGATACAAGCGTCGGAAATGTGCTGCGGCAGTGCATACGCTTAATATCTCTGTTTCCTCTGCTCTCCGTTTACGGCTATCAGGCGTACAATTATTACATAAGAGGCAATCAGAGCTTCTTTATCCATGAGCCTAAGCACGAATACTCTACCGCCGAAAACATCCTTTATATGTTAAGGCTTGACGGCAAATTTACGCCTCTTGAAGCGCAGCTCCTTGACCTTGCCCTGATACTTCATGCCGAACACGGCGGCGGAAACAACTCGACCTTTACGACTCACGTTGTCACTTCATCGGGTACGGATACATATTCCGCAATTGCTGCCGCTTTGGGCTCGTTAAAGGGACCCAGGCATGGCGGCGCAAACATAAAGGTTCGCCATATGTTTATGGATATGAAATCGCATATCGAGGATTGGGACGACGACGAAGAGATAATGGCGTATCTGATGAAGCTCCTTAACAAGGAAGCCTTTGACAGAAGCGGGCTTATCTACGGTATCGGTCATGCCGTTTACTCTCTGTCCGATCCGAGAGCCGAAATTTTCAAGGGCTTTGTGGAAAGGCTTGCGGCTGCCAAGGGGCTCAGCGATGAGTACAGGCTTTATGCGAATGTTGAGAGGCTTGCACCCGAGGCAATAGCGAAAAAACGCAGAATTTATAAGGGTGTCAGTGCAAACGTTGATTTTTACAGCGGCTTTGTATATGATATGCTGGGTATTCCCGAGGAGCTTTATACACCGATTTTTGCCGACGCTCGAATTGTGGGCTGGAGCGCTCACAGACTGGAGGAAATAATCAACTCCGGAAAGATAATCCGCCCCGCATATAAAAACGTCCAGGCAGTGCGGGAGTACATCCCCCTTGATAAAAGAAATTGAATTACTGCGTCCTCCGTTCGATTACGGAGGATTTTTTCTTGTAAAAAGTTATTTCCCAAGCCTCACACTTCCGCTCAAGAAATTTCGCACTTTATTTGTCACATAAATTTTTTAAAGATATTTAAATATTCGCTTGTTTTATTATTTCGAGTGGTGTATTATACTTAAGTAACCACAGGTTAAATCACGCCTGACGCATCGCCGCCGTCTGTTTGCTGATTTTCCGCAATACATCGTCACAAATGCTCACAATACGACAGTATTCCTTGCGCTTTGTTCCTTGTCTTGCAAAAAATCCTCTAAACATTCGTCGCACTCGATTTAATCAATGCTTACTAAATATGCGTAGTGTTGACCGCAAAAGGAGAGATTGATATTATGGATAAAACTCAAAAACGTTGGTCATTTATTGTAAATATCATTTACCTGCTGATATTTGTGGGGGCGTTTTATCTTTTTATGAAGTACGCCTTCTGGACTCTGTTTCCATTTATGTGCGCCTTTGTAATTGCTGCTTTGCTGCAAAAGCCTCTTCGTTTTCTCACCAAAAACAAGCACGTTCCAAAGGGCATCGTCAGCACAGTGTTGTCGCTGCTCGTTTACGCCGTCATTATCGGCTTGATTGCCGTTGTGGGCGTAAAGCTCGTTTCTTCCGTAAGAGATTTAATTACGTACTTTACCGACAGATGCTCCAATTTCGCAGAGTTTTTCGACATTATCAAAAACGGTTATTTAAATCTCGATTTGGCGGACAGACTGCCCTCGTATGTCAATGATTATGTCATTTCACTTATTGACGAGCTGAACGATTATGTTGTAAACGGAGAGCTTGTAAGCGCTATCACATCCAATATTTCAAAGTTTGTGTCGCCTTTGGGAAGCGTAATCTCAACCGTTCCCTCATTTCTTGCGGCGTTCCTTATCGCCATTGTTTCCACTTGCTTTATGACCGTTGAATACAGCAAATTAAAGGCTTTTGTGGTAAGACAGTTAAGCCCCGAAAGGCGTTTGAAGGCATCTAAAACAAAGCATATACTCATCAGCTCAGTCGGAAAAATGTGCCGTGCTTACGGTCTTATAATTCTTATAACAACCTGTGAGTTGTATATAGGTTTGAACATTTTAAAGCTTATCGGCGTGAACTCCGGTACACATAATTTGCTTATAAGCTTCCTTACCGCTCTTGTGGACATCGTTCCCGTTTTGGGAACAGGCACGGTTGTTATACCATGGAGTCTTTATTGCTTTATTACCGGCAATATCGGAATGGGTATAGGTCTTCTTGTTATATATGTCGTCATAACCGTTATCAGACAGATTATCGAGCCTAAGCTCGTGGCGGGACAAGTGGGAATTTCTCCCATTGTCACAATTATGGCAATGTATATCGGCATAAAGCTTTTCGGAGCAATAGGAATTTTCATCCTTCCCTTCTTTGTAATCATCATCAAGCTCTTAAATGACGAGGGTATAATTCATCTGTTCGTGTCCGATCCGGAAGATACCGCAAATAAGAGTGAAGAAACGGAAAGCGAGGGCTTTTTCGACCGCTTTAAAAAGAAAGCTCCGGAGGAAAAAAACGGCGAAAATCCCGAAAAAGAGGAAAAAACGGAAAATCCGGAAAATTCAGAAGATAAGGAGTGATTTTCATTTTTATAGAAGAACCGAAAACAAGCTCATCGGACATTAAATTTGCGGTGCTTATAGATGCGGATAATATACCGTATTCCTATATAAGGGGTATACTTTCCGAAATAGCAAGGTACGGAACTCCCACCATAAAGAGAATTTACGGCGATTGGACAAGACCGGATCTGTCGGGCTGGAAAAGGGTTTTGCTGGAATATGCCATAGCTCCCATACAGCAGTACAGCTATACAACGGGAAAAAATTCCACCGACTCCGCCATGATTATAGACGCAATGGATATTCTTTACGAGAATAATGTAGACGGATTTTGCATAGTATCCAGCGACAGTGACTTTACCCGCCTTGCCACAAGATTGAGAGAGTCGGGTAAGCGTGTTATCGGCTTGGGAGAGAGGAAAACGCCTCAGCCCTTTATCGTTGCCTGTGATAAGTTTATTTACCTTGAAATTCTCGGTTCGGCTCATAAGGAAGAGGGCGAGCCGGAGGAGGAAGACATAAGGGAAAAGAAAGAGCCGAAGGCCAAAAAGGAAAAGTCGAAAGCTCTCCCCCAAAGCGTCATAAGGCTCATATCGGACTCTGTAAACGATGTGGCGGACGAGGACGGCTGGGCTTTTCTGGGCGAAATCGGAAATATCATCCTCAAAAAAGAACCGTCCTTCGATGCGAGAAATTACGGCTATGCCAAGCTCACTCCGCTTATCGCCGCAACGGGACTTTTTGAAATTGACAGAAGAGATACCGCAAATCGCGGAATTAAGCATATTTATATTAGGGTGAAATGAGCCGTTCAATTAGCAGCGAGCAATTTACTCAATTAGCAATTTGCCCAATTAGCAATGATGGAAAGGGCAAGCTCCTTAACCCATTTATAAGTAATTAGTGAGTAGTGGACAGTGATTAGTGAGAAGAATTAAAAATAAAATTTCTGACCACTGACCACTGAACGCTAAATATATTAGAGCGAACGCAGTGAGCGGAACAAGCCCGTTAGGGCTTCCGAAACTCCACACTCCACACTTCACACTCCATGTTTCGCACTTTGAGAGGTTTGCGGAATTTAAATTTTCATCAAGCTTGCGGAGAGCAAATTGTACGCAAAATTTATTCCCAAAAGATATTGATTTATAAAAAAATAAGTTGTAAAATGTAGAATTGGATTTATCGACAATATATTAAAAAGCGTGGTAAAATTTATGTCTCTTGTAAAAATGTCTTCACTTTTGGAATATGCGGAAAGCAGGAAATGCGCAGTCGGCGCTTTCAGCGTTGGCAATATGGAAATGGTTATAGGCGCCGTAAAAGCAGCCGAGGAAACCGAGACGCCCATAATTTTGCAAATTGCCGAAAAAAGGATGAAGCAGTCGCCTTTGGAGCTTATGGCGCCCATGATGGTTTCAGCGGCGGAAAATGCCTCCGTACCCATAGCCGTACATCTCGACCATGGGCTTACCATGGAATGTATCGAAAAGGCTCTCGGTTACGGCTTTACATCTGTTATGCTTGACGGCTCTCTGCTGCCCTTTGAGGAGAATATCGAGCTTACAAAAAAGGTTAAGAGAGCTGCGGATAAGTACGGCGCAACGGTTGAGGCGGAGCTTGGCGTTGTGGGCGGAAACGAAGGGGACTCCGCAAAGCATGAAATTCTCTGTACGGATCCCGATAAGGCTTTGGAATTTTGCGAAAGAACAGATATAGACTGCCTTGCCGTGGCGATTGGAAACGCTCACGGAAATTATCCCGTGCTTCCCGAACTCAGGTTTGATGTGCTTGAGGAAATTTACAATAAGCTTGAAACTCCTCTCGTCCTTCACGGTGGAACGGGTATAACCGCAGAAATGTTTAAAAAGGCAATTTCCCTGGGAATAAGAAAGATTAACATTGCAACCGCAAGCTTCGATGCGGCGGCAAACGCAGCAAAAGAGTATTCGTCTTCGGTCGATAAGCCCGATTACTTTACTCTCTCCCCGAAAATGGCGGAGGCTGTTTACGAAAACGTTAAAAGACATATCAATATATTTAGCAGCAAACATTGAACTAAATGAGTTACATATATGAGAAAGGACAATCGAAATGAAGTATATCGAATTTGACCAATCAAAAAAATACGACCTCATCCCTTTGGGAAGGGTTGCAATCGATTTTAACCCTACGGATATGAACAAGCCTCTTTCCGAGAGCAGTAATTTCAATAAATACGTAGGAGGTTCTCCCGCCAATATTGCCGTGGGAATGGCCCGCTTAGGCAAAAAGGTCGGCTTTATAGGAAAGGTTTCGGACGATCAATTCGGCGACTATGTTATCGATTATTTTAAAAAGGACGGCATTGACACAAGTCATATCACACGCTGCAAAAACGGCGAAAACTTGGGACTTACCTTTACCGAAATAAAAAGCCCTTCCGAAAGCAGCATACTTATGTACCGTGAGGGAGTTGCCGATTTAATGCTTCATCCGGACGATGTTGACGAGGAGTACATCAAAAACACAAAGGCGCTTCTAATCTCCGGCACGGCTCTCTCTCAAAGCCCTTCAAGAGAAGCGGCGCTTAAGGCGGTAATGCTTGCCAAGAAAAATAATATTCCCCTTATTTTTGATATAGACTACAGAGAGTATACATGGGAAAATAAAGATGAAATCTCAATCTATTATTCCATGGTAGCAAGAAACAGCGATATAATTTTAGGCTCAAGAGAGGAATTTGACTTAACGGAGGCAGTTACGGGAGTATGCTCCGATGATAAGGAAAGCGCAAAGCTCTGGTGCTCCTACGGCGCAAAAATCGTTGTTATAAAGCATGGCAAGGAAGGCTCAACGGCATATACAAACGACGGCAACAGCTATACGATAAAGCCCTTCCCGGCAAAGAAGCTCAAGGGCTTCGGCGGCGGCGACGGATATGCGTCCTCGTTTATCAGAGCGCTTATTGACGGCTGCGAGGTTATAGAGGCTTTGGAGTACGGTTCCGCTTCTGCATCAATGCTTATAGCCGCGCACAGCTGTTCGGCGGCAATGCCCTCCCTTGAGGCGGTGGAAAAGTTTATCGCAGACGCCAAGGCAGAATACGGCGAAATGGTCGTAAGAGCGTAAAGGCGTAAAACCGAAAAATAATGAAAGGACTTTAGATATATGTTTGAAATTCCTTCTTTAAATGAAAACAATGAGAAAATACTCTGCGAAATGAACGGCAAAAACGCAGATATGGGTATGAATATCAAGGTTAAATTTTTGAAGGCGGGGGAGAGCATATCCCTTGACGACAAAAATAATGAAACAGCCGTTTTGCTTGTTTCCGGCAGCGTAAAATTCAAATGGAACGGCAAGGAAGCGGAGGGACAAAGAGCAAATCCCTTTGAAATGAAGCCCTATTGTCTTCATGTTTCAAAAAATACGCCTTTTACCGTCTTCGCCGCAGCAGACAGCGAAATTGTTATCCAGCAGACGGATAACGACAGGGAATTTGAGCCTGTTTTTTACGCTCCCGAGGACTGCCTTTACCAGGAATTCGGCAAAGGACAATGGGAGGGCACCGGCTACAGAGTCGTGTCCACAATGTTTGACATTGACAACGCCCCCTACTCAAATATGGTTATGGGAGAGGTTTTCAATAAGCCCGGCAGATGGTCAAGCTATCCTCCTCATCATCATCCTCAGCCTGAGGTTTACTATTACAGGTTTGACAAGCCCCAAGGGTTCGGAGCTTGCTTTAACGGCGATCAAGTATATAAAAGCGTTGACGGCTCGTTCTGCACCATTCACAACGGGCAGGATCATCAGCAGGTCGTCGCTCCGTGCTATACCATGTATTATGTTTGGATGATAAGGCACATTGACGGCGATCCTTGGTTTAAAACCACCAGAATCGTTTCGCCTGAACACGAGTGGATTAACAAAGCCGACTGATAATATATAATTCAATATTTCCATGCAATAAGGAGGAAAACAAATGTCTGTAATGACCATGGCGCAGGCGCTTGTAAAATTTCTTGACAATCAGTACGTTTCTTTTGACGGAAAGGAAAACAAATTTGTAGACGGTATTTTTACTGTTTTCGGTCACGGAATTGTGGTGGGCTTAGGTGAAGCCCTTGACTCAAATCCCGGCTCTCTTCGTGTTTACCAAGGGAAAAACGAGCAGGGTATGGCTCACGCCGCTACGGCTTACGCAAAGCAGAATAACCGCAGGAAAATCATCGCCTGTTCTTCATCCATAGGCCCCGGAGCTGCGAATATGATAACTGCCGCCGCAACTGCTACGGTAAACAATATCCCGCTTTTGCTTTTCCCCGCCGATACATTTTCCACACGCCAGCCGGATCCCGTTCTCCAGCAATTTGAACAGCCCGCATCATTGGCTGTAACCACAAACGACGCTTATAAAGCGGTGTGCCGCTATTGGGACAGAATTACCCGTCCGGAGCAGCTTATGTCTGCTATGATAAGCGCAATGAGAGTTCTTACCGATCCGTCCTGTACCGGCGCTGTTTGTATCGCTCTCCCACAGGACGTTGAGGGCGAAAGCTATGATTATCCCGATGAGTTCTTTAAAAAGAGAGTGCACCGCATAACGAGGATTGCCGCTCCCGATGAAGAGGTCAGGGATATAGCAAACATTATAGAGTCCTCCGAAAAGCCCATGGTTATCTGCGGCGGCGGAGTGAGATATTCCGAAGCAGGGCAGGCTCTTATGGATTTTTGCGAAAATTTCAATATTCCCTATGCCGAAACTCAGGCGGGCAAAAGCGCAACTCCCGCCTCATGCCGCTATAATATGGGCGGCGTGGGAGTTACAGGCAATTCCTCCGGCAATGAAATCGCAAAGCAGGCTGACTGTATTATAGGCGTAGGCACAAGGTTTTCCGATTTTACAACTGCGTCAAAATCCCTTTACCCCGACAAAAAAATTGTAACAATCAACACCTCCCGCTTTGACGCTTATAAGCTTGGCGCAACCAAGGCGGTGGGCGATGCAAAAACCGTACTTCTTCAGCTTACGAAGGTTCTTGAAAGCGAAAATTACAAATCCGCTTATACGGATGAATACGATAACGCAAGAGCTGATTGGGACAAGGAAATGGAGCGTCTCACAAATTACTCCGTTGACGAAAGCTTTGAACCTCTCATTAAAGCGAGGTATGAGAAAACAATCCCCGAATTTATAAAAATGACAGGCTCTGCTCTCACTCAAACTCAAGCTCTCGCATACATAAGAAATCACATAGACAAAGACGCCGTAGCGGTGGGAGCCGCGGGAAGTCTTCCCGGCTGTATGCAGAGAATGTGGACGACCGACAGCCTTTACACTTATAATATGGAGTACGGATATTCCTGCATGGGCTATGAAATCGCCGGAGCATTCGGCTCAAAGCTTGCTATGCCCGACAGAGAGGTATACGCCTTCTGCGGAGACGGCAGCTATCTTATGCTGCACAGCGAGCTTGTTACTTCAATTCAAGAGGGTGCAAAAATCAATGTTATGCTTTTCGATAACTCCGGTTTCGGATGCATAAACAACCTTCAAATGAGCAACGGCATCGGCAACCTTGCCACGGAATTTAGAAAAAGAGATGAAAACGGCGGGCTTTTGGGAGATCTGCTTCCCATTGACTTTGCAAAATGCGCCTCCGGTTACGGCGTTAAAACCTACAGCGTAAAAACTCTCGATGAGTTGGCTCAGGCGCTTGAGGACAGCAAAAAGCAAACCGTTTCGACCCTTATAGACATTAAGGTTCTTCCAAAATCCATGACAGACGGCTACGGCGGATGGTGGAATGTGGGATTGGCTTCCGTTTCCGATAATGAAAAAGTCAATGAAGCCTATAAAACGATAACGGAATACCGAGACAAAGCAAGAAAATATTAATCATACGGCGATGTATGATATATGAAAGGACAATTTATTTATGCTTGACAAAAACAAAGTAAAACTGGGAATTGCTCCCATAGCTTGGACAAATGACGATCTCCCCGACTTGGGAGCCGAGAATACATTTCAGCAGTGCGTATCCGAAATGGCGCTGGCGGGATTTACGGGCTGCGAAGTGGGCAATAAATATCCCAAGGATCCGGATGAGCTCCACAAATATCTTGACATCAGAGGAGTAAGCATATGCAACGCTTGGTTCTCCGCATTCCTTACAACAAAGCCCTATGAGGAGACAGAAAAGGAATTTATTAAGCATATAACCTTTCTTAAAAGCATGGGCGCAAAGGTTGTAGGCGTTTCCGAGCAGGGACATTCAATCCAGGGAACGGATAAATCCATTTTCGAGGATAAGTACGTAATGAATGACGAAGAGTGGGATCTGCTTACTTCCGGACTTAACAAGCTGGGAAAAGTCGCCAAGGACATGGACATAACCCTTACCTTCCACCATCATATGGGTACAGTTGTTCAGACGCCCGAGGAGATAGACAGGCTTATGGAAAATACCGACCCCGAGCTGTTTAATCTTTTGTTCGATTCGGGACATCTTGCGTACTGCGGTTACGATTACATGGCAGTCCTCAACAAATATATCAAGAGAATTAAGCATGTTCATCTTAAAGACATCCGCCCGGAGGTAATCGCCGAGGTTAAGAAAAATCATCTGAGCTTCCTTGACGGAGTAAGAATGGGAACCTTTACCGTTCCCGGAGACGGAGCAATAGATTTTACACCGATTTTCAAGGTTCTCGAAGAAAATGATTATGAGGGATGGGTGCTTGTTGAAGCGGAGCAGGATCCCGCAAAGGCAAATCCCTTTGAATATGCTGTAAAAGCAAGAAAATATATCGCTGAAAAAAGCGGACTTTAATAAAAAAAGGAGACAATATCAATGTCAGTTGAAAAATTAAAGTATTTTGTAAACGGTGAATTTAAGGACTCAAAGACGGAAACATGGTACGACCTTCACAATCCGAGCACAGGCGAGGTTACAGGACAGGCTCCCTGCTGCACAAATGACGAGGTTCTTGAAGCTATAGCTGCGGCAAAGGCTGCTTTTCCCGGCTGGAGCGCAACTCCTCCCATAAAAAGAGCTCAGATTATGTATAAAATCCGTGATTTGATTATGGAGAACATGGAAGAGCTTACCATGTCAGTTGCAAAGGAAAACGGCAAGGTTTGGGCTGAGGCAGAGGGCGATGTCCTCAAGGCGATAGAAGGAACGGAGCTTGCGACTCAGGCGCCGTCTCTTATGATGGGTGAAAGCCTTATGGATACCTCAAGGGGCTATGATACGGTAAAATACCGTGAGCCTTTGGGAGTTTTTGCCGGAATTGTCCCTGTAAACTTCCCTGCGATGATACCCTTTGGCTGGATGGCTCCCACATGCGTTGCCTGCGGAAATACCATGGTTCTGAAGGCTGCGTCTCTTACTCCCAAGACCTGCATGCTTCTTGCAAAAATATATAAGGAAGCGGGTATACCCGACGGCGTTATCAACGTTATTACCTGCTCCAGAAATGAGATAGATACCATTCTTGATCATCCCGATGTTGTGGGAATTACCTTTGTAGGCTCAACTCCCGTAGGACTTAAAATCTATCAGAAGGCTGCGGCTGCGGGCAAGAGAGTTCAGGCTCTTTGCCAAGCCAAGAACCATGCCCTTATTATGGAGGACTGCGCTCTTGAAAGAACCGTCGCCGGCATTATTAACTCTGCTTACGGCTGCGCAGGTCAGCGCTGCATGGCTCTTTCCTGCTGCGTTGTTCAGGAGAGCATTGCGGATAAATTCGTTGCCGAGCTTAAAAAACAGGCTGAAAAAATCAAGGTCGGACCTGCTTGGGATAAAACCTCAAAGCTGGGCGCAATTACCTATGAAAAGCACTATAAGGAAATCCTCGCAGATATAGATAAGGGTGTCGCAGAGGGCGCCGAGCTTGTGCTTGACGGCAGAAACTGCGTGGTAGAGGGCTATGAAAACGGCTACTATGTAGGCCCCACCATTTTTGACCATGTTACGGAGGATATGACTATAGGAAGAGACGAGGTTTTCGGACCCGTGCTTTGCATTAAACGCTGCAAGGACTTTGAAGAGGGACTTAGCATTATGAACGCCAATCCCTACGCAAACGGCTCCGTTATCTACACTCAAAGCGGTTATTACAGCAGAGAGTTTGTTCGTCATACGGACGGCGGTCAGGTTGGCATAAATGTAGGTATTCCCGTTCCCGTGGGCGTTTTCCCCTTCTCCGGTCATAAGAAATCATTCTTCGGCGATCTCCATTGTCTGGGCAAGGACTCTTACCGCTTCTATACCGAAAGCAAATCCGTTACAACCCATTGGTTCTCTGAGGAAGAGAAGAAGGCTCTTGAGGTCAGCACTTGGGACGGAACAATTTAAAATAAAATTCTTTTGTGAAAGGAAGATATTATTATGATAAAAATCGGCATTATAGGCGCCGGCAGAATCGGCAAGGTTCATTTGAAATCCATTACCAACAACGTTCCCAACGCCGTTGTGAAGGCAATGGCAGATCCCTTTATGAATGAGGAAACGGAAAATTACGTCAAAAGCTTCGGAGTTGAGAAAATTACCAAGGATTACAAGGACATTCTCTCAGATCCCGAAATCGATGCGGTTATGGTTTGCTCATCCACGGATACTCACGCCGCAATTTCCGTTGAGGCAATAAAGGCGGGCAAGCATGTTTTCTGCGAAAAACCCGTAGATCATTCAATCGAGAAAATCCAAGCCGTGGCGGATGCTTTGGAGGGTACGAACCTTAAATTCCAGGTCGGCTTCAACAGACGTTTCGACCACAACTTCGCTGCTTTGCGCAAGGCGGTTGACGACGGCAGAATCGGAGATCCCCACATTGTCAAAATTACTTCCCGCGACCCTGAGCCGCCAAATCCCGCATACATAAAAGTATCCGGCGGTATGTTCCTCGATATGACAATCCATGATTTTGATATGGCAACATTTCTTGTAAACAGCGATGTTGACGAGGTTTATGTTCAGGCGGCTGTCCTTGTGGATCCCGCAATCGGCGAACAGGGCGATGTTGATACGGCTATCATCACTTTAAAAATGGCAAACGGCGCTTTGTGTGTTATCGATAACTCCAGAAGAGCGGCTTACGGATACGACCAGAGAGCGGAGGTTTTCGGCTCAAAGGGTATGGTTACCGATTGGAATGATACCGTTTCATCCGCAATTGTCCTTGACGAGAACGGCTTAAACGGCGAAAAACCTCTTTTCTTCTTCCTCGAAAGATATATGCAGTCCTTTACTGCCGAGGTTTGCCAATTTGCGGACGCCATTGAAAACGATACCGAGGTTCCCGTAGGTATTCATGCAGGTATGCAGTCGGTTAAAATCGCTCTTGCCGCAAAGAAGTCCTTGGAGGAGCACAGACCGGTTAAGCTTTCGGAAATCTGATTGAAATTAATTTAATCAGTGGTTACTTAGTATTTCCTGTTGGGAGTAAAAACTATGATTACAGCTCGTACTGCCCTTGTGGGCTGCGGAAACATCAGTTCACGCCATCTCGACGCAATAAAATCAAGCGAAAAATGCAGTCTTGCGGCTGTTTGCGACATCGTGCCCGAACGGGCAGACAGTGCAGCCGAAAGATACGGAGCCGAGGCGTTCTATGATTTTGACCGTATGCTCAAATGGGGGCAGTTCGATGTTGTTCATATTTGCACGCCCCATTATCTTCACGCTCCCATGGCAATTAAGGCAATGAGAGAGGGCAAGCATGTGCTGACCGAAAAGCCCCTTGCGATAACCTATGAGGATGCTCTTGAAATGTGCAGATGCGCTGAGGAAAACAACGTTCGGTTAGGCGTTTGCTTCCAAAACAGATACAACGAACAGTCTGTATTTATTAAAAATCTCATTGACGGCGGCGAATTGGGAACCGTTACATCCCTTAAAGGCTTTGTGACTTGGGACAGGGACGAAAAATACTATAACGCCGATAATTGGCACGGAACCCTTGAAAAAGAGGGCGGCGGAGTGGTTATAAATCAGGCGATACACACCATAGACCTGCTTGCGTGGTTTTCCGGAGGAAATCCCGAGTCCGTTACAGGCAGCATATCTCAAAAAAGGCTGAAGGGCAAGGTTGAAACAGAGGATACCGCAGACGCTCTCATTAAATTTGACAACGGAGTTCAGGCTCTGTTTTACGGTACGCTGTGCAATAAGGGCAATTCACCGGTGTTCGTGGAAGTGAAATGCGAAAAAGGAAAGATAGTCATGTATGACGAAATTTCCGTTTACAGGGACGGCACGGAAAAGAAAACGGTCACATTTCAGACGGCTCACGGAAAATACGATTACTGGGGCAACAGTCACAGCCTTCTTATCGAGGATTTCTATTCCTCGGTGTTAAACAATACGGAATTTTCTCTGAACGGCAGGGAAGGCTTAAAGTCGCTAAAAATCGTCAGCGGCATATATTCCGAATAACGGTATACGGCAAATTTTTAAATTTTCATACAATTAAAATCAAAAACCCCTTGACATCGGGGGGTTATGATGTTATAATCATTTCATCACTTTAAAGCAATGAAGAATTTTTTAAGTAAGCACTGATTAAATCGAGTGTGTCGGATGCTTAGCGGATTTTTTTGCAAGACAAGGAACAAAGCGCAAGGAATACTGATGTATTGCGAGCATTTTGTGACGATGTATTGCGGAAAAGAATCAAGCAGGCGGCGGCGATGCGTCAGGCGTGATTTAATCAGTGGTTACTTAATTCTTACAAGGAGAATTTAAGCTATGTCAATGGATTTCAAACGCAAGCTTCCCATACCCAAGGAGGTTAAGGAAAGATATCCCCTTTCTCAATCCGTTCTTGAGGTTAAGACAAGGAGAGACGAGCAGATTAAGAAAATATTTACCGGTGAGGATGATAAATTTATCCTCATTATAGGGCCTTGCTCTGCGGACAGAGAGGACGCTGTTCTCGATTATACCTGCCGTCTTGCCAAGCTCCAGGAAAAGGTTAAGGACAAGGTTTTTATAATTCCGAGAGTATATACAAATAAGCCCAGAACCACCGGCGACGGATACAAGGGCTTGGTGCATCAGCCCGATCCCGAAAAAAAGCCCGATATTTACCAAGGGATTTTGGCGATGAGGAGACTTCATACAAGAGCTATTGAGGAGTCGGGGCTTGTTTGCGCGGATGAAATGCTTTATCCGGAAAATTACCGCTATCTTTCCGACATTTTGTCTTATGTGGCAATAGGCGCAAGAAGCGTTGAAAATCAGCAGCACAGGCTTGTTTCCAGCGGAGTTGACGTTCCCGTGGGCATGAAGAACCCTACCGGCGGCGATATTTCCGTTATGCTTAACTCCATAACGGCAGCTCAGCATCCGCACAACTTCATCTTCAGAGGATGGGACGTTGATACAAGCGGCAACCCTCTCGCTCACGCCATTTTGAGAGGTTACGTCAATAAGCACGGCAAGTCTGTGCCTAATTACCATTATGAGGATTTGAACCTGCTCTACAATATGTACGGCGAAAAGGGTCTTCAAAATATGGCGGTTATAATCGATACGAACCATTCAAATTCCGGTAAGCAGTACCTTGAGCAGATCAGAATTGCGAAGGAAATTCTCCATTCCTGCCGTCATAACGACCATATCAGAAAGCTTGTTAAGGGACTTATGATAGAGAGCTACATAGAGGACGGCAGTCAGAAAATCGGCGAGGGAGTGTACGGAAAGTCAATTACCGATCCCTGTCTCGGCTGGGAGAAGACGGAAAGACTTGTGCTTGATATTGCAGACTCGCTTTAATTTCCGGTAAATTACTGTAAAAATATAAAATTTAAAGTTGAGGGGGAGCCTAAAAGCTCTCCCTTAATTATTTATTTAATTATTCGTTATTTTTGATTTTCTTGATTGCGCCTTTTTCCAGTCTTGAAACCTGAGCTTGGGAAATTCCGACTTCATTCGCCACTTCCGTTTGAGTCTTTCCCTGCATGAACCGCATGGAGAGGATTTTCTTTTCTCGGCCGCTTAAGTTTTGAAGGGACTCCTTGATTAACATTTCATCAATCCAATCCTCCTCCGACGCTCCGTCTCCCACTTGATCCATAACATATATCGTGTCGCCGCTGTCCGAGTATACCGGCTCATACAGCGAAACGGGATCAACAATAGCTTCAAGCGCCAGCACAACCTGCGATTTCGGCATTTGGAGCTTTTCCGCAATCTCTTCGATTGCAGCGTCTCTTCCGAGCGTATTTTGAATTTCCTCCTTGACCTGCATGGCGTGATATGCCGTATCTCTCATGGAACGGCTTACTCTTACGGGGTTAAAATCCCGCAGATAACGCCTGATTTCACCGATTATCATAGGTACGGCGTAGGTGGAAAATTTAACCGAAAGACTTGTGTCAAAGTTGTCTATTGCTTTGATCAGCCCCACGCAGCCCACTTGAAACAGATCATCCGGATTTTCCCCTCTGTTGGTAAAACGCTGAATTACCGATAAAACAAGCCTTAAATTGCCCTCAATCAGCCGATCCCTTGCTTTTTTGTCTCCGGCCTTTGCTTTTTCGAGAAGCTCCGTTTTTTCACTTTCCTTTAAAATCTTAAGCTCCGAAGTGTTAATCCCGCATATCTCAACCTTACCCCACTGCATAAGAACAAAATCCTCCGTTTACCGAATATGTAAACAGAGGAAATGCTGCCGAGCAATAATATTATATCCCTAAAAAGACCTTGTTAATCAGTCAATTTCTTCCAAGGAGACGGGCAACCTCATCGGGATTTTTGCATGTGATGTTGTCGGGGGAGAGGGAGAGATATTTTTTTGCGCCGTTAATGTCGGTTATTGTCCAAACGGACACAAGGAGATTGCTTCGGTGGAAAAGCTCCACAAGCTCTCGGCTGCAAACGGCTTTGTTTATATTCAGCCCCACCGCTCCCAAACGCTTTGTTTTTCGCACAAGATAATTGAGATACGCCTTTACCTTCATCAGCGGATTGGGAATATTGTAGTTTAAATAATAGCTGATTTCAGGTGCGTCCCGTCTGACGGCATTGACAAAATTAGGGTAAATTCCCGTAAAAAATACTTGGTTCAAAACTCCCTTTTCTTTGGCGAGCCGCTGAACCTCTCCCAAATTTTCGGTGGATTTGATATCGAGGTTTACCTTTTTTTCGGGATAATTTTTTATGCAGTCAAAGGCAGCGTCAAGCTTTACAACGCTGTTTTCCCTATCCTTGGAAACGGGATTGTGGCTTAAAACGGGAACGCCGTTTTTAAAAAAGCGTATGTCTATTTCAATTACGTCCGCACCCGAATTAAATCCGGCGTCGATTGACTCGATTGTGTTCGCCTTGGTACCCATACAGCCTGTATGGGCGGTCAGGGTAAAGCCGACCGGCAGTTGAAATTCCGACAATTATATCATTCTCTTTCTTTTTATTCTTTTTCCTTGGGAATAAGGAAACGCTTTTCCTCCTCCGGCAGATCAAGTCCTATTGTTCCGCCCGGATTCATATTGTACTTGGGATCAAAGTAATTTTTAAGCACTCTGAAAACCTCATACTCCCTTTGCCCTATATAACCCTCAAGCCACGGCGCAAACATCTTTCCTATTCCATGATGGTGGCTTATCGCCGCTCCCGATTTTTGAATTGCGTCAAGTATGCTTGTGTGGTATGCTTTAAATTCATCCGCGCTGTTCATTTTGGTGATGAAAATGAAGTAAAGATTTGCTCCCTGGGGATAGCAGTGGGACATGTGCGTCGTTACGATTGTGTTGGGCAAGGCGTGGCAAACCTTGCGCACATCCCTGTGAACCTGCGCCATGTTCGACCAGTTTACGGTGCATTCAAGAGTATCCGTTGTTACGCCGAAATCCATAAGCGTATCTCTTAAGTAGGGATCGTTGAAGCGTCCCTTCTCCCAGCTCTTGCATACAAATGAAGTCAGGCTCATGCCGCCGTAACGCTTTGCGATACGCTTGATATTCTTCGCAACATTTGCGGAAAAGCCCTTTTCGCCGTCGGTAAAGCCCAAAAACAGACAACGCTCCATATCCTTGTAGCCGGTAACGTCAAGAAGCTGCCAAAGGGGAGTTTCGTCAACGTTGTAAAGACGGAGCATAAGATTTGTCTCCTCGGGGTCGGACAGACGGAAAACAGATGCAAATCCGCATTCGCACTGCATCATTTCTCTGCCTGCTTCCATGGCGGTTTCCCAATCCTTAAAAATATAGGAAAACCGTTTTCTGTTTTCAGGCATCCGGCGGCGCACCTTTAACGTTACTTCGGTAAGCACTCCGAAAGTGCCCTCGGAGCCCATCATTATCTGATTGAGATCCGGACCCGTGGCTTCTCTCGGATAGTGGCTTGTAACTATTTTGCCGATGGGGGTTGCGTATTTTTGCTGTAAAACAATATCCGCTATGGTGCCGTAATATGTGCTGTTCTGACCTGCGCCTCTTGTTACGACCCAGCCGCCTACGGAGCTGTATTCAAAGGATTGGGGAAAATGACCGCAGGTGTAAGCCCGTTTCGCTCCGAAAAGAGTTTCTGCGTTTTGAAGCGTTTCCTCTAACTTGGGGCCTGACATTCCCGCTTGAACGGTAATCGTCTGATCCGTTTCGTTAAAGGAAATTACCTTGTTGAACCTTAACCTCATGTCAAGGGAAATTCCGCCCTTCACCGGCTCAACGCCTCTTGTGACCGAGGAGCCTCCGCCGTAAACATACAGTGGAATATTGTTGTCGGTGCAGTATTTGACAATTTGCTCCACCTGCTCGGCTGTGTCGGGATAGACGACCGCATCCGGCAGATTTTCATACCTGTTTTCCCTCATTCTTAAAAGGTCGTAGGCTGTTTTTCCGTATGCAACGGAAAGCCTGTCATAGTCTCCGGTTGATACATAGGCGTCGCCTACGATTTTTCTGAGCGCAGTTAAATGCTCCTCGGAAATATTTGAAGGAATATCCAGCGAAACGGAGTCAAGCCCTACATCGTTTGCGTACTGCTTGAAGTCGTCGTCCGTCATTTTGAAAATTTCCTTCATCATTTTGTAAAGCCCCTCTTTGGGGTATTTTACAAAGTCGGGATCGCCCCAGCGGAAAATCGAACGGTAGCTGTCCTTCGGTGCTGCGGTCTTGATCCATTTGGGTTCAAAGCCCTTGTATGGTTTACTCATAGCTCTACTCTCCTTTTTTATTTTGGATTATGTCATTTTTTTCATTTTGTTGAATATTGGATTTAATCTGCGGTAAATTTTTTTGTAAATTGTATTGTATATGTTTTCGTAAATTTCATGGGTCTTTTTATCAGGGTAAAAAATGTCTTTAACGTATACCATAGACTCAAGGGCTTCATCGTAGGTTTTGAATGTTCCCATTGCCACAAACGCCACAATTGACGAACCTAAACCGCAAGCCTCGTGCGTTTGTATACGCTTTACGGGCAAACCGAACATATCTGCGGTAATCTGACTTATCTCGTCGCTTTGAGAACCGCCTCCGCCGATGTAAAGCTCCGTAATGGGAACCTTTGAGCGTTTTTCTATGTTTTGCATTGCCTCATACAGCCCAAAGCCCACTCCCTCGATAATCGCTCTGTAAAGATGGTATTTTGAGTGAATATAGCTCCAGCCGATAACAGAGCCTTTGGCGTTTGGAATGGTAATTCCCGGCGTCCAGTAGGGCTGTAAGATCAAGCTGTCGCATCCCGGCGGAACATCCTTTAAGTGACCGTTGAGAATGTCCTCCGGCGAGCAGTCCTGATACTCCGCAATGTACCTCTCCTCATGTCCGAATTCACGGATGAACCATGACAGCATCCAGTATCCTGAAAAAATCTGTATTTCCGGATTGAATTTCCCGCTGATAATGGCAGGGTAGGCGGGCATAAACTGCTGAGGTTCGATATATTCGTCCGAGGTTATCTGTATTGTGGCAGTAGTGCCGAAGGACAGCGCAGCCTTTCCCTTGTGGATGACCGAAAGCCCCAAAGTCTCACAGCCTTTGTCGGAACCTGTGGCAATAAGGGGAAGCCCTTTTGGTATCCCCGATTTTTTGCAGGCGTCCTCGGTGATGTATCCTACCGTCTCTCCGGGCTTGCAAAGCTCGCACAGCTTTTCCTTGGGAATATCGTATACGCACCGTGTAAGACTGCCTTCCTTCATCCAGCAGCCTTTTTTGCTGTCAAAGGGGACATGCCCTATAATATTTGCAACGGAATCTATAAGCTTGCCGGTAAGCTTGTAATTAAGATATGCGGGAAGCATGACGAACTTGTCAGTTTTTTCCCAGATGTCCGGCTCATGCTCGGCAATCCAATTGCAAACAGAGGCCTTAAACTGCATTTCGCCGGTGTCGTACATTCCCACAAGCTTAAACGCCGCAGTCCTTATTGGGTCAAAGCCCCTGAATGTGGCTTCACGCTTGTCAAGCCAAAGGATAATATCTCTTAATGGCTTCATGTCCTTGTCAAGGCAAAGAGTGGAATCCCTTATTGTGGTAATCGTAACGGCAATTATGTTTTTCAAGCAGTCTGAATTTCTGCCTGTAATCTCTTTTCCGGCTTTGCAAAGGTTTTCAAAGTAAAAATCGGGATGCTGCTCGGCTTGGTTGGGAGCCTTGGAAAAATAAGGCTCCTCGTATTTAATCTGAACCGTATCCTTAAATGTTCCGTCGGATTTTACAAGCAAAGCTCGTGTGCTTTGAGTGCCTATATCAAAAGTGAGCACAAGATTCGAGTCTGTCAAAATACCACACTCCTTGATTTTTCTATGTCGATAGTATATCGCTTGTCGCTATAATATCCACGCCTAAATTTAGTACATCGGGGATTATTATATCTCCTCGCCTTACTTTATTTTTGACGGTGGTTTTGTTGATAACCGCCATAACTTCAAAAATTTTATCCTTAGGTATTTCTCCCGACACACGAACGGGAAGCACAGGACAAAAATCAAAGGCCGTTTTTACGGTGGAGCATATTGTTCTCATAGGGTTTGTCAGCTCCGATACGGCAAATGAAACCCCTCTTTTGCATCTGTTTCCGGTAACTTTTATTTCATTTTCGGAATTATCCACAGTCATTGCGCATCCGTTGGGACATTCTATACATGTAAGCTCGATCATACCTTTTCCCCCTCCAGTAAAAATTCAATTTCACCGATGTCCTTTAAATCATCGGCGGAAAACCTTATTTTCAGCCTCTCCATTTCCGGAGGACGCAGAAAGGCGTATTTCTTTTTGAGAAGTTCCTTATCTCCCGCCTTAACCGTTAAAGTACACGCATTCATTATTTCCCGGCTTCTGAAGTAGAAAATAACGTCCTTGTCCATGCCGTCGAGAGTGATTTTTTCGGGAACAACATATGAAATGTCGGAATTTGCATTGACTGCCGCATAGGCGTAATTTTTTTGAGAGTACAGAGCGGCGGCTTTTCCTGCTGTTTCCCCGCTTTCGGAAACATAATCCACCAGGTCGTTTACATGGAGAGCGTTTCCGCATGAGAAAATTCCGGGGACGCTTGTCATAAGATTTTCATCGCAGAGAGGGCCTTTTGTCTTTGGGTCTATTTCAACGCCTAAATCCTCCGCAAGCTCATTTTCGGGGATAAGTCCCACAGAGAGAATAAGCCCGTCGCATTCGATTTTTTCTTCGGTTCCGGGGATAGGTGTCATATTTTTGTCAACGGAGGAAATCTCAACCGCCGTAAGCCTGTCGCTGCCGAAAACCCTTGTAACCGTTTTGGACAGATAAAGGGGAATGCCGAAATCGTGAAGGCATTGATGAATATTTCTCGTAAGCCCCGACGGCGTGGGCTTCGCTTCGTAAACTCCTATAACCTCGGCTCCCTCCAGCGTCAGTCTGCGCGCCATTATAAGCCCGATATCGCCGCTTCCTAAGATAACGCATTTTTTACAAGGCAATTGCCCTAAAATATTCGTAAAATTTTGAGCTGTGCCGGCTGTGAAAATTCCCGACGGTCTTGTGCCGTGAATAAATACCTGCTTTGCCGTTCTCTCTCTGCATCCCGTTGCCAATATAAGTGATTTTGAACTTACGGTGCATACGCCGTCTCTGCTTACAAGTGTAATGTCAAAACCGGAGCTTGTCCTGTGTGCGGCTGTTACAAAAGTTAAAACGGTTATTTCAACATCGGTATCCTTCAGCATATCCGTAAAACGCTCGGCGTACTCAGGTCCCGAAAGCTTTTCCTTGAATCTGACCAATCCGAAACCGTCATGTATGCACTGCTTTAAAATACCGCCGAGTCTCTGCTCCCGCTCCACAAGAAGTACGGATGCCCCGTTTTTGTCCGCTTCAATGGCAGCTGCAAGACCTGCCGGCCCGCCGCCGATAACAATAACGTCATAGTATGATTTTTTAATGTTTGCCCTGTTTGGCTCACTGCTCATCTGCTTCGCCCTCCTTTGTGCCGCCGTAAAGAATAACGGAACTCTCTGAGCTTTTTCTTACATCGGAAAGATTTTTCCCCGTAAATTCGGCAATTATTTTTACAACGGCAGGGGAGCAGAAGCCTCCTTGGCACCTGCCCATACCGGGACGAACCCGCTTTTTAATGCCGTCTACGGTGGGAACGCAAATAGGGGATTTGAGAGCGTCTATAATTTCACCCTTGCTCACCTCTTCACAGCGGCAGACGATCTCGCCGTAATCGGGATTTTCGAGGATTTTTTTGCTGCGCTCCTCGTCTGACATATTGCGGAGTACGGGTATCGGCTCTCTTTTCGGATTAAATTCGGTGTTTGTCCGAACGCTTATGCCCATGCCCGTAAGCATTTCAACCGCCATTTTTTCAATATCAAGAGCCACAGCCGGCGCCGTTGTAAGCCCAGGTGACTGTATACCCGCACAGTGGATGATATTTGCGGTGTTTCTGCCTTTTTCGATTATAAAGTCCTCTTCAAATGTGGGGGCTCTTACGCCCGTAAAATATGTAATAATGTCACGCTTGCTGATTTTGTCGGAGGTTTCACGCTGCTTGTTGAAAACATTGTCAATGCTTTCGGGATTTGTGGCAACGTTTTCCTTTTCCCATGTTTCAACAGCGTCGGGCCCCACAAGGAGATTTCCGTGCACCGTGTGCAGAATGCCTCCGCCTTTCGTATGGCTTTTGTTGTTTGTAAGCTTTTTTATAGAGGATATGCAGTGTATGTATTTTCCGGCTTTCTTGTCTAAAATAGAGTTCGTTCCCCGCCTCGGATGAATGGAAAAGAACATATCATGAGCCATTTCGGCTATGTTATCGGCAAATACACCCGCAGCGTTGATTACAATTTTGGGATAAACAGTCCCTCGGTTTGTTACTACCTCCGTAATTTTTTCGCTTTTTACCTTCATGCCCAGAACAGCTGTGTTTAAACTGACCCGAACGCCGTTTTGAACAGCGTTTTCAGCGTAGGCTATGGTTAAACCGTAGGGACAGACGCAGCCGGCTGAAGGATTGTAAATGGCAAATTTAAAGTCCTTGTTTAAATTCGGTTCCCGTTTGTGAAGCTCCTCGCCTGAGAGCAAAACGGTATCCTTTACGCCGTCAATGTTTTTTCTCATCAGCACATACGCCGCAATAACGGGTTTAAGGGACTTTTGCGTAAAGCCCACATATTGACCGCATCGTTCAAAGGGCACGCCCAAATCTCGGCAGACGTCTCCGTACATACGGTTGCCCAAAAGAACATAATGCTGCTTCAGGGAGCCCTTGCTCAGGTCAACACCCGGGTGAACCTCTCCGTCATTTCTGCCAGACGCCTGCATTGCAAGGTCACTTTCCTTTTCCACAAGAAGAATGTTAAGCTTGTGCTTTGACATTTCCCTTGCAATCGATGCTCCGGAAATGCCTCCTCCGATAATCAGAACATCCGGCTCTTCGCCCTCAAGAGAATTGTCGCAAATTTCGGGAACACGCATGGGAGCGTCCTGTCCGCCTGTAAATTTAACCTTGTTTACAACATGAATATTTTTATCGCTGCTGACTGCCGCTTGACAGGCTGAGATGATTGCGTTCCAATCTCCGGATGTACCGGTTACAATGCGCATGTTGTCGGCTTCCGAAACCTTAAAACTGCCGCCGTCTATTTTATCCAGTTTTTTTTGAACCGATTTTATATTCATATTTACCCCTCCCCATTTTTGTGTACTCACCTTTATTATATTGCCAAAGTGAACAAAAGTCAAACATAAAATACCGATATTCTATTGAATTTTACATTTTCAGACTTTTTCCGTATATTTGACGCTTATCTCGGATAGAAAAAAAGCCCGCCGAAACAGGCAGGCTGATGTAAATTTTTCTGTATAATGGGTCGTTTAGTCGTTTTCGGTTGATTCCGAGCTTAAAATAGTTTCATAATTTTCATGCCTTCTTGCCAGCAGATCGTTATACATCTGCTCTCTCTTTTCCCGGGACAGGGGATAGAGGAATTTCGGTATAACCGCAAGAATGCCGGTAATTTGAGGAATGCCGGTACACATGGCGAAAAGCCACCATTTTGTGGAGTCCTTTTGTGTGCCGATGGTCTTGCCCTGTATGTATCCTATCTGAGCCAGCATAACGTTTTGAATTGAATTTTTAAGCACCGTCTGCACCTTGACGATAAGATTTCTTGCAACGCCTATTGTCGCTTCCATTCGGTAGCCGTTTTTCCACTCGCAATAATCCATCGCTTCGTTGTAAAGCTCGGCTTTGACTACCTTCCTGACTCCGAACGCCCATTTGTCAAAGAAGGCTTGGATTCCGAATGCAACGCACATGAACAGACGGCGCTGGTAATTTTTGTTTACGGAGCCTATCGCCCACAGCAAAATCCACCAAAATCTTGTATACAGATCCTCGCCGACCCAGAGAGCCTTTGACGAAAAACGCTTTCGCATCGGTTTGACAAAGGCGTAGCTTATGCTTCCTATCATGCTTGATGGGATATTCAAAATAGTCTCAAGAGATGCGGCGCCCAAAACATCTATAAAATAATTTTTCGTGCTTGTGCTTATGCTGAAGCCGCCTAAAAAGTCCGACAGCGTTATAAGCAAAATCGGATAGTTGTTGAATACCGCCTTTATTCCCTGTTTTACGCTTGGCGTTTCGAGGGTCTGGGGAACTCTCTCTCTTGACACCATAAAGAAGTAGAATGTAAAGAAGCAGGACATAATATTTGTGAAAAGTCCCATGCCCAAAAATGCCGTTCTGAGCTTTATGGGCAAGATTTTGTTGTTGATAAGGTCTATCAGCAGTCCCATAATAACTCCCGGCAGATCCTCGCCCATGTAGCCCGTAAGCAATTCCGCCATGGTTATCAGTCTCGCCCTGTCGTTGGGGTGCGGAGTTATTGTGGTCATATATCCCGTTTTTGCAACGCTTGTAAACGTTCCCGCAGTTTCGGTTATTGCGCTGAATGCAAAATAAAATATCAGCTTAGGCAAATAGGTTCCCACGGTGTTTGGGAAAATATAGGGCATAAACCAATACAGCGTTCCTATAATCGTAAGAGGAATTTGGAAGAAAAGCATATACGGGCGGAATTTCCCCCACCTTGTTCTCGTTTTGTCAACAACCGTACCGATAATGGGATCGTTTATAACATCCCATGCTCCCGTAAACAGACTTACAACGGCATTTACGTTAAAGTCAATCTTAACAACATCCCAGATGAACCTGTCCTTATATGCGTCTATATTGAACACATTCGACATATCGTTAAGCAGGTATGCAAAAGTTTCTCTGTTGTTTACATAACGCCTGTCGTGAACCGCAAATTCACTTTTGTTTGAATTTTCAAGCAGAACATCTTGGTTTTTTTCGCTCATGCCTTTGATCCTCCCTTCGTTTGACCGCAAAATCGGAGTGGAGCCGTTAAGTAACCACTGATTAAATCACGCCTGACGGCTGAGCACGCCGCCTGCTTGCATATTTTCCGCAATACATCGTCACAAATGC
>JAJQGK010000077.1 GCA_021200555.1 Clostridiales bacterium | reverse complement strand
GGACAGGATACGGTTATACGAGCCGATGAAATAATAGGAATATTCGACCTTGACAACACAACGGTTATGAAATCCTCCAGGGATTACTTAACAAGAGCGGAAAAAGAGGGAAGAGTCGTAAACGTATCATATGAGCTTCCGAAATCCTTTGCCGTCTGTTCGGATAAAAAGGAAAATAAAGAAGTAAAAGTATATATTTCTCAAATATCGCCATCAACACTTTTAAAACGGGCAAAGGCAAAACAGTATTATTAATTTTAATTTAGCTATATTTAATTTTAAGTTTTTCAGTCTCAGCAGAAAGGATGTTTTTCTTGGACGAGGAAAAAAGAGAATTTGACGCCGCTAAGTTCAGGCAGGAGGACGCAAATATCAACGAAGAGGATAACGAAAACCTTGAGAATATGGATACCGTTGTTACCGAGGAATACGGAGCAGGGCAAATTCAGGTTCTTGAGGGGCTTGAGGCTGTACGCAAACGCCCCGGCATGTATATCGGCTCTACGGGGGAAAAGGGACTTCATCATCTTGTTTATGAAATAGTCGATAACTCAATAGACGAAGCTCTTGCCGGATACTGCACCCACATAGAAGTGACTCTTTTGCCCGGCGATATTGTGGAAATAAGAGATAACGGCAGAGGTATTCCCGTTGATATTAACGAACAGCAGGGACTTCCGGCTGTTACCGTCGTGCTTACGGTTCTTCACGCAGGAGGAAAGTTCGGAGGCAGCGGTTATAAAGTATCGGGAGGTTTGCACGGAGTAGGATCTTCCGTTGTAAACGCTCTTTCCGAATGGCTTGAGGTTGAGGTTTCAAGAAACGGCAATGTTTACAAGCAGAGATTTGAAAGAGGAGAAATAAAAACGGATCTCTCGGTTGTTGGCAAAGCCGAAACAACGGGAACTCTTATAAGATTTAAAGCTGACAGTGAAATTTTCACCGAAACCACCTCTTATAATTTTGAAACGTTACAGACAAGGCTCAGGGAACAGGCTTTTCTTAACGCAGGACTGAAAATCACTCTTGCGGATTACAGAGACGATGAAAATCCGGCGGAAGAGGTTTATTGCTATCACGGCGGAATTTCCAGCTTTGTTAATTTTGAAACCGAGAGCAGGGGACTGGTTCCCATTCATGAAAAACCAATTCATTTTTCAACGGTTGTAAACGACAGACATGCGGAAGTCGCAATGCTCTACAATGACGGATACAATGAAATTCTCTTGTCGTTTGCGAATAACGTAAGAACCACCGACGGAGGCACTCACGAAACGGGATTTAAAAATGCCCTTACAAGAGTATTTAACGATTACGGAAGAAAATACGGATTGCTTAAGGAAAACGATAAAAATCTTTCCGGCGACGACGTAAGAGAAGGACTTTGCGCCGTTATAAGCGTAAAGCTTACCGAAGCGCAGTTTGAGGGACAGACAAAAGCAAAATTAGGTAATACCGAAATGACTCAAATCGTATCTCAAATGGTTTACGATAAGGTTATGACCTATTTTGAGGAAAACCCGTCTGTGGCAAAGATTATTTTCAATAAATCCCTTGACGCTTCAAGAGCCAGAGAGGCTGCAAGAAAAGCGAGAGAGCAGGCGAGGAGAAAAACCGCTTTGGGCGGAAATTCCCTTCCCGGCAAGCTTTCCGACTGTACCGACAGAAACCCCGAAAACACCGAAATTTATATAGTAGAGGGAGATTCCGCAGGAGGCAGCGCAAAGGGAGGAAGAGACAGAAGAATACAGGCAATTCTTCCTCTTTGGGGAAAAATGCTCAACGTGGAAAAGGCAAGGCTTGATAAGGTTATAGGAAACGATAAGCTTGCTCCCGTTGTTACGGCGCTGGGAGCGGGAATTGACGAGGATTTTGATTTATCGAAATTAAGATACCATAAAGTTGTAATTATGGCGGATGCCGACGTTGACGGGGCCCATATCAGAACGTTGTTATTAACCTTCTTTTTCAGATATATGAGGCCTCTTATCGAGCACGGTTATGTTTATATAGCTCAGCCTCCTCTTTATAGACTGACAAAGAATAAAAAGCACTACTACGCCTATTCCGATGAGGAGAGAGACTCAATAATGAAGGAGCTTGGTCAGGGTTATGATATTCAGAGATATAAGGGCTTGGGAGAAATGGACTCAAACCAGCTTTGGGAAACGACAATGAATCCGGAAACCCGTATCATGCTCAGAGTAACTCTTGAAGACGCCATCGAAGCGGATAAGACCTTCTCTATTCTTATGGGTGATAAGGTAGAACCCAGAAGAGAATTTATAGAACAAAACGCCAAATACGTTAAGGACCTGGATATTTAATTATTTTAAGAGGACGATTTTCTGATTTCTGATTTTAAAAAAATCAGGTCAAAGGAGAAAATTTATGGACGAGAACAAGTTTTTTGATGACAATATCGATGAAGAGATGGAAGAGGCGGCGTTGGACGGCAACTTAACCTCCGATTCCGGTGGAAAGCTTATAAACGTGGATATCAACAAGGAAATGAGAAAATCATTCCTTGATTATTCAATGGCTGTTATAACCTCCCGTGCGCTGCCCGATGTAAGAGACGGATTAAAGCCGGTTCACAGGCGTATTCTCTACACAATGTATGAAAATAAGCTTATGCCTACGGGAGCATACCGTAAGTGCGCCGATACGGTCGGTGCGGTTTTGGGACGTTATCATCCCCACGGCGACGCCTCCGTTTATGAGGCAATGGTTCGTCTTGCCCAGGATTTTTCAATGAGATATATGCTTGTTGACGGTCACGGAAACTTCGGAAGCGTTGACGGCGATCCCCCTGCGGCATACAGGTATACCGAATCGAGAATGAGCAAGCTCTCCCTTGAAATGCTCACAAATATCGATGAGGACACCGTTGATTTTATGCCCAACTACGACGACCGTCTTCAGGAGCCTATTGTTCTTCCTTCAAAGTTTCCAAATCTCCTTGTAAACGGTTCCATGGGAATTGCCGTAGGTATGACCACGAATATTCCTCCTCATAATTTATCCGAGGTCATTGACGGAATTTTTTGTCTTATGGACAATCCCGACGCTTCCGTTGCCGAGCTTATGGAGCATATAAAAGGACCCGATTTTCCCACGTCAGGTATAATTATGGGAAAATCAGGCATAAGAGCGGCCTACGCTACGGGCAGAGGCAAAATCGTGGTTCGTGCAAGAACCGAAATTGTAGAGGGCAAGCACGACAAATATCAAATTGTAGTAACGGAGCTGCCTTATCAGGTAAACAAGGCAAGGCTTATAGAGTCTATTGCGGATCTCGTTAAGGAAAAAAAGGTTGAGGGAATAGCGGATATCAACGACTATTCCGACCGTGAAGGAATGAGAATGGTTATAGACTTGAAAAGGGACGTCAATCCCCAGGTCATACTTAATCAGCTTTTCTCCTTTACGCAGCTGCAAATAAGCTTCGGCGCAATACTTATGGCTCTTGTAAATGGCGAGCCGAAAATACTTACCCTTAAAGAAATACTAAATCACTATATAGACCACCAGTGCGAGGTTATCACACGGCGAACAAAATTCAGACTGAAAAAGGCCCGGGACAGAGCGCATATAGTTAGCGGACTTCTGAAGGCTCTTGACATTATCGATGAAATCATAGCCGTATTAAAAGCTTCAAAAAGCGTCCAGGAGGGCAAAGCCGCCCTTATGGAAAAATTTGATTTTGACGATATTCAGGCAACCCACATTGTCCAAATGCGTTTGGGACAGCTGACAGGTCTTGAAAGACAAAAGATTGAAGACGAAATGGCGGAGCTTAACGCCAAAATTGCCGAATATATGGAAATTCTCTCTTCTCACAGCAAGGTTCTTGAAATTGTAAGAACAGAGCTTGGAGAAATCCGCGATAAGTACGGCGATGAGAGAAGAACGGAAATTCAAAATGTCAGCGGAGAGGTTGATATAGAGGATCTTATTCCGGAGGAAACATGTCTTTTCACACTTACAACCATGGGTTATATTAAGCGTCAGTCCGCCGACACGTATAAGATACAGCGCAGAGGCGGCAAGGGCGTAATGAGCATGACAAGGCGTGAAGAGGATGTTGCGGAAACAATGTTCTCCTGTTCAACTCATGATTACATTATGTTCTACACTTCAAAGGGAAGAACATACAGGCTTAAGGGCTATGAAATTCCCGAGGGAAGCAGGACAAGCAAGGGAATGAATATAATAAATCTTCTTCCCATTGAAAACGGCGAAAAGATTACAGCTATGATCAGAATACCTCAGGAAGAGGATGAGGGAAAATACATCTGTATGTTTACCAGAAAGGGAATTATAAAGAGATCTTCCCTTGACGAATATAAACATATACGCCGAACGGGAGTTATTGCCATAACTCTCGATGAGGATGACGAGCTTGCCTGGGTTAAGCTTACCTCCGGCAATGACGATATTCTTGTAGCGACCAAAAAAGGAATGAGTATCCGCTTTAACGAAACGGACGCCAGACCCATAGGAAGAACGGCAAGAGGCGTCAGAGCGATAAACCTTAAAGATGACGATGAGGTTATCGGCATGGATGTTGTAACCGATGAAAGCTGTATTCTTACCGTCAGCGAAACGGGCTACGGCAGACGGAGCAAGGGATCAAATTACAGAGTACAGTCAAGAGGCGGATTGGGACTTATAAATTACAGAACATCCCTGTACGGCGACGTTGCCGCCATAAGAGTTGTGGAGGACGACCAAGATATAATTCTTATTTCCACAGACGGCATAATCATTCGTATTCCGGCCGACAGCATAAGCGTATTTGCAAGACCCGGAAAGGGTGTGCGCGTTATGAAGGTCAAGGACGGAGAAAAGGTTGTAACCCTTACGTCCCTTGCCCACAGTGAGGAAGAAGCGGAGGAAAACCCGGCGGAGGAGCAATCCGAAAATCCGGAAAATGACGGCGAATAAAACCATGTGAGCAGTAAGCCGAAGAAAATTCAATCTTTGGTTTTCGGAAGGAAAGATAAAGATATGGCAAGAAGAAACGATGTCAGCGAGGTTGTGGAAATTCCCGCAAAAAAGAAAAAGGGAAGAATAAAAAAAGTAATTCTCTGGTTTTTTATAATTCTTATTCTTATCGTCCTCGCTTTAGGCGCAGCGGTGATGCTTTACATGCATTCCCTGGGTATAACCTTTATTACGGGAAATGAAAACGGTGAGGACACGTCCGACGATTCCTCTCTTTACGAGGATCTTGTTGAAAGCGATAAAACGGAATATGAGGATATAGTCGCTTCCCTGAGGGATGATTCCGATATGTCTACTCAGCTTTACAATTGGTACTCAAACGGCGGAGATCATATGTCCTCAAACAATGTTTTGAACATCCTTATTGTGGGTATCGACGCCAGCGGAAACGAATCAATGGTGGGCAACAGCGACGTTATGATGCTTGCCTCCGTAAACAAGGAAACAAAAAGCATAACCCTTTGCTCGTTCCTCAGAGACAGCTACACCTACTTTGAATCTTCAAACGGAAACGGATATTATTCAAAGCTTAATGCGGCATACGCTTACGGCGGAATGACATGTCTCGTAAACGCCATTGAAAATAACTATAAAATTGATGTTGATTATTTTGTTGCCGTTGACTTTGAAGCTTTTGAAGCAGTTGTTGACGCAATCGGCGGCATAAATGTTGACGTGGAGCAGTACGAGGCGGAGGCGATGGAGGACTACGGAAATATAACCGGTGTTCCCTACGGTGAAAACGTCACTCTTAACGGCGAACAGGCTTTGCTTTACTGCCGAATGAGAAAAATTTACACAACAGGCGACGTTCAGAGAACGGAAAACCAAAGAAAGGTTATAAACGCCATTATTAAGAAAACTCAGACCCTCAGCATAACGGACCTTAACAATGTCGCCCAAACCTTGGGAGCGTATGTTTACACAGACTGCTCAACGGCTAAAATCGTAACCTTGGGCACAAACGCCCTTTTAGGCAAATGGTACAATTACCAGGTTTATTCCATGGTTTCGCCTCCCGAAAGCGCAAGGGAAGCGTATAACGGAAACACATGGATGTGGATTGTAAATTATCCCGTATCTGCTCAATATGTACAAAAGCAGCTTTACGGCGATACAAATATTGTTCTTCAATAAAAAAATAAAAGCAGAAGGAAGTTTTTATATGTATCAGCACCCAAATTTAAACGGCAGGACAGCAGTTGTAACAGGCGGAGGCGGAGTTCTTTGCAGCGGTTTTGCAAAGGACCTTGCAGCCCAAGGGATGAAGGTCGCAATTCTCGACTTAAATAAAGATGCGGCTCAAAAGGTTGCGGATGAAATCACAAACAGCGGAGGCGCTGCCATTGCAGTTGAATGTAATGTGCTCGACTCCGACAGCCTCGAAAAGGCAAAAGAAATTATCAGTGAAAAATTCGGAAAATGCGATTTGCTCCTTAACGGCGCCGGCGGAAACAATCCCAAAGGCACAACCACTAAGGATAAGCTTGAAATGTGCGACATTACCGACAAAGCGGAAAATGTAAAAACCTTTTTCGACCTTGACGCAAAGGGCATAGAATTTGTGTTTAACCTTAATTTTTTGGGAACTCTTCTCACAACTCAGTGCTTTGCAAAAGATATGATAGGCAATGACAAGGCGAGTATCATAAATATTTCATCTATGAATGCTTTTAAGCCCTTGACAAGAATACCCGCATATTCGGCTGCAAAAGCGGCAGTCTCAAACTTTACGCAGTTTATGGCGGTTCATTTTTCCGATGTGGGAATAAGAGTAAACGCCATCGCTCCGGGATTTTTCTCAACAAACCAGAATAAAACTCTCCTTTACAATGAGGACGGTTCTCTTTCTCCCCGCTCCGAAAAAATCATAGGACATACTCCTTTGGGCAGGTTCGGTACGCCTGAGGATCTGACGGGATCCTTGCTTTTCTTGGCGGACGAAACATATTCCGCTTTTATTACCGGTATAATTCTTGCGGTTGACGGCGGTTTTTCGGCATATTCGGGAGTTTAATCTTTCAATTCAAAAACAGATTAAGCCTGCTTTTTACGGCAGGTTTAATTTTTTTCACGCAGCTGTCTTGTCATACAGGTAATTTTAAGGCAATGTGACAATAATTAAGTAACCACTGATTAAATCACGCCTAACGGCTGAGTACGCCGCCTGC
>JAJQGK010000052.1 GCA_021200555.1 Clostridiales bacterium | reverse complement strand
CTTCACGAATTTTTTGCAAGACAAGGAACAAAGCGCAAGGAATACTGTCGTATTGCGAGCATTTGTGACGATGTATTGCGGAAAATGATCAAGCAGACGGCGTACTCAGCCGTCAGGCGTGATTTAATCAGCGGTTACTTTGTGACAGACAAGGTGAATATGATGTCAGACAACAAAGAACAAATTCTGAATATGGTGCTTAAATCAGACGATCATCCCACGGCAGACGATATTTTCTACCGTCTCAGAACATCGGGCAAGCGTGTCACACTGGCAACGGTATACAACAATTTGCACGCTCTTTGCGAAGAAGGGAAAATCCGAAAAATCGTATTTGACGGCAAGGCGGATTGCTACGACCGTCCACTGAGACACGATCACCTGATTTGCCGATGCTGCGGGAAAATCAGCGACATAACCGTACAGGATATTTCCGATATGCTTGAAAAAAGCTGCGGCGTCAAGCCCGATTATTATGACCTTAAAATATTTTATCGCTGCGACGACTGCCGCCGGAATAACGAGGAATTTTGTGCTAAGGACGGTGAACAAGCCGTAAAAATCTGATATTTGCTTTGCTTCTGTAATCATATGGTGCTGCGGACAAGCTGCTGCCGACCGCTGCCCCCCAATACTGCATATGCGGGTGCAGTTTAAATCCCGCAAATATACAATATAACGGAGGACATACCACCATGAGAAGTATCACAACATTCGACTTGCAGTACGCACACAGATTTTACGGATTTTACGGAGAAGCCCAGTATCTGCACGGACACACGGGAGTATTGACTCTTGAAGTAGAGGACAGCGTATTGCTGACTCCAAGCGTTAATATGGTTTTCCCGTGCAATGAAATTAAAAAAACAGCATGGAATGTGCTGCAAAATTTTGATCATGCGCTTATTTTGCGTGAGGACGATCCGCTTTTGCCGGCAATCCTTGAGGTTTACGAGCAACAGGGAATACGAGACGGCGCACCGTCCAACACAATGAAAGGACCTGCATTTAAAACCGATTTGGCTGTTTCATACCCCGAATGCCGATTGATAGTCACAAAAGAGACAATGACTGTGGAGGGTATGATTAAAATTGTCTATGATCTGCTTAAAGACAAGCTGAACATAGCGAAAATCACATTTACCAGCGGAGTCAACGCCGCAACTCAGGAATATGACGTATTCAGAAGCGTTGAAAGATGTCCCCTTTGCGGAGTGGCGCTGAACGAAAACGGAGTATGCCCGAAATGCGGGTATAAAAAATAATACCGAGTATTGAATGACCAAACCCCATGCCGTTTCCGAATTTGCCGGAACAGCGTGGGGCTTATTTAAGTTACCGCTGATTAAATCACGCCTGACGCATCACCGCCACCTGTTTGCTGATTTTTCTGCAATACATCGCTCTCGATTTAATCAATGCCTACTTAATTTTCTTATTCTTATTTAATCCAATCTTGCGGCTTTGCGTAAAATCGCTCTGGCGTCTGCGGGTTTAATATACATATCGGCGTCCATATCCGCCGCAACAGTCTGAAGCTCGTCAAGGGTATCAAGCAACGCCGCCGCTCTCAACGCAAGTCTTCCGTCCGCTGCCGTGATTTTGCCGTTTCCGTCAACATCTCCGGTAACGATAACAGAGTATTCAGCATTTATATTTCCCTCGCTGTCGAGATATTGGACACTACAGCCGGTGCCTATAAGCTCGCCGTCTTCAAGCTCCCAACCGTAGCAGTCGTTCACTTTGACCGCTGTGCTGCCGAGGGACGATTTAAACTCCCCCGCTGTTGTCTCGGGATCAAGGAAAATAATATTTTCGCCGTCAACCTTATCGGCAATAACTGACTGTTCTTCAAAGGGAACAGTAACCTCGGCATTGTCCGTGGTTTTTTCGGGACTGTCTGCGGAGGACTCTTCACCGGTTAAGTCCGCATCGGAGTTTTCGGTTGCGATATCTTCTTTATTTCCGGTATTTTCCGCTTTGCCCGTGGTCGCTTCGGGTCCAGCCGTGGTTGCTTCGGCTTTATTTGTTGTGTTTTCTGATTTTGCCGTGGTCGCTTCCGGTTCGGCTGCGGTTGTTTCCGTGCTGCCCTCTGCGTGTTCAGATTTTACGGTGGTTGTTTCCGCAACGCTCGTTGTATATTCGGATTTTACGGTAGTTGTTTCGGAAATGCTCGATGCGTGTTCGGCAGGATTTGCGGTGGTTTCTTCCGCCGTTGTAGTCTCCTCGGCTGTAAGCTTGGTAATATCCCTCGTTTCCGTTTCTCCGCACACGGAACAGACTCTTTGCTCCTCGCCTTTGGCTTTTACAGTCGCTTCCGTTACCGTTTCCCATTCGCCGTAGCTGTGACCCAATGCAGGGATATTTTCCTCATATCTGTATCCGCACAACAAGCACAGATAGACGGTGCAGCCATCCTCCGTACATGTGGGATCGGTCGTTGAAATTGTATAATTATGTTCCACCGTAACCTTGCATTGATCTGTAAAACCGCCGACAGCCGTTACCGTAATTACGGTATCTCCGGCGCTTTTGGCAATAACCGTTCCGTCGGTTGAAACAACCGCCACATCGGGATGAGAGGAGTACCACACTACGGACTTATCAATGCAGTCCTCAGGAAGAACCGTTGCGGTAAGGGCTGCTGTTTCTTTTTCTTTTAATATGAGCTCGTCTTTATCGAGTGTAACGGAGTCAACCGTTATTTCGGCGGTATTGAACCTGAACGCCGGCCGTATTCCGGAATATGTAATGTTGGCATTGAAATTCTTGCTAATCAGCCCGAAATTATTAACGTTGTAAGAGGCATCGGAGGCGGTTCCGGCTGTACGCAAACGCCAATAGCCATCGGCAAGTCCTTGGATTTTGGCGTAATCCGTTCCTTTCGCCTGTCTCTTAGATGTAGCGCCGCTGCTTGAAGAAAAACCGTAATCGGAATTTGTCGCTTCGGCAAAAGACAGAAGAAAAATTTTATCGGAGGTTGTTCCGCTGCCGTAAACGGAGTCACTTGCACTGTTGTCAACATCGGACGGGGAAATTTGAACTTTTTCGCTTGAAGAAAACGCCGTATTGTAAAAAGCATTGTTCAACCATATTCTTACCGAGCTTTCGGCGTAATTGTTCGCATATGCCGAAAAATCCGAATTGCAGTAATAGTCGCTTCCGTTCTTATAAATCAAGCTTTGATAAGGCTGGGCGTCAACAATGCTTTCACAAAGCACAAGTCCATCATCGGGATCCAAAACACGCCATTTCAGGGACTCGTATTTAAACCAGTAAACCGTATCGGAGGAATAGCCGTTATCGTCAATATAGGAATTGCCCGATGAAGCGGAATAATACGTATAATACGGGCGGTACTCCGTAAAGTAAACCCCTCGGTACTTTTCACCGTTATACATAATATCGCAATAATACATATAATTTCCCACAGCGGCCGATCCCACGCTGTCCATACCGTAATAGTATTCATAAGCTGTCCATGTTTTATCAAGCTCATTCAGGAATGAAATGACGTCGGCGTCCACAACCTCGCTTGACGGATATGAACCAAACTCAATAACATCCCCCACAGAGCAATCCGCAGTGGGATTTGACGACGCTGCCGAGGCTGTAAAATTTGATTTTATCGGAGCAAGAGACACAGCGGTTAAAATCATAACCGCCGACATAACCGCAGCCGTAAATTTTAATAACGCCTTTGTACGCATAATTTATCCTCTTTTTTTGTAAAATTTGCCGCAAACAAAATTTTATATATGCTAATTTTATCATAACTGAATAAGAATGTAAAGGTGTTTTGTCCAATTCATCAAATATTGAAAACTTATTCTTGAAAAAAAATTTTAATAAAACACTTGAACTTACAATATCGTTGTGTTAAAATACTCAAGTAACCACTGATCAAATCACGCATAAATGCTGAGCACGCCGCCTGCTTGCTGATTTTCCGCAATACATCGTCACAAATGCTCACAATACGACAGTATTCCTTGCGCTTTGTTCCTTGTCTTGCAAAAAATCCTCTAAGCATTCGTCGCACTCAATTTAATCAGTGCTTACTTAACAGTGTCATTCAAGTTATCGGCTGTAAAAATGAGGAGGCTTAGCTCAGCCGGTTAGAGCGCCTGCTTCACACGCAGGAGGTCGGCGGTTCGAGTCCGCCAGTCTCCACCAAATAAAAGTCTCGGAAGACCTAAAATTAGGGTATGTCGAGGCTTTTTATTTTTTGATTGTCTGCCTCTATTGAAAAAATATTTTTCAACACTTGACAAATTACTCTGCAAGTTATATAATAAACATCGGTTTCGGGACTTCCGAAAATCATATACAAGGGCCTGTAGCTCAGCTGGGAGAGCGTTCGGTTCGCATCCGAGAGGTCGAGAGTTCAATCCTCTTCAGGTCCACCATCTATATTAAACCGTTGACTGTAAAGGTCTTCGGTTTTTTATTTTATATCATTTCTTTAATTATTTGGAATTTTATTGACTTATATAATATTTTTTGTTATTATATATATTGTATAAAATAAAACTGCCGAGTCGAATAATTTACAGTTTACCGGCACAAAAAGGAGGATTTTATTTTGACAGATGCAAAAACACTTGCGTACATAAATATGTATGCCGTTTTGGGTACTCTTGAAAATCTCTGCGAACTGGATGAAAACGCACGGGCTATTCTCACCAATAAAAAGCCTGTATCAATAGGCTTTGACGTTAAAAACGGGCCCAAGGCAACGATTACTTTCAAAAACGGAAGGTGCAGGATGGAAGACGGCATCGGCGACTGCGACGTTAAGCTTCCCTTCTCCTCATGCGAAAAATTCAACGGTTTGATTGACGGCACTGTTACCCCTATCCCCTCAAAGGGTTTTACGCACATCGGATTTTTACTTAAATCCTTTGTTCCCCTCACCGATCTTTTAAGCAAATACATGCGTCCGGATCCCGCCGATCTGAAGGATGAGAGATTTTTCAACATAAGCACATCTCTTATGTTTTACACAATTGCCGTTGCCATTGCTCAAATAGGCAACCAAGACGAAATCGGAAAATTCACCGCATCTCAAATAGTGGACGGCGATATTCTCATGTCAATAAAGGACGGTCCCAAAGCCACAATATGCGTAAGACATCATCATCTTATCACCATAAAAAAAGCGCCCGACTCACCGAGAGCTTTAATGGAATTCAGTTCAATGAAGCTGGCAAGGGATTTATTTGACGGCAATGTCAATTCCGTTGCCTGTATCGGGCAAGGATTGATTACCATGGGCGGAATGATTTCCATGGTTGACAACATGAACAGAATACTTGACCTTGTAGGTCTGTATCTGGCTTAAGGAGGTTTTAATTATGGCTTCAAAATATTGCGATCATACAAAAAGTCAGGAATGGTACAAACGCGCGGTACAGGTAATACCTTCCGGCATCTACGGTCATCTGGGACCTGCAGAGGGACTTTGGATTCCCCCCACATCCTGGCCCTACTTCAGCGAAAGAGCCGAGGGTTCCTATATTTGGGATGTTGACGGCAACAGATATTTGGATTATATGTGCGCCTACGGTCCGAATGTTTTGGGTTACAACGATCCCGACGTAAACGCTGCAGCCATTGAACAGGCCAAGCTTGAAAACTGCACCACCACGCCTTCATACAAGATGGTAGAGCTTGCGGAACTTATGGTTGACACGGTTGCCAGCGCAGATTGGGCATTTTTCGCCAAAAACGGCAACGACGTAACTCAGGCCGCAATTATGTGCGCCCGTTATTACACCCACAAGAAAAAGATTATATTCATAAACGGCTTTTATCACGGCGTATCGCCATGGACGCAGAAAATCGACTATCCGGGCGTTCTGCCTGAGGACGTCGCAAACAACCTTTATGTTGACTGGAACGATATTCCCGCTCTTGAAAAGGTTATGGATGAAAACGAGGGAGAAATAGCCGCATTTATTGCAACGCCTTATCTCCACGGCAACTTCTTTGACAATATCCTTCCCGAAGAGGGTTATTGGCAGAAGGTCAGGCAGCTCTGCACCGAAAAGGGCATAGTAATGATAATCGATGATGTTCGCTCCGGTTTCAGACTTGATATTGCCGGCTCCGATCATTATTACGGCTTTGAGGCGGATCTTATCTGCTTCTGCAAGGCAATAGCAAACGGCTGGAATGTATCATGTCTCTGCGGTAAGGATTTCCTTAAAAGCGCAATGAGCGGTCTGTCATACACGGGCAGCTACTGGATGAGTGCAATTCCCTTTGCCGCCGGTCTTGCCTGTATTGACAAAATGAAAAAGCTTGATACTCCCAAGATGTTCAGGGAAATGAGCAAAAAATTGACAGACGGTCTTAAGGAAGCGGCGAAAAACAACGGCTTTGATCTTGTTGTTTCCGGCGAGCCTGCATTGTTCTATCTGAGAATTGCCAACGACGACTCTCTCTTCCTGCATCAGGACTGGATTCAAGAGATGGTTCACAGGGGAATTTTCCTTGCAAGTCACCATAACCACTTTATGAACGCCTCTCTTACAGATGAGGATATTAAGTACACCTGCGAGGTTGCCGACGATGCGTTTAAGACTGTAAGAAAAAATCATCCCGAAGCGTTTTAAACCGAAAAAAGAAAGCAAATCACATTATTTCATTCAACGAAATCTATAGGCGGGAATTGAAATTTACGCCTTAAAAATAAAAAACGGAGGAAAAATTATGCCACTTACAAAAGCTGAATGGCTTGCTCTTGAAAAAAAAGCGCATGAGCTCAGGCTTCTTACCCTCGACACCACTCACTGGGCAGGAAGCGGACATATCGGCGGAGGTCTCAGCGTTCTCGACATTATGACCGTTCTTTACCACAAATATATGCATATTGACGTAAAGAACCCCCAATGGGAGGACAGAGACAGATTTATTCTCTCAAAGGGACACGCAGCAGTCGCATACGCTCCCCTTCTCTGCGATTTGGGCTTTAACGACAAGGAAATGCTTAAAACCTTCAACCTTACAAACTCAAAAATGGGTATGCACCTTGACTCAAACAAAATCGTAGGCGTTGACGCTTCCACAGGCTCTCTGGGACACGGACTGTCCATAGCGGTGGGAACGGCTCTTGCGGCAAGAGTTTTGGGCAAGGATTATAAGACCTATGTCGTACTCGGCGACGGTGAATGCGACGAGGGCTCTAACTGGGAGGCTGCCATGTCGGCGGCGCATTACAAGGTGACAAATATGATTGCCTTTGTTGACCGCAACAAGTGTATGATTGACGGAAAAACAGAAGACGTTATGAGGCTTGAGCCCTTAGCCGACAAGTGGAGATCATTCGGATTTATCGTCAAGGAAATTGACGGCAACAACATAAAGGAGATCTGTGAAGCCGTTGATTTTGCTCTTGCAAACGAAACGGACAGCCCCGTTATGATATTAAGCAATACCGTCAAGGGCTGCGGCATCGACTTTATGGAGGGTGATTATACCTGGCATTACGGTTCCATTGACGATGATACATACGAAAAGGCAAAGGAAAGCCTTAACAAAACTTATGAACAGAGAGTAGCAAGAGCAGAAAAGGAGGCTGAATAATATGGCAGGCGGATTAACCTATACAGCGGTTGACTCTACATCTCTTTCAACGGCTGAAATTTACGGTCAGGCTCTCGTGCAGCTTGGGGAAGAGCATCCCGAAGTTGTAGCGCTTACGGCCGACCTTGCAAAATCGACCAAAATAGGCGAATTTATGAAAAAATTCCCCGACAGATTTTTCAATGTGGGAATTGCGGAACAGAATATGTTCGGTATTGCCGCAGGCATGGCAAGAGCGGGACTCGTTCCCTTCCTTTCCACCTTTTCCCAGTTTGCGTCGTTCCGTTCGGCGGATCAGCTTCACACGGATCTCTGCTATCAGAATGTAAACGCAAAGGTTATCGCAACTCACTCGGGCACATCCTTCGGTCAGGCAGGCTCAACGCACCACGCAATATGCGATCTTGCGGTTGTTCGCTCAATTCCGAATTTAACGGTTATATGTCCCGCCGACGGTGTGGAAACATACAATGCGGTTATGGCTGCATACAACACGCCCGGTCCCTTCTACATCAGAATTAACAGAGGCTTTGACAGGGTTCTTTATCAAAAATCCGACTACGGCTTTGAATTGGGAAAGGCCGTTACCGTTCACGAGGGTACGGACATTACCGTTATCGCAACCGGCTCCTGTGTATTCCAAGCGTACCAAGCCGCAGAATTTCTTGATAAAAATGACGGACTGAAGGTTCGTGTTCTCGATATGCACACAATCAAGCCTATTGACAAGGAAGCAATACTCAAGGCTGTTATGGACACACGCCGTATAATTACGGTTGAAGACCACAACGTTATCGGCGGTTTGGGCTCAGCCGTAGCCGAGGTTATGTGCGAGGCAGGCAAGGGCTGCGCATTTAAGCGTCTCGGACACCAAGATCAATTTGCTCCCATCGGACTTCACGAGGATATTATGTCCATCGTAGGCATTGACTGCAACGGCATAATTAACGCTGTCAGAGATACCATGAAGATGGACTTTGAAGAAGACGACAACTGGGACGATGAGGTTTAAGCTTTAAAGGAGGTTTTCAAATGGCTTCACAGGAAGAATTTTTAACCAATAAAATATTCATGAACGCCGCATTGCCGCTTTTAAAGGTTATCGTTGCAGATACGCCTTCGCTTCAAAAGAAATTCAGGGCCGTACACTGTGTTTATCAGGTCAGCGCTCTCGATCCGGATGCTCCCGGCGGAAAGTATGCCACTCATTTCCAGGTAAACTGTGATGAATGGGTTATACATATGAACAAAATCGAGCCGAAGCCCATGGTTGAGCTTGAATTTAAAAGTGTTGAGGCAATGAATGCGTTTTTCAAAGGCAAAATCGGTCCTGCGACTCTTCCGAAAATGAAAGGGTTGGTAAAATATCCGGAGTATTTCGTGCCGTTTCTTTTGGCTCTTCTGAAAATGGCTTCACTTTTGGGAGCCAAGGAGCCGCCTGAGGACGAGGAAACAAAGCGGCTGCTGGTTAAATGCTACTTTTATCTGCTTACAAGCGGAATAAGTCAGCTTAACAAAAACGGTCAGGAAGAGGTTCACGACTGGGCGATGAAAAGTCCGGACAGGGTTTATGCTTTTGCTGTTGACAATGAGCCTACAGTCAGCGCATATATAAGAGTAAAAGCCGGAAAAACGAGAGCCGGCAGAGGCGTTTACAAGAGAGCTATGCCTTTCTTTACCATGAGATTTGACAATCTTGACGACGCTTTGGGTATTCTTATGGGTACTGCGGACATGCTTGAATACACAAGGTCAAGCAGGCTGATTATGGACGGCGCGCCCGAATTTGGTGCTCAGCTGTCTGTATTTATGCTTATGGTCGGCGCAATGGCGCAGGGATAAGCAGACGCATAAAATTATAAAAAAAACCGTACAGTTTTTGAGCTGTACGGTCATTTTATTATATTCTGCCGAATTTATCAGTGGTTGTTCCTGTGATTTCTGTTTCCTCTGTTATAATCCCTTCTGGGTTTTCTGTCGGCAGGCTCGTTTTCGGGAACAAGGCCTTCAACCTCAATAAGCGCGTCTCTTCTGGAGAGATTAAGTCTTCCCTGATCGTCTACGGGAAGAACCTTAACAATGATTTCATCGCCCACATTTACGACATCTTCAACCTTTTCGGTTCTCTTAACGTCAAGCTGGCTGATGTGAACAAGTCCCTCCTTGCCGGGAGCGATTTCAACAAATGCGCCGAAGGACATAAGTCTTGTTACAACGCCCTTATAAATTGCGCCGACTTCGGGATCCTTTGCGATTGTTTCGATAATATCAAGCGCTCTGCGTGCATCCTCAATATCCTGAGCGGTGATGAAGATTGAGCCGTCCTCTTCAACGTCAACCTTACAATTACATTCAGCGCAAATCTTCTGTATAACCTTACCCTGCTTGCCGATAACGTCGCCGATTTTATCAACGTCGATCTTCGTAATGAGCAGCTTGGGAGCATATTTTGAAAGCTCCGCTCTGGGCTCGGCAATAACGGGAGTGATAACCTCATCGATTATATAATTTCTCGCCTTATGGGTCTTTTCAAGAGCCTCCTTAATGATTTCGGGAGTAAGTCCGTGAATTTTAAGATCCATCTGTATTGCGGTGATACCCTTCTTTGTGCCGGCAACCTTGAAATCCATATCGCCGAAGAAATCCTCAAGTCCCTGGATATCAACCATTGTCATAAAACGGTCGCCCTCGGTAACAAGGCCGCAGGAGATACCCGCAACGGGAGCCTTAATCGGAACGCCGGCTGCCATCAGCGCAAGAGTAGAGCCGCAAACAGAGCCTTGGGAGGTTGAACCGTTAGACGACAAAACCTCGGAAACAAGTCTTATGGTGTAAGGGAACTCCTCAACCGACGGAATTACGGGAAGAAGCGCTCTTTCCGCCAAAGCTCCGTGTCCTATTTCACGCCTGCCCGGACCTCTTGAAGGCTTTGTCTCTCCCACCGAATATGAGGGAAAATTGTAATGATGGATATATCTTTTAGACTCCTCTTCATCGATACCGTCAAGAAGCTGAGCATCTCTGGCTGTGCCTAAGGTGGCAACGGTAAGCACCTGAGTCTGACCTCTTGTAAACATACCGGAGCCGTGTACTCTGCTGAGCAAGTCTATCTGAGCGTTAAGAGGACGCATCTCGTCAATTCCTCTGCCGTCCACACGCTTATTTTCGTCAAGGAGCCAGCGGCGTACAATAAACTTTTGAAGCTTATAAAGACAATCGTCTATTTTTTCAACCTCTTCGGGGAATTTCTCATCAAATTCCTCGTGAACTCTTTCATAAATGGGCAGAAGTCTTTCGTCTCTTATTCTCTTATCATCGGTATCAAGCGCAGCTTTAACGTCGTCAATTGCAAACGCCTTTACAGCCTCATACAGCTCTTCGGAAGGGTCATTTGAGGGAAAATCGACCTTGGGCTTTCCTATTTCAGCCTGAATGCCTTTGATAAACTCAACAATTTTTTGGTTTACGCTGTGAGCGTACATAATACCCTCAAACATAACCTCATCGGAAATTTCATTTGCGCCGGCTTCGATCATAGCAACCAAATCAGCAGTAGAAGCAACGGTAACAGCCATTTGTGATTTTTCTCTTTGTTCTGCTGTGGGGTTGATAACATATTCGCCGTCAACATAACCTAAGGAAACGCCGGAAATGGGGCCGTCCCACGGAATTGCCGAAATTGAAAGAGCGACAGACACGCCGATCATAGCGGTTATTTCGGGGGAACAATCGGGATCAACAGACATAACCGTTGCGACAATGCCCACATCGTTTCTCATATCCTTGGGGAAAAGAGGGCGGATAGGTCTGTCAATTACACGGGAAGCAAGGGTAGCTTTCTCGCTTGCCTTGCCCTCACGCCTTTGGAAAGATCCGGGGATTTTGCCTACGGCGTAAAGCTTCTCTTCAAAATCAACGGACATGGGGAAAAAGTCAACGCCTTCACGGGGCTTGTCCGCCATAGTGGCATTGCAAAGAACCTCTGTTTCGCCGTAACGGATAAGGCAGGAACCGCCTGCCAGCTGAGCCATTTTACCTGTTTCTACCTTTAAAGGTCTTCCGGCAAGCTCTGTTTCAAATACTCTGAAATCTTCAAACATTTCAAGTCTCCTTTTCTGTTCCTTACCGGGCGAGCTTTGACGCTGTTAATGTACAATTCATCACACACAAAATAATTAATATGCAATGAATTGTACATTATGTAAGCACCGATTAAATCGGTGATTACTTAACATTAAGACAACAAAAACCCGTCCGATAATGAAAATTTAAATTAAAAAATATTTATTTAAGGACAGCAAACCGCAAAGCCGCCTGCTGCCCTCAAAATGCCTTAAATTATTTACGCAGACCCAATCTTGCAACTATAGAACGGTATCTTTCGATATCGGTTTTCTGAAGATATGCAAGAAGGTTTCTTCTGTGACCTACCATTTTAAGAAGTCCTCTGCGGGAATGGTGGTCTTTCTTGTGAACCTTAAGATGCTCTGTAAGGTCGTTAATTCTCTTGGTAAGAACAGCTATCTGAACCTCGGGAGAGCCCGTATCGCCCTCATGAGTAGCGTATTCTTTGATAATTGCGGTCTTTTCTTCCTGTGTCATAATTTCACCTCATTAATATTTTACGCTGTAATCTCAGGGCAAGGCAGGTGAACGCCCGTAGGGCTTATTCCATGCTCCGTGATTTCAGCAACGAAAACAGTATAGCATAAACATTTCCTTTTGTCAAAGGTTTTTTACAAAACATATGTTTATCCAAAAAGTTTTGCAAATAAACGAATAACAGCATTATCAGCGGTTACTTAATAAAAAACCCGTATTTAACGAGTTTTTCATAAATTGCATTATTATTCCGCAAATGCGGACGCCGACAGAAAGCGGCTGCACGTGATTTGCCGTCTGCCGCTCAATCAGCGCTTATTGCTGTTCCCTCTTCTGGAGTAACCGGAGCGTTTTACACCTTCGGCCTTTTTAAGATCCGACTGTCTGTCCTCGCTGTTCTGTTTGAACTTTGCCATCATATCCTCAAAGGTTTGAGGCTTTTCCTCATGGCGGCTCCCCTGCCAGACAGAGGGACTGCGTCTGCCGCCGGATTGTCTTCTTCCGCCTCCCGAACCTCTTCCGTCTTTTCCGCGGGGTTCCGGCTTGGGTTCAGCCTGTTTTATGGATAAGCTAATCTTTCCGGCATCATTTACAGCCAGAACTTTTACCTTAACCTCCTGCCCTTCGGCGAGAAAGTCCTTGATGTCCTTGACATATGACGAGGCAACCTCGGAAATGTGAACCATGCCCACTTCACCTGTAGGAAGCTTGACAAAGGCTCCGAAATTCGTAAGTCCCGTTACTTTGCCCTCAACAATGTCGCCAATATTTACCTGCATATTAGATAGTAGTCCTTCCGGCGGATTTTTTCGGAAGCTCAGCTCCCGTTTATATAAACACGCTCATCAGAGTACACATAGCCCGCTTTTCTTGCGTATTCTTCCATAAGAGCGGTTTCATTTTCTTCATTCACCAAGGCATCAAGGGCAGCGTTTTCCTCCTGCCAGCCGACAAGCTCATCCTGCTTGTCGCTAAGCTGACTGTTAAGCTCAGCATTTTTACTTAAAAGGGTGCCGATCCATACACCCATAATCAGGGCAAAAATCGATATGACGGCTATAAAAACAATACGCCTTCCGCGTTTGCTGATTTTCGCATTCACAACCGATTGCTCCTTCTGCATACAAAATAATCATTCCATGTGATTATTATTATACAACATTTTACTGCGGCGTTGCAATAGATTTTTTAATTTATTTTGCATTTTTTTCAAGTGTTTTTCCGATTTTTTTCCAATCTTATGAAAAATTGACCCGATTACACCAAAAAAATACCTTACGGGAGCGGTTAAAATGCGAAAAACGTGCCGCAGGCCTTTTGACAATCCGACAAACAGGCGGTAAATAAAAATGCCCAACGAGCATCTGTATACGCCAAAGCCCAAAAGCTCGGCTACCACAAGATAGGCTCTGATATGGCCGAAATTCACCGCAAGATAAAGCAAAAATGACGACAGCGTACAGGCGACGATGTAAAGCATATCCGTAATAAAAAGCAGATATTTCCCCTTTGAGAAATTGAGCCGAATAAACCTTACTATGTCATAGGCAAAACCCATCACAAAACCCAATCCCACCGCCGGCATAATATTTTCTATCTGCACCGACAGATCTATGCCGTAATACATTATTTTAAAAGTCTGGAGAAAAAGCCCGATTTCGGCTGTATATCCGTATACGCCAGGGATGATATTTCTCCTTCCACCACAAGCTCCCCCATTTCCGTGCTCATTCTGTTAATGTGAAGATTTTCACCCTTTATTGTAAGCTCTCCCAATTCGGTCATCGCCGCAACTGTTTGCTCGTCAAAGCTGCCGATATCCGACACGCCGGATACCGTTAAAAGCTTCCTGTCCTCAAGCGTAAGATTTTGAGGAAAGCTTAATGATTTATCCTCTGTCATACAATTACCCCCAATAAAAAACTGCCTCATAAAATAAATATGAAGACAGCTGTTATTTTATTCGGATTTTTTAGAGATCGTAAACATTGGAATAGCTCGTTCTTGTTGAGGAGGTCGGTTCGTACTCATCAAAGGTCATTTGCAGCGTGATTTCGCTTTCGCCTCTGTAAACCGTAAGAGTGACGGTATCGCCGCTTCTGTAAGACGTGAGTATCGTTTTAAGCGAGGAAACCGAGCTTACGGCTTCACCGTTTACAGCGGTTATAATATCGTCAACGGCTATCCCCGAATTAACCGCCGCACTGTTTGTGCCAACGGCCGCTACCTTTGCGCCGTTTATACTTCTTACGCTCTGTAAAAAGCCGTATGTGGACGTCACAGTATCGTAAACGGAAATTCCCATAAGCGGCTTGCCCGAAACATAGCCTTTTTCTATAATTTCATTTATCATACTGGAGACATCGTCAATGGGAATGCAGAACCCAAGCCCTTCAATAGAGGATGAAGCGTATTTTGCTGAGGCAATTCCCACCACATTACCGTAGGCGTTAAACACGGGACCGCCGGAGTTGCCGCTGTTTACCGCCGCATCGGTCTGGAACATATTTATCGTCATACCGTCATCGGCTGCAATAAGTCTGTTAAGTGCGCTTACAATTCCCGATGTAAAGGTAAACGTTAAATCGCCTAAGGGATTGCCTATAATGTAAATAGTATCGCCTACGCTCAGGTTCGATGATAAGCCGTAAGTCACGCAGGATATTTCCGTCTCAGGCTCGATTTTAAGAACGGCTATATCGTTATTTTCCTCATAGCCCACAATAGAAGCCTTATACTCGGAGTCATCGTAAAGAGTGATATTGACGCCGGTTGCGCTGCTGACGACATGGTAATTCGTTACGATGTAGCCGTCGCTGCTGACAATAAAGCCCGTTCCGTAGCTCTTTCCGGTACTTAAAACGGATTCAATGCTTACAACGGAATTTACGTTTTGCTTGTAAATTTCAGCCGCCGTAAGAGCGGATTTTGAAGAGGATGAAGATGATGAAGTGCCATTGTCCGATGAAGCCGCAGCAGATGCGGAAACCGACGCAGTAGTTGTCTCCCCGCTTGAAGAGGCTGAGACCGCAGCAGTTTCAACAACGCTGTCTGCGGAATTTTCAGCCGCAGCCGTAGTTTCTCCGGCTGTTGTTTCGGAAGCCGACACGCTGCTTTTTACCGCAAGACCGGATATAACTCCGCCTATAATTCCTCCCGCAAGAGCGCAGACGACGCATACCAACACAATAAATTTTTTCAGTTTCTTTTTTTCGTTGTCCCTCGACGACAAAACCGGAACCGCCGTCTGTATATTTTGAACAGGTTTATCATTTTCTGCTTTGCCGAAAAAGCCTTTGTCTTCTCCGTATTCGATTATCGTATCGTCCGACCCCGCAGCATCGATCTTCTGTGCTTTTTCCGTATTATCAAAGAGCCCGGCTGTTTCCGCCGAGCTTTGGTTATTTTCGATTATATTATTTTGTTCATCTGTAATTTGTTTTTCCGGTCCGAATTTATTTTCGGTATTTTCACTATCCATACAATTCCCCTATTGTCTACGCAGATTGCAATCCTGCGCCACAGAATGGGCGATTTCCTTTAACACCTGCACATATTCGCCCTCTACAAAAGGCAGTCTGTACTTATTTTTGGTTATGTCATTGCCGGTAAGAAGCTCATACCAAACAGCTCCTGCCAAAAACTCCTCCATCCTGCTGCCGTAACAGCCCTCTTCTGACAGGTAACTGTTTATGGATGTATCTCTTGCAATTCTGAAAGCGTCGCCCACAGGAAGAACAATATCTATTTCCGCTTCTTTTGCGGCAGTTACATAAGCGTTCCTGCTCATTTCGTCAATCGTCTTCTGATTTTGGCCGTCGCTGCGGAAATCCCATGTTTCATTAAGCGCTAAAATTGAGTCCGGACACATTTCCTTGAGCATCACCTTAAATTCTTTAAGGTAAGGGGAAAAAGAACCGGCATCCGCCGTTTCATCACCCGCCTGCTGAATGGTTATGTAATTCCAATCCTCCCATGTCAAAGCTTTAGCCAATGAATAATTCAATTCCGAGTCGCATCTTGAGCTTCCTTTTTTGTAATAGTCAAACCTGTAAAATGAAACATCATTGATTAAAGACTCATAATGCCTTTTAATCGTACCATTGGCTAATAAAAGACTGCCGGCAGTGATTTCAACTCCATCGCATTTAGCTATTTTAGTTAAGTATCGGCAAGGGCTTGCTGAATGCTCGTCCCCTATCGATATAATGCTGATACCCATAATCTGCCTCCGTTTGCATTAACACAGCTTATACATGGAAGACGCATCTTCCTTTGTAGCGTGCTCTGAAATACTTTCAACCTGCGCCTTTATGATATTGCCGCCCATCCGTATCTCAATAATATCTCCGACCTTTACTTCATAGGAAGCTCTGGCCGCTTTGCCGTTTACATCTATATGTTTTGCGTCACAAAGTTCATTTGCAACGGTACGGCGTTTTATAAGACGGGAAACCTTAAGAAATTTATCCAATCTCACAATATATATCCTCCTTCGATAGAATATGAAAAAATTCTTAAATTAACATTGAATAAAACAGCGAAAAGAACATATCTGTCCCTCTCGCTGTATACAAAACCGTTAGGTTTCGCAATTACTTTGCTACTGCATTTTTAAGAGCGCTTCCGGCCTTAAAAGCAGGAACCTTTGTTGCTGCAACAGTCATTGTTTCGCCTGTTCTCAGGTTACGGCACTGTCTCTCCGCACGATCGCGCACTTCAAATGTACCGAACCCTATAAGCTGAACGCTTTCACCCTTTGCAAGAGTTTCCGTCACAGCCGCAACAACTGCGTTTACAGCTGCCTCTGCATCCTTCTTGGAAAGCTGGCTTTTTTCAGCTACCGCTGCTACAAGTTCACTTTTATTCATGCTTGATTTTTCCTCCTTTTGCTTTAATCTTCCAAATTTATTAAAATTCTATTTGGCGCTTAATTAATATATTCTCTCACTTATAAAGCTCCGACTGCCGTCCCTCTTCCGCATTTAAAGAAGAAGACTCCAGAGCCGCAAAATCATCTGCGAATTTATCGGTAATTTTCGTTAAAGCCTCTTCGGCGTCTATGCCTTTTTTACGGGCGGCGGCGACAGCAGCAAAAAGAAGCTCTCCGATGGATTTTTCATCCAAACAGGCCTCAGCTGCGGCAGCCTTGTCCGAAATATACGCCGAAAGTGAAGCGTCATCGCCCACATCTACGCCGTTTTTAACTGCCTTGGACTGAATTTTTTGGCATCTCATCAAAGCGGGCAGCTCTCTGGGAACAGCCGACATTGCCTGAGCCGAGGTTTTTTGATTTTTTGTTTTCCGCTTGATGTCGTCCCAATTGGAGAGAACCTCATCAGACGAACCGACAACGACATTTCCGAAAACATGAGGATGTCTGACAATAAGCTTTTTGCAAATTCCGTCGCAAACATCATCAAAATCAAAAACACCCTTTTCGTTTTCGATTTCCGCATGGAAGACCACCTGAAGGAGAACGTCGCCCAGCTCCTCGCAAAGCAAGTCCTTATCGTCCTTATTTATGGCCTCGATAACCTCATAAGTCTCCTCGATGAAGCTTTTTTTTATTGATTGATGATCCTGCTCCGCATCCCAAGGGCAGCCGCCGGGGGCTCTGAGTATTTTCATTATCTCAAGCAAATCATTTATATTATACTTATCTTTAAAACAATAGTCAACAGACATTTTTATTCTTCCTATCCGATTTTTCGCAATCCGGTAAATTTTGTTTATTTAAATTCCGTACTGTAATTATCGACAAAAGACGCCAAACAGACAAAGCGTAGACGGCCGTCTGCCGTATTTGCGGTACGCTCGGCAGCCATGCTTGATTTTATCAATAGTTACTTTATATATATTAACCGATAAATCCATGTTTTTCAAGTATTTTGCAAATTTTTTCTCCTTTTGGCAACATTTTTACATCATCCGCCGCTATAGAACGGGTAAAAAGCAGCGCCAACGCATATACGATCACTGCAATAACAATGCCGATAACGGCTGAGACGGTTTCGGTTGTTATTCTTGAGTTAATAGTAAAATCGGGTAATATGTTGCTCAAAAGTCCCGTGAACGCCCAAGCCGCCACTCCGCAAAGAACCGAACAGAACAGAGGTTTAAAGAATACGGACTTAAAATTCAGCTTAACTCCGGTCACTCTTATAAGGGATGTAAGGTTTATGCTGACGGTTATAGCGTAAAAACAGAATGTGCCGATTATTGCGCCGTAAATGTTAATTCCCGGGATGCCCACCAATATGAAATTTACCGCCACCTTCACAACCGCAGCAATAGAAACGGACTTCATGGGGATATCGGCTCTGCCTATGCCCTGAAGCATATTTATCAGAGGCTGAGCCGCCGCCATAATGAAAGTGAAGCAGCCGTAAAGAGTCATAACCGTTGCCGAAATGGATGCGCTGCTTGACGCTCCGTAAACGAGGTTGAGAATTTGCCTTGAAAGTATCGCTATACCTATTCCGGAGGGCAAAGCTATCAGCATGGCGACACGGATTACCGATTCGATGGACGATCTTATCATAAGCTTATTTTTAAGCGTCCACGCCTCAGACAGCACGGGAATTGCGCTTAATCCCAGTGTTGTGGTGATTGTGGGAATAAGGTTTCTGAAGTCAAGGGCAATTTCATATGCGCCGTAAATATAGGATTTGAGCTGAGTGCTTGTCATTTCTCCCGCCAATGACAGAGCTTCGGAATACATATTTTCTATCACGGACAAATTTCCGTCAATGGCAGCTTGAAGCCTGTACTGAATAGACCATGAATCAATGAGATTTGTTATGTTCATTACAAGAGTGCTGACAACTACGGGGACGGCGATGGTAATGAGCGTTTTTGCGATTTTTTTGCCGGACGCTGCGGGAGGAGAGCTTTGGAGTTCCTCTTGAGTTATTTTATCCCCCACTATTTTATTTCTGAGCATAAGAAATACAAGGGAGCAAACTGCACCCATGGTAACGCCGAAAATCGAAGCTGCCGCCGCATAGGGAGCAAGAGCCATTACGGCGTCCTGACGGGTTTCGCATTGGACACCGAACACGGCAAGCCCCTGTTCATAGCATTGCAGACCGTATTTCTGAACTGCGTAAGCAAGCCCCAAGCCGAAAACAAGCTTGCCCACGACCTCGCACATTTGAGATATTGCGGAGGGAGTTTGGTTCCTCAGTCCCGAATAATATCCCCTGTATGTAGCCATAACGCAGCATACGAACACAGCCGGAGCTATCATAATGATAGAAGGCAGCGACTCCATTGAATCGATGGATTTGGCATAAGGGTACGCCAAAACGAGCAATATGATTGTGCCTATAACTCCCGTTGCGAAAAACAGTCTGAACGCAACCTTGAATATTTTTTTTACATCGTTAAAATGTCCCTCCGCCACGCTTTGCGAAACAAGCTTTGATATGGCGACGGGAAGCCCTGCCATGGAGATGTTATATATGGGAATGTAAATATTGTACGCAGTGCCTGTATATCCTCTTCCCACCGTACCTATAAGGTTTGTAAGGGGGATTTTGTAGAGCAGGCCGACTATTTCAACAAATGAAGTAGCTATTACAAGCACAAGCGCCCCGTTAAGCAGAGATTGTTTTTTTCTTCCGCCCATTAATTTTGCCGATCCTTTCGGGAATTTTTAAAGTTCGCTGTAGAACTCATAAATGTGTTTTTTTCTTTTTGTAAGCTCGTCATATCTGCTTATATATTCATATGGATATTTAAAGTTAAATATTCGTTCAATTCTGTTTTCATGGGGAGCCTTCAATTTCGTTACCGCTCCGCCTCCCGCTGCGAAAACGGTATGGACTTCCTCCATCATGTAAATATTATACAGACATTCCATATCTTTTTTTGTCCAGCCCACATTTTCAAGGTTGCCCACGGATTTACTTTGACGGTACATATAATAAGGGGAATACTTTTCGGAGTACAGCTTTTCGGAGGCAAAGGAGAGCATTTTTGCCGTCTCAAGCGAAACTGAATTTTGATTTTTGTCCGTAACAATTCTCGACGCCCGTTTCAGGGCAAGGGTATGGACGGTTATATTTTCGGGAGACAGCTCGGCTGCTTTGCTGACGCTGTCACAAAAGCCGTCATATGTATCTCCGGGAAGTCCTGCGATTAAATCCATATTTATATTGTCAAAGCCGTGCTTTCTTGCCGTGTCAAAGGTCTTTAAAGTATCTTCGGAGGAGTGGTTCCTGCCGATGTTTTTAAGCACGCTGTCATTAAAGCTTTGGGGATTTATGCTTATTCTCGTTACGCCCGCATTTTTCATTATTTCAAGCTTTTCGTCCGTAAGCGTATCCGGCCGTCCCGCTTCAATGGTATACTCTCGGATATTTTTAATATCGAAGCACTTTCCCACCGCATCGGTAACGGCTTTAAGGCTTTCATCATCAAGAGATGTGGGAGTGCCGCCGCCGAAATATACGGTTTCAAGCTTAAGCCCCAAGTCACGGGCTATTTTTGAAAATTCGGATATTTCAACGCAAAGGAGCCGAACATAGTCGGGTATAAGCTTTTTAGCCTGAGTTATGGAATGAGAGACAAAGGAACAATAGCTGCATCTTGTGGGACAAAAGGGAATTGAAATATAAAGGGAGTAGGAATTATCCTGAGACAGTGATATTATTTTGTTCTCCGCCTTTGCCACGGACGCTGCCAATTTGATTTTCTCATCGGACACATACAGATTTTCTTTAAAATGGTTATACGCCGCCTCTTCGCCGTTTTTTTCGATACGGCTTCTCATAAGCTTGGAGGGGCGGACTCCCGTTAAAATTCCCCACGAAGGAGTATAATCCGTTATTTTCACCAAAAGCTCGTACAAGCACTGAGCGATAAGCAGTTCCCGTTGATTTTTTTCTTCGCAGCTCACACTTTTGCTTACGCTCCCGTTTTTTCCGCCAATCGAAGCTGAGCAAACAGCCGTATCATTTCCGTCGGGATTGTCCTTTTCACGGAAAATTGTCACAACGTAATTTTCGTTTGTATCGGGAAGATCATCGATTACCGTGATTTTCTCAAGAGGAAAAAAAATTCTCAGCACATTTTCAATTTCATAACGAAAAGAATGGTTAATAAGGGACAGTATCATTTAATAAAATCTCCGATTTAATTATAGTAACCATTGATTAAATCACGCCTAACAGCTGAGCACACCGTCTGTTTGATCATTTTCCGCAATACATCGTCACAAATGCTCACAATACGACAGTATTCCTTGCGCTTTGTTCCTTGTCTTGCAAAAAATCCTCTAAACATCCGTCGCACTCGATTTAATCAGTGCTTACTAAGCTGTCAGCGAGGATTTTTCCATCTGACATACATATTTTCCCGACGCTCCTCATCAAGGGTTGTGGATTTGTCGTGCCCCGGATACACCTTAAAATTGCCGTCTAAGTCAAACAGCCGGTTTACGGATCTTTCAATTTCAAAAAAATCTCCGCCGGGGAAATCCGTTCTGCCCACAGACCTTCTGAAAAGAGTATCGCCTGTAAAAAGACAATCTTCTATTTGATACGTTACGCCGCCTTTGGTATGTCCCGGAGTGTGAATAACCGTAAATTCCGTACTTCCGAAAGGAAGAATATCACCGTCACTAAGAAGCTTATCAGCCTTGACTTTTTTCTGCGAAGGCAAACCGAAGCCCCTTGCAAGGCTGAGCAAATCGTCCGAAAGGCATCTTTCATCCGCTTTATGTATGCAAACCAATGCGGACGGAAAATATTTTTTCAGATCCGCCGCACCGTCAATGTGGTCATAATGGCCGTGGGTCAAAAGTATATACCTAAGGTTTTTTATGCTTCCGTCATTAAGCATGGACAAAAGCCAATCGTTACATTCTCCAACGTCAATCACTGCGCCGTCTCCGCTGACCTCGTCGGATATTATATATGTGTTCGCCCGTATTGCGCCTAAAGGGATTTTTCTGATTTGCATAATACACCTTCCTATTTATTGCCGTGTTTCCATATATCGGTATCGAATAAAATTGTAACCGGACCGTCGTTTTCGATTGAAACATCCATATGAGCACCGAAGGAACCGTGCTCTACACGCCGGACTCCGTTATTTACAAGGCATTTCATATAATATTCGTAAAGCTCGTTTGCCATATTGGGAGGCGCAGAAGCAGAAAAAGACGGGCGATTGCCTTTTTTTACATCGGCGCAAAGAGTAAACTGAGACACCACGAGAATTTCGCCGTCTATATCAAGGACGGATTTATTCATTTTGTCATTTTCATCCCGAAAAATTCTCAAGGCGGAGGTTTTGTTTGCCATAAGCTCGGCTTCGGCCTTTGTATCGCCGTCCACTACGCCTAAAAGCACAAGATACCCCTGTCCTATGCTTCCCACCGTTTCGCCGTCCACCCTGACGCTTGACGATGTAACTCTCTGAATTACGGCACGCATAAGTTCGCTCCTTTCGCCGAATAATCAAAAAATAATTGAATGTTTCAGGTTGTATTTGTACCTATGAACCGGATCTGTCGATTTTCAATATACCGTTGATTTTCATAAGCTTTGCAATAATTCCCTTTAAATGTTCGGCGTTATTTACCGCTATGGTCATATAAATGAGAAGCGTTCCGTCCTTGGGATCTCTTGTATTGACATTGTGAATCATAACGTGCATATTCGCAAGAGCCACGGAAACATCAGCCAAAAGGGACATTCTGTCAATGCAGGAAATTGCAAGAGTGGCGTTAAAGCCCTTATTTTCGGTTTCCTCCCAACGGACGTTTATCCATCGTTCCGGCTCTGCGCAGGTGGTGATATCCGCCGGAACATTCGGACAGTCCCGCTTATGGACGGAAACGCCGTGTCCTCTTGTGATAAAGCCTATAACATCGTCGCCGGGTATGGGACTGCAGCATTTGGAAAGCTTTACAAGGCAGTTGTCAATCCCCTCTACGATAATGCCCTCGCCGCTGGATCTTTTCGGTTTTGTAAGCTTGATTTCCGCAACGTTATTTTGGGATGACGCCTGCATTTTATTGTACTCATCCCTGATCTGGGGCATAAGCCTTGCAACGCTTATACCGCCGTAGCCTATAGCCGCATAAAAATCGTCAACCGAATTTTGCCGCTGCTTTTCGCTGAGAGTTTCAAGAAGCTTTGACATTTGCTCATCGTCAAGACGGATATTGCTCTTTCTGAGCTCCCGTTCAAACTCGCTTTTGCCCTCGGATATATTTTCCTCACGCTTTTCCTTTTTGAACCAAGATCTGATTTTTGCCCTTGCGGCGCTTGTCTTGACTATTTTCAGCCAATCTCGGCTCGGTCCCTTGCCGGGCTGCGAGGATGTGAGAATTTCAACGATTTCCCCTGTTTTTACCTGATAATCGATGGGGACTATTCTGCCGTCAACCTTAGCTCCCGTCATTTTGTTTCCGACTGCGGAGTGTATGGCGTAGGCAAAATCTATTACGGTTGCGCCCATGGGAAGGCATATAACGGTGCCCTTAGGCGTAAGCACATAAACCTCTTCGGGGACGAGATCGCTTTTTATGTCCTGAACGATATCGCCGGCGTTGCCTGATTCCTGCTGGCTTTCAAGCATTTGACGAATCCATAAAAGCCTGTTGTCAACGTCCCTGTCCTGCCTGCCCATTTTGTATTTCCAATGAGCGGCGATACCGTATTCCGCATTTTTGTGCATTTCCCATGTTCTTATCTGTACTTCAAAGGGAATGCCGTCACGCCCTAAAAGAGTTGTATGCAGCGACTGATACATATTGGGTTTCGGCGTTGAAATATAATCCTTAAAACGTCCCGGTATAGAGTGGAACATATCGTGGACTATACCCAAGCAGTTATAGCAGTCCACAACGGTATCAACTATTATTCTGACAGCGTAAATATCGTAAATTTCATCAAAGCTTTTGCCGCCTATATACATTTTGCGGTAAATCCCGTGTACGCTTTTAATTCTGCCGTCAATTTTTGCATCCTTGACAGACTCGTGAACTCTTTCGCTTATTCTGCTTTGGACGGAATGGAGAAACTCCTTTCTCTGAGGCTCCTGCTGTTCCAATCTTTGCTCTATATCCTTGTAAGCCACAGGGTCAAGGAAGCTGATGGATTTATCCTCCAACTCCTCCTTAAAGGCTCTGATGCCCAATCTATGGGCAATTGGCGCATAAATTTCAAGAGTTTCCTTAGCGGTCATTCTCCGCTTTTCCTCGGGTACATATTGCAGCGTTCTGATATTATGAACCCTGTCCGCAAGCTTAATAATGATAACTCTGATGTCACGAGACATGGCGATAAGCATTTTACGGAGATTTTCCGCCTGCTGCTCTTCCCTGCTTGTAATCTGAACACGGTTTATTTTTGTAACGCCGTCCACAAGCAGTGCAATTTCATCGCCGAATAAATCTTTTATTTCGTTTATTTCATAATGGGTATCCTCAACCACGTCATGCAAAAGCGCCGCCGCAATAGAGGGCATATCCATTCCCAGCTCGTCAAAAAGAATACTCGCAACGGCAACGGGATGGATTATATAAGGCTCGCCCGATTTTCTTTTCTGATCTCCGTGAGCCTCATTGGCAAGATTAAACGCTTTATCTATAACGGCAATATTTTCCGGAGAAAGCGTGCCGTCAAATTTTACTCTCAGCTGTTCATACAGTTCTCTGCCGGTTTTTTCAGCAGCTTCACTCATATTATTCTTCCTCCATCCTTAAAAGTCAATTTTTTAAGTATATCCGAGTCTGCTTAAAATTTCGGAGCTTGCAAGGTCAACCTTTTTGCCGTTGTTGTTTACGGTGTAACAGCCTCCCCGACAATTTAAAAGCTCCAGCTCGCACAATGCGTCAAGGGTCACATTCACCCTGCACGCCGCTGCGGAATTAAATCCCAATCTTAACGCAATCTGTTCCGGGGACATACTGCATTTTCCCCTGTTTTTTATAAATCTGAACACCTTAGCGGCAAAGTTTCTGTCGGGACATGCGTTCAACCGCTCTTTTTCCGTAAGAGCGCACCCAATTCTGACCTTATCGTATAATGCGGCTGAGGAAAAATACAAGTCGTCGTCGGCTGCGGAATCCCGAACAGCTTTTACATATATATCTGCCCTGGTTTCTCCTCTGAACTCATTTTTATCAACCGTTGCTGCAATATCTATAATATCTCCAGCATCATAGGGGAAATCCTCCGCCGGCATACCGAAATAAACGGCGTTTAACCGGACGTTGTTTTTTTCAAGACTAAGTCTAATATGCTTTCCGTTGCCGATAGCTCTTACGCCTTTAAGGGTAAGACGGCACAATCCGAAAATGGGCTGAGGATTTTCGGCTCCGAAAGGCTCCAACGCCGAAAAGCTGTCCACAAGAGCAGTGCTGACGATTGCAGGATTAAGGCGGCAGTCAAGCTTTAATACGGGATAAAAGGGCGGCAGGGACAGAGCATAATCGTTAATTTTATCCCTGAATTTATCTATATTTTCATCCTTGACGGTAAATCCGGCGGCAAGAGTATGTCCTCCGAATTTTACAAGGGTGTCCTTAACGGCATTCAGAGCTTCAAAAAGAGAAAAGCCCTCTATACTTCGGCAGGAGCCTTTGGCGTAGCCCGTTTCGTCCCTTGCCACAACCATTGCCGGTCTGCCGTATCGTTCCACAAGCTTTGACGCCACTATTCCGATAACTCCCGAATGCCAGCCGAAACCGTCAACAACAAGAATCTTTGAGTATTTAAGCTTATCGTCCGCTTCAACTCTTGCCGTGACCTCTTTTAAAATTTCCGCTTCGGTTGTCTGACGCTCCGTATTATAGCTGTCAAGCTTATCCGCAAGCTCACGGGCTGTTTCGGTATTATCGGTCAAAAGCAGCTTTAATGCTGCTTCCGCCGAGTCAATTCTGCCCGCAGCGTTTATTCTGGGGGCAATTCCAAACGCCACATTTGAAGACGTATAATTTTTATCACCGCCGCTTCCGTTGCTTTTAAGGGCTTGAATGCCCACAGCGGGATAGGAATTAATGCGTTCAATTCCCCTGATTGCGAGAGTTCTGTTTTCACCCTTTAACGGGACAATATCCGCAATCGTACCTATAGCTATTATATCTGAAAAATCATCCAATATTGCCTCTGTATCGCCGTTTTCCAGGGCAGCGGCAAGTTTAAACGCTACACCCACACCGGCCAAATCCTTAAAGGGGCTTGTATCGTCGGCTCTGTGAGGATTTACGACCGCAGCGGCATCCGGAAGAGCTTCTCCGGGCGTATGATGATCCGTAACCACAAGCGTCATGCCGAGGGATTTAATATATTCGGCTTCACTTACGGAATTAATGCCGTTGTCCACGGTGATTATAAGCTTAACTCCCTTGTCATGCAGAATATCCGCAGCGCTGTTGTGAAGGCCGTAGCCCTCATCCATACGGGACGGGATATAATATATAACATCCGCTCCGATGGTCTCAAGGTACATATATAAAAGGGCTGTCGCCGTCACTCCGTCCGCATCGTAATCACCGTAAACGGCGATTTTTTCGTTTCTGTCAATAAAGCCGAGTATGCAATCCACTGCCTTATCCATATCTTTAATAAGAAAAGGGTCGGATATTTCGGGGGGATTTTCGAGAAAGCCGCCTATATCGGCGGGATCGGTAATTCCCCTTGAATTAAGAAGGAGTATGGCAAATTCGTCATAACCGTATTCATAAGCAATATTTGCAGCCCGCCTTTTGTCTTTTTCATCAAAGGATGAAATACGCCAATATTTTCGGCTCAAAATCTGACACCTTCCGTCTGACTTACTTTTTTCTTTGCAAGGCACTATTTGTATATTATAATATAAGTTGAATGAAATTACAATCCTTTTGCCGATAAAATTTTAGACAGTCAAACCGCACAAAAATTATTCTCAGGCGACAGCAGAGAATGCAGTCACAAGGCATCACGGAAAATCATAATATGAACCAAGGGAGTGATATTAATTGAGCAGGAAATTTGTGATAATCGGCGGCGACTGCCGTTTTGCATATATGGAGGGTATTTTACGGGATATGGGGTACAATGCGCTTCGGATTTATCCGGGAGAATATACGGCGGAGGATATTAAAACCGCCGATGTAATTATTCTTCCCGTACCCGTAAGCCGAGACAAAATCAATATTAACGCTCCGTTTGCGAAAGAAAATCTGCCGATTGAGGATTTTATAAAGCTGCTGCCGAAAATGAATAAAAACGTTGTGATTGCGGGAGGGCTTTTCTGCGGCGATTTGGAGAGGATTGTCAAGGAAAACGGGACAGAGGCTTTTGACTATTACAAAGACGAGGAATTGATTTTGAAAAATGCTGTTCTGACGGCGGAGGGAGTTACGGGAATTATCATAAATTCCGTTCCCTCAAGCATTTGCGGTATGAACTTCGTTGTAACGGGCTACGGAAGGTGCGGCTCCCGAATATGTAAAAACATCAAGGCCTTGGGCGGCAGCGTCACGGCGGCGGCAAGAAGCGGGGCAAGTCTTCTGAATGCGGAAAAGGACGGCATAAAAGGCGTTTATATTGACAATCTGAAAAGCATTTGCAAAACGGCGGATATAATAATAAATACGGTGCCGTCAATGATTTTAGACGCAGATATTTTAAAGGAAATAAACAAAGACTGTTATCTGATTGAAATTGCGTCCGCACCATTCGGGATAGATTTCAACGCTGCGTCGGAGTTGGGCTTGACCGTAATAAAGGCAAGCTCCGTTCCGGGAAAAACAGCTCCGAAAACAGCCGGAAAAATTATAACCGAGTCGGTGCTTAATTACTTAAACGGAGAGCAGGGGGTGGTAAAATGAGTATAAAAGCCGGCTTTGCAATGTGCGGTTCATTTTGCACGTTCGGCAAAGTCATACCTGAGATTAGGAAGCTTATAAATTCGGGGATAGAAGTTGTGCCGATAATGTCGTTTAACGCTTATTCCATGGATACGAGGTTCGGGAAGGCAAAGGATTTTATATGTGAAATAGAAAGCATTACAGGCAAAGAGATTATACATACCATTGAAGGCGCCGAGCCGATAGGACCGAAAAAGCTTATCGACGCTCTTATAATCGAGCCGTGCACGGGAAACACTCTTGCAAAGCTTGCAATGGGAATTGCGGACACACCCGTAACTCTCGGCGCAAAGTCAAACTTAAGAAACGGCAATCCATTGATAATAGCCGTGTCTTCCAACGATGCGCTGGGAAACGCAGGAAAAAACATAGGACTTTTGTTAAACAGCAAAAACACCTACTTTGTACCGTTTAAGCAGGACGATCCGGAGAAGAAACCAACCTCTGCGGTGGCGGATTTCGGAAGGACAAAGGATACTTTTTTGAATGCGCTTGTGGGAAAGCAAATTCAGCCGGTGATAATTCAATAAAAGCAACGGGATTTTTTTGGGGGTTTAAATCAAAAATTGCCGTAGGAGCAACATCCTGCGGCAATAATTTTTTGTTAATTTGTTCATTCAAGCTTTGCGGCAACTCGGAGAATCATTCTTGCGTCCGAAGGCTTTATCGTCGAGTCTGCGTCAAAGTCCGCCGCAATAGCATAAACTCCCTCAAGAGTATCAAGCTGCGCCGCCGCTCTCAATGTAAGCCTTGCGTCAGCCGCCGTTATCTTACCGTTGCCGTCAACATCTGAAAGCACAATAACCGTATATTCCGATATAACATTGCCTTCACCGTCAAGAATCAGAATTTTGCAGCCCGTACCGATAAGAGCGTCCTCTATGTAAATAGAGGATTTGATACAAGAAAACAGGGCAAAACCGCCGAAAAAGGCGCAAAAATAGGGCTATCTGAGGTAAAATTCAACCTCGATAGCCCGTTTTTTACAATATTTTTATGCAGCCATGACCGACCAACTGGGAAGGTAGTCACCTTTGCGGTGACCGATTTTGCAATAATTAAAATGTGCGAGGAAAAATTAAAAGGTGCTGTGGCTTTATACGGCGGCAACTGTTATTCCCTTCAAAATGTCACGGCAATTCCTTTATGGTCGGATAGTTCCTTATCAAGATTCCATTCCGTAATAGACGGCATGAAGTTACCAATAAATCTTTTTGAAACAGCGATATGGTCAATGCATTCTCGCCTATCTGACGTAAGCAAACTTATATCGGTTTCGGCAAAGCACTCCAATATTGCGGCCTTACCGGTGCTGTTCGGATAGTAATTATCGGCGAAGCTGCAATTATAATCGCCCAGGAAACATATCTGGTGTCCTTCAGCAGCCAGTCTCCTTAAATCGGTCATCTGACCATGTAACTCATCCATAAAAAAAGGCTTTCTGTGTCCGTGTATACCAATGATAGAACCGTATACCAGCAGATTGCCATATTCGGTTTCCAACTCAACGCAGATGGCCGTAGACTCATCATAAGTGCTGTGCTGCCGGATACACGGATATTTTGAATAAATCATCACTCGTCGCTCAGTGGGTGCATAATGCACAGGCATCAAATATGGCGGCAACTCATGATCCAGAGGCGGCACGGTGGAATAGCAGAATGGATATCCCGACAGGCGTATGCGTTCGTCTGTTTCCGTCAGCACAAAAATATCTGCATCTTCACGCTGGCAAGCAGAAACGATAGCACCTAATTTGCTTTTGTGTTCCAAACGTTCAACATTCCATGTCGCTATCTTCATCATCGTCCTCTTCATTGTTATTCCCGCCGCCGAATACGGCCAGTCCTTCAATCGGTATTCTGGCACGAATAAAATCATTCAGATAAACATCGCCTACGAATACATCACCGTTCATGGAACATGACATTTCTTTTTTGCTTCCGTCTGTTCCCGTGAGCATTAGATGCCAGCTACCGATGTCTGTCCAATAGTCCATAAACATCATCGCTGATTCAGAATAATCAGCCAGCTTCGATAATATTGCGGCGGCGCGTTCCTTTCCAATGCTCATCTGTATCCTTCTCCCGATAGGATATCGGGTATCACCGAGGGGACCGAATGTTCTCTCTGTAAACCATATCCGCCCGGTCGATGATATCGTCAAGCGTTGCTCTACCGGGTCGTCAGGTTCTGGACAAGGTCCGTAACAAAGCAAGTCAGAAATAATCTGAGCTTTCTGTAAACGTTTATGGTAGACGTAAAAGTCCATAGCAAGAGGCAATCCTTCTACCAAATCATCATGCGCACTAAAATCCAGGATAATATCCGTGTTCCTTTCAACCGCAGCACAAATTTCATCTAAGACGCAATAATTTAGTGCTGACGGCAATTCGAGCGAATCTATGCCAAAATGCTCCAATGCATCCCGCATGGATAGCTGTGTTCCGTCAGGGAGAGTCTTTATATATTCAACTACCTTATTAAAAACTTCTTTTTCTTCTTGTTGCTCCATAAATCCAAATTACCCATCATATTTTTACAAATGATAATGGCTCCGTCTCCTTGGCTCATAAAACTTCTTCCATCTTCTGAGTACGTCGCGCAGCGGCTCATCCAGATAAGATATAGCTTTGTCCTTCATCCAGTCAGGAATTCCATAGGCCGCTTCTGCGATGCTGCCGGTAATGGCGGCAAGGGTATCACTGTCTCCACCAAGGGAGATGGCATTTCTGATGGCATCTTCAAAATCGGTGCTTTCCAGAAATGCTATGATAGCCTCCGGCACTGTCCGCTGGCAGGTTTCATTAAACTGATAGGTCGGTCTGATTTCGTCCAACGTTCTGCTTAAGTCATACCCGTATTCTTTTTCGATATGTTCCTTAACTCGTTTCTTGCATTCTGTGGGATCATCATTGATTGGAGTACCGTAATCCCCGTAAAAGCCGCCGAAATAATAGCGGCACATAAAGATTGCATCTGCGTTCGCCATAGCTCCTTTGATGCCTTCCGGGTGGTTGTGTGTCACCTCCGCAGAGAGCTTTGCGCCTTCTCTGCCGTTCGATGGCCACATTCCGGTTCTTGCAGTAAAACCGCAGTCCATCATCCACCCACATGGCGATACCCTCATAGCAGAGCCGTTGCCAAAACTGTTATATGGTTCACGGTTGTCAGAGAAAATCCATGTTCCGAAATTTCCGCCGTATCCGGCATCAGGGTACATACGACCGTATTTTTTCATTGAGTCGATGAAATTATCTCGCTCACCGCCGTTCATGATTGCATCTGCCACAGCACAGGTCATAACCGTATCGTCTGTGAAAAAGCAGTCATCCCGAAACAGTGGGAAATCTTTTGTTTTAATATTATGCCATTCGTAGACCGAGCCTACGATGTCACCTATAATCGCACCAAGCAATTAATTCTGCCTCCGTTTCTTTGTTTACCCCTGCAATTGGTCACAGGGCATTATTCTTCAAAACCCATCGCTTTTCTGAGCTTTTCATATTCGGCTTTAGCTACAGAAAGCTCTTTTTCTGCGTCCTCCAACTTCGCTTTAGCATCTATTTCACGCTGTACTTGGTCTGCCGTTTCATCATCCATAGCAGCAAGGAAACCTCCTCTTATGGCGTTCGGATATTGGAATTTCTTGGTTCCCACGCCGAACTCAATTTCAAGCATCCCATTTGCGTGAGATTTTACAACCCCGATACCAAAAGTTTTATGTTTGAGTTCCTTCCCTGTAAGATTAACAGTCAGGCTGATTTGCGCTGTAATTGTGTCTCTTGCCTCGATAGCAGCATTATAACGTGACAGAGCCTCCTCGTATTGTGCCCTTAGCGTGGCACGGCGAATGCGTTCTTTAGCGGACGTTGTATTGACATCTGCGTGTGCATAAAAATTATAGGCATGAGCGCAGTAAATGATGTCATATACGAGTATATGCAGCTTATCATCAAAGCCTTGTGCCTCACGGTCAAACCGGGCTTTATGAAGCTCCATTATGGTGTCGTTTTTGCTAACTTCCTCTAACAGTTCATCACACATCCGATAATACTTCTTGAGAGAGAAGCTTTCACCCGAACCGAAGTCATCTCCGTACTCTATACAATTTGCCCAATCGGTCGCCTCTGTGGACTTGAAAATATAATTTTCGTTCGGTTTCCAAAGGTTCAGATAGTAGATGACATCATTCATTTTCTGAGGATATTTCCAAGAGCCACTTGCGTATTGGTTAATCCGCTCATTCATCTTATCCATGAAAGAACCGATGCGCTGTTGCCTTGCGTCTATATCTCCGCCATCCTCACTGAACAGTTCTCTAAAGCACTGCCGGACAAATTCTACCTCATTAGGCTGCTTGAGCAGTAAAAGAATGCCGCCGATCGGCTGAAACGACTTATTGTCAATGAGATTGCTCATTTCTTTCATCGACGCTTTGAACATAGCAGGAAAATCGTCCGCATCTATGTTCCAATTGCCTACAAAGCAGCTCTCAGCTCTCCACTTATAGCCCTCATCATTTCCATTTACATCATTCAGTTCATCAAACCGGGCAATGTATTGGTCGAATACAATTGCAAGATTCTTTTTGTCCATACGGCTTCTCCTCATAAAATTACAGTTGCTTATCCTAAAGATTATTCCTTGTCGGGAACTGTTTGCTCGTGTTCTCCATCTCGCAACACACCTCTTGGTACATTTCCTCTGTAAATCCCTGGGAAACATAGATTTCCTTCCACTCGCCAGAGGTATCATAAACAAACCGAATTTGCACGGCATATATGTCATCGACCTTTGTAACCGCCAGCCCCAGATAAGGCTCTGTGAAATCGGCAATCATCCCAGTTTCTTTTCCAGAGAGTATATCCTTCATTTCCCTGACTACGGACTCAAGCTCATCCGCCAACAGGCAATTATCTGCATAGGAATGATGTTCCACACCGTCAAAGTATTCAATCGCTACGGTCAGCCAGTTGCTGTCATATTCGTCCATTCCTTTTTTAGCTGCAAACTCATAACCAACAATGGAAAGTTCTATTTTTTTGTTGCCCTCAATAAACGTTACGCTCATAAAATCATATCCTTTATTTATTCGTGGTCAACCCGTTATTTTTGAGGAACACCACAAAGCGGCTCATGATTCTTTCCGTGCGGGCAACAATATCAGATTCCGTGAAATCATCAGTAGATGCCGCCAAATCAACAAGCTCCTGAATTTTGGTGCCTTCCTTTGCCTGACCTCTGCTATTAGTGAATCCATTGTAGTATTTTTTCTTATCTACAAACCGATAGTCAGATGCTCGGATATTAATGCGTTTCTCCAAAAGTGCCTTGTTTCCAAGCGCATTCAGGTTGCCTGGATTGGACAGTGATTTTTCTTTGTCCTGTCTGTTACGGGCATAAATATGTTCAATCTCATACGCATTTTCCAGCGACAGCAATCCTTGACGGTCATCCGTAAAAGCCCACCATGTCAACATGGCTTTTGTGATAGGTCTGGCATTGTGGAAGCTGAAGTTGTTAAACATACTCCGCACCTTATCTTCATCAAAACGATACTCGGCGAAGGTCACGGGCTGGTTGTTTACGATATTCACCATTTCCGCATATACAGGCGTCCTCAGTGCATTCACACCAGGATTCGTAACAGCATAGGTCCAGATGAAACCTGTGATTTTGTCAAGGAATTCTGCAAATGCCTCCTCCTCCAAATTCCCGTCTTCATCCCGATTCTGCATGAAGTAGACAGACACAAAATATGTCCACATACTATTGGGTGCGTAGTTCAGTACAAACAGCTTCCGAAGGATATTGACCGAGAATCTGTCTTTGTCCTGATTGGATACTTCGTTCCAGAAATTTGCCAGTACAACAAGGTCCTCGAATGTTTCTTCATTCTTTAGCAGACTATAACCGTCCCGCTCATAGAATTTGCGCAAGGCATCCGTGGTGGAGGACTTGATCCCCATCTTCGCACGAACAAAATACATATAGCGGGTGAACAGCTCGTCCATTGGGGTGCCGGAAATCGGATGGAAAATCTTCTCGCAAAGCTCTTCAAGCTCTTTCCAGCGATTAATGAATTTATCTTTCTTGCCGATGGAAGAATAGAACTTATAAAACTGCGCCTTGAAAATATCAGCATCTGACAGCGGCTTTCCACGGTCATTTAATGTAGAAAAGATACGCAGCGCCGTGTCCTGAGATTCCGCCTCTATGGGCAGAAGGATACAGTTATTCATGATTCTCGTCGGCAGATACGCAAAATACGAAGGGAACTTGTCCAGGAACGAATCTATGCAATTCTGGAAAAACTGGAAGTTTTGAGCATAACGGCTCTTTTGCCCTTTTTTCACTTCCCCGGTTCTCAGGATTTCGAGGAATTCATCCTTGTCATTATCTGTCGCCACATCGGAATCAATCTTCAAATCCCTCATGTTCGGCTCACCGAATTCATCCGTCTTCCAGAGGCATTTCTCGATATTCTGTTTTGTGGAGATGGATGCCTTGTCCTGCATATGACCGAACTTGGAATAGAAGGCACGGAGCAGAAGCATCAGCGTGGTCAAACGCTGCTGCCCGTCAATGACCTCCATGCGTCCCTCGTTTTTGTATGTAACGATAGGACCGAGAAAATACTCGCTGTTGCTGTCAAAATTAGTCCGTCCTTCATCAGGGATGGCGAAAGAGAAAATATCGTCCCACAGAGTCTGGCACTCCGTTTCTCCCCATGCATAGGGACGCTGATAATCGGGAATCAGAAAATCAGCCCTTTTATCCTGAAACAAATCCTTTATTGTTTTCTGGTCTACATTCAGTTTAGACATCTGCCTGTCCTCCTACATCTTTTTTCGTTCCATATGGCACTTTCGGTTCTGCAACCATCAGTAAATCATCGCTGTTGTCGAATGTATATGTGACTGGTTTCTTTTCCGGCTCTGCTTTAAATACGCCGCCAATCCCAAAGAACCGTTCAAAGAATGCCTTCAACTTATCGATGACAGTCTGTTTTTTCTTTGCACGTCCAGCGCCTCCAAAACGGGATACGGGAGGCATCAGCTTATCAATGTCGGTACCCGTGGTTTTGATTTCTCCATCCCGGAAAGCGTTCTCTACAAAGCGTCTGGTTTCGGGTGCTTTCAGCTTTTCATCTGTAATAATCTGATTCAGCTCCCGTTCCCGCTCCTCAGAAACATAGGACTGCCATTCGCCCATGACATCCTTGACCTCATTCAAACCGCCGATGAAAGTCTCTATCAATTCCTTTTTGCTGCGGAGTTCCGGGCTTGCGTCCACTGCCTTGCGGATGGTGACAAGCACTTCTTTGTCCTCACAGTGACTTTCATGGTATTTCGCAACGAGCATGAGGATGTAGTCGATATTAATTTCAACCTGCTTGATTAGCTCAATCTCAAAGACAATATCGTCTGTTATATCTTTTTTATCCTTGCCCTGCGGACGCCACTCATCACGCAAATCCTGATAGCGTCCGAGATAGTCCTGCAAGTCACGCTCGGTAATCAGTTCCTTGCCTTTGAAATCGTCAAATGACGAGAGCAGATTGCGCATCCGCAGTATTGCACCAAAGAGCATGATAAAATCCTTCTGGTTCTGCTCACCAACAATCTGCGGTTCGGACAGCGGGAACTTCGATGTAAGCTCATCGATCATATCCACATAACCGGGACGGGACTTGTCGTCTTGGTCTACATATCCATTATAGTAATCCTCGAATTTTCTCAGAAGGACAATGCCCCCTGCATCCTTGTCTCCAAAAAGCGAAATGGCATCGTCCACGCGCTTCTGCAAATTGCGGAAACACACGATATTGCCGAAGGTCTTGATGGAGTTCAGGATTCGATTGGTTCTGGAGAATGCCTGAATCAGTCCGTGCATCTTCAGATTTTTGTCTACCCACAGTGTGTTCAGCGTGGTGGCATCAAAGCCGGTCAGGAACATATTGACCACGATAAGCAGGTCAAGTTCCTTGTTCTTCATACGGAGGGAGACGTCTTTATAATAGCTCTGGAACTTGTTGCTGTCCGTGCTGTAGTTCGTGTGGAACATCGCATTATAATCACGGATAGCATCATCCAGAAAATCACGGGCAGTCTGGTCAAGACCGCTGGTATCCTCGGAATTCTCCTCATCCAGAATACCGTCCGCCTCGGCTTCATTGGCACCATAGCTGTATATGATAGCAACACGGAGAGCTTTGGTGGGATCAGCCGTCATCTGCTTTTGGAACTCACGGTAATACTTCATAGCGACAGGCACGGAGGCCACGGCAAAGATAGAGTTGAAGCCGCTGACACGTTGCTTTGCTTTAATTTCCTCTACAGTACCGTTCTTGCCGGACGCAACCTCAGAAATATTCTGTAGGACGGAAAATTCAAAGGTCTTGTCACCTCGATAGGTTTTCTGGTCGAAATGCTCCAGTATATATTTTGTAACAAGCGCAATCCTCTCAGGAGATTCAAGTGCCTTTTTGCGGTCAATGTCCCAGACTTCTTCATCATCGATATCCGCGTCGGTGTCCATCGTTGAAATATAATCTACCCGGAAGGGCAGGACGTTCTTGTCGTTGATGGCGTCCACGATGGTGTATGCGTGGAGCTGGTCGCCGAAAGTCTGAGCAGTGGTGAAGAACTGAGGATCACGGACAGCGCCGGTATTTTTTGCGAAAATCGGTGTGCCGGTAAATCCGAAGATGTGATAGTTCTTAAAGCTCTTCACGATAGCTTTATGCATATCCCCGAACTGGCTGCGATGGCACTCATCGAAGATAATGACAACCCGCTTGGTATAAGCCTCGTGTGTCTTGAACTTTTTGATAAAAGCAGACAGCTTCTGAATGGTGGTAATAATGATTTTTGCATTGGGGTCACGAAGCTGCTTTTCCAGGACAGCAGAAGAAGTGTTGCTGTTGGCCGCGCCCTTTTCAAAACGGTCATACTCCTTCATAGTCTGGTAGTCCAGGTCTTTACGGTCAACGACGAACAGCACCTTATCGATGTAGGGGAGCTGCGAGGCAAGCCGTGCAGTCTTAAAGGAAGTCAGCGTCTTGCCGGAGCCTGTAGTGTGCCAGATGTAGCCGCCACCCGCAATAGTGCCGTACTTTTTATAATTATTCGCTATCTCAATACGGTTCAGGATGCGCTCAGTCGCTGTAATCTGATACGGACGCATGACCATCAGCATATTTTCTGACGTAAAAATACAGTATTTCGTCAGGATATTCAGGATGGTGTGCTTCGCAAAGAAGGTCTTTGTAAAGTCGATAAGGTCAGGGATAATCTTGTTCCCGGCATCTGCCCAGAAGGATGTAAATTCAAAGCTGTTGCTGGTCTTTTCCTTCTTTGCACTCCTGGAATTAGAGTCCTTGATGGCATTGTAGCGGGTGCTGTTGGAGTAGTATTTCGTATTCGTGCCGTTGGAGATGACAAAAATCTGCACATACTCATACAAGCCACACCCAGCCCAGAAAGAATCCCGCTGGTAGCGGTTAATCTGGTTGAACGCCTCACGGATAGGAACACCGCGCCGCTTCAGTTCGATATGCACGAGCGGCAGACCGTTGACCAACACGGTCACATCATAACGGTTATCGTGCCGTGCGCCTTCCTCCATGCCAATCACATACTGGTTGATAACCTGGAGGCTGTTGCTGTGAATGTTCTTTCTGTCAATCAGGGTGATGTTCTTTGTGCTGCCATCATCCCGTTTCAGAACCTGAACGTTGTCCTCCTGGATTTTGCGTGTTTTCTCCACGATATGCTCGTTGGGATTGGCGACATTGTCCTTAAAGAACCTGTCCCATTCGGCATCGGAGAAATGATAATCGTTCAGTCTTTCCAACTCAGCTCGCAGATTTGAAATTAAGTCCGCTTCTGAATGGATAGGCAGATAGGTATACCCCTGTTCGCACAGCAGCCGGATAAATTCTTTTTCCAGTGCAGCCTCACTCTGATAGCTGTCGGAGCGTGCAGTGACCGGCTCATATTCGGTCACCACAGTATTCTCACTGGTAGCAGCTACGATATTAAAATACGACATGGCTGCACCTCCTTGTTCCTCTTATTCTTATACTGCCTTTTCTTCAAAGGTCAGCAGTTTATCACGATAGTATTCATACTGCTTCTGGCGAGCCTCAATTTCCGCAGGCAAGCCAGAAGAAATGTCATTGCAAAGTGTATCGAAGCGGTCAAGTACCGATACAATGCGTTCCTGTTCCGCTAAAGGTGGCAGCGGAATCACAATATTATTCAGGTGATCAGGCGTAACCTCTATAACCTTCGTCCCATGGGCAAGTCTTTTTTTCTGCTCGAAGAACTGCGAGGTATGGAAGTAGTAGGACAAATATTTTGCATTTTGGTTGTGATGAATGATTGCCGTGTGACCGCTTACAGCTATGTCCTCATCACCTAACCAAGCCACACACTTGCATACATCCTCCACATTTTCGCTCGTAACCGCCATAACAATATCGTTCTTGACTGCCTTCTTTGATTTCTTGGCAACGGCTTCGCTGACACACTGAATGGTCTCATCTGCGTAAAGGCCATAGCGAGTGTATATCTGACCATAGTGGATACACGGAACGCCGTCATCACAGAAATCCTTCTTCTGGAAGCTACCACCTCTTGTGATGGTAGCTATATCAGACAGTTTTACATACGCAATACCAAACACATACTGGAAGAGCTTAATCAGCCCGTCTGTCTGTCTGTCTGTCTGTCTGTCCAGAGATTGTCGCCGACGCAATATCGAATGTCAAGAGCTTATCCCGATAAAATTCATATTGTTTTTGGCGTGCTTCTATTTCTGCCGGCAGACCGATTTTCAGGTCAGAGCAGATGGCATCAAAGTTGTCGAGAACATGGACAAGCCGCTCCTGTACATCCAGCGGAGGAACTGGAACAGGAAATTCATTTAACATTGGTCTGCGAATCGATGCCACGGAACCATGATACATGGTTTTCTGTATATAAGGGAGAAATGCCGACCTCATGTAATGATAGTAATATCTCGGCATAACGTCAGGCGTGTTAATATGAATTCTGTAAGCCCTTTGGTGCAGAGCATACTTGCCTTCTACATAATGATACACCTTTCCAACGCCAACTCCGTCCCCGGCTGTTATGATGGCTGTTTCGTCATATTCATACTCATTTTTTCTTAACGGCTCCGGAGAACGAACATAAAATGGATACAAGCCTTCCTCCAAGCCCTCATCGGTATTACTGCTGCCTGTTCCGATGTCCGCAATTTTGGATAGAACCGTCCAGTGGATATCACTTCTCGCCCCCCCTATGAGGGTATCGAAGGATAGCAATTTATCCCTATAAAATTCATATTGTTTCTTCCTCGCTGTAAGCTCCGCTGTAAGCTCCGTGAAATTGTCCAGAATACGGACAATTTCACGTTGTACCTCCAAAGGAGGCAACGGAATTTCAAAATCTGAATATATCCCTATCCAAAGCCTTTTATGTTCGCTCGAACTGTAATTTAAATGTCCCATGACATGAAAAACATATCGTAAAGTTGTCATTTCAGGCTTAGCATGAAGCATTTTCATTGCAGAGGATTTCACTTTAAAAGGAAAGTCAACCCACTTAAACGCGCCAGTAAAATCATCGAATATGATAACCGGATTCTCTTTTGAAGCGTTATAAATATTATCTTCTTCGTTTGTGTAGCCTAATATGAACGATTGACCTGCGGTCAATACTGGAGTTTCAAAATCATCGTTATAGTCGGTTGATTTTACAATATATTTCGATGGCTGCTCATAATCAACCACGGTTCCTATAGGAACATACTCCACCCCATTGGGGCAAAGCTCCTGAATCAATTCATCAAGTCGATTCATGCTCCCACCTCGATTTCTGCGATAATCTTGTCGATTTCATCACGCAAGACCTGTTCACGGGCTACAATTTCCTCAATCTCCGCATTCAGCTTTACGATGTCCACTTTCTCGCGGGTATCCTCTGCCTCCACGTAAGTAGACACGGAGAGATTGTAATTATTCTCAGCCACCTCATCGTA
>JAJQGK010000087.1 GCA_021200555.1 Clostridiales bacterium | reverse complement strand
TCTTGCAAAAAATCCTCTAAGCATCCGCCGCACTCGATTTAATCAGTGCTTACTTGAATACAGCGAAAAAGATACTGCCGACATATAGCCGGCAGCTTTTTTACTGTACACTGTACTTTTGCTTTACGCTTGTAATTTTATTCTGTTCCGCCTGCTCCGTGGGGTACCAGCCCTTTGCCGACATTTTGCCGTAAATGGTATCCTGCATACAGAGAGCGTCGTTTAAAGCGCAGCTGAACGCCTGATGCACGTTTTGAGTTGAGGATTCGATTGTGCCGTGCATAAATAAATCGCATACGCCCTTTTCAAGCAAAAGAATGTTCTCCATAAGATTTTTGTCGTCCATTGACAGCCCTCCTTAAAGCAAGCCGTAAAAGCTCTGAAAAATTTGGCGGTGCTTCTGCTGCATTTGCTCAATGCAGGTTTTCAGCTCGCCGTCCGAAAGCTGCTTGACCGTTTCTGCGCACTGGGTCTGAAAATATTGCTCATGACTCAGAGCATCCTCTACATACAATAACTCTTTTGACGTCATTGTTTTTCCTCCTTTGTTTTTTGTCGCTTTTATTATGCTCATCGGCGGGTAAAATATTCAAAAAAAAATCCGCTCCCACACAGAGGAACGGATATATTTGTTTTTTTTTGATTTATTTTGCCTCTTCGGCTGCTTCGTCCGACGCTTTTAACGGATCGACGTTCTCGATTATTGACGTGCAGTGAGGGCAGCGTGTGGCGTTAATATCGATCTCACTGTAGCAGAAAGGACATTTTTTTGTTGTAGGCGCAGGCTCCTCATCCGGGTGCTTTTTGCCTATGGACATCATCTTGTTTATGCCCTTGACAAGGCAGAAAAGGATAAACGCCATAATTATAAAGTTGACTACGGCGGTGAGGAAATTTGAAGCAAATCCGCCTATATCCTGTAATGTATATCTTTCGCCTGCCGTAAGGAACTTAAGAATAGGATTGATAAAGTTGTCCGTAAGAGACGTTACAATGTCGGAAAATGCGGCGCCTATGATAACGCCGATTGCCAAATCGAGAACGTTTCCCTTAAGAGCAAATTCCTTAAATTCCCGGAAAAACTTTTTCATTTGCATCCACCTCTGAAATTTTTGCAGGGTACATCCCTGATATTATAAAAATATTATAACGACATTTTTCGCCTGTGTCAATTATATTTTAAACTTTTTCGCATATTGCGGGACTTCGGCTTTTTTGACAACAGCGGGATGTGTGTTTTTGTGCAAAATGGCTATTGAAAATTTTTTATATTCAGCTGACACTTTGTGTAAAATTGCCATTGAAAAAATTATGCAAATGTGATATAATTTCAAGCAGTGAAAGGGTTAAAAGCGTTTGCCTTTACCTTTCAAAAATATCAAGTTTATTTAAGCGTGTTGCAAATTAAGCGTAATTCCGGCTTTTTTGCAGCGGGCTTTTTTTATTTTTTATTTCGTATTAAATTCAGAGGTGAATTGATTATGGAAGAAGCAAAACAAAATTCTTTTCTTGAAACGGAAAAGCTGCCGAAGCTTATGGGAAAATATGCGGTTCCATGTATAATTTCTCTGCTTGTGGCGGCGCTTTATAACATCGTTGACCAGATATTCATTGCAAACGCCGATTATTTGGGCTCCTACGGCAATGCGGCAAATACAGTCGTTTATCCGCTTACGGTTGTGGCTCTTGCGGTGGCTGTTATGATAGGCGACGGCTGCTGCGCATTCGTAAGCATCAGTCTCGGTTCAAAGAAGCAAGAGGATGCACAAACCGGCGTGGGAAACGCAATAGTTCTCTGCATTTTGTCAAGCGCCGTAATAACCGCCGTATACTTTATTTTTCACAATCAGATTATAACCGCATTCGGCGGAAGCGTAAACGAGGAGACCTTTAACCTGTCAAAGGAGTATTTTCTTTGGATAAGTGCGGGAATACCGTTTTATATGTTCGGTCAGGCAATGAACCCCGTTATCCGTTCCGACGGAAGTCCCAACTTTGCAATGATTGCCACGCTTTCCGGCGCAGCGGTGAATATCGTTCTCGACCCAATCTTTATATATGTATGCAAATGGGGCATGATGGGCGCAGCGGTTGCGACTGTTTTGGGACAGATTTTAACCGCCGTTCTCTCCGTTATTTATCTTTTCCGAATGAAGGCGGCAAAGCCCGTTAAGAGCAGCTTCAAGCTTAAGGGCAGAATCATCGGGAAATTTATTCCCTTAGGAATTTGCAGCTTTTTATCGCAAATTTCCCTTGTGGCGGCAATGGCTGCAATCAATAACATGATAAGGAAATACGGCGCTCAGGATCCCGTTTTCTCATTGGCGGAGTACGCTCAGATCCCTATGGCGGTTGTGGGAATTGTTATGAAGTTTTTCCAGATTGTTATTTCAATCGTTGTGGGCATGGCGGCAGGCTGTATCCCCATTGTGGGCTACAATACGGGTGCAAAGCGGTATGACAGAACTAAAAAGCTGTTTACCTATCTGCTTGTCGCAGAAGCCTGTGTGGGTATTGTTGCGTTTTTGATTGTGGAGCTGCTGCCCGGAAGCCTTATTAAAATTTTCGGTGCCGCAAACGAAAGCTCCTACTATACGGAATTTGCAATCAAAGCGTTCAGAACGTATCTTTGCATGATAGTTTTCGCCTGTATTAACAAAGCTACCTTTATATATCTCCAATCTCTCGGCAAGGCGCTGCTTTCAACGGTTCTCTCAATGGTCAGAGAGGTTGTGTTCGGCGTTGGTTTCGCCCTTATCCTGCCTATATTCTTCGGCTTGGACGGCGTTCTCTACTCAATGCCGGTATCCGATGTGCTGACGCTTATCATTTCCGTTATAGCGATTATTTACACCTATAAGTCTTTAACAAAGCTCCAAAAGGCGAATGAGCTTCAGACAGGCGAGGGTTAGCCTATTGATTTTTTCCTTCTTCTTCGGGCAATTTTTCTGAAGACTGCGGTGAATATAAGCATTAAAGCAATTCCCGCCGCAGCTCCCGCCGAGTCGATAATCATATCTCGAATCTGACAGCTTCTGCCCTCTGCAAACAGCTGATGAATTTCATCGGAAATTGCATAGGCGGAGGCTGTTATTTGCGCTATTGCATAGCATCCGGCGCAGGTTTTTCCGAAGGACACCGCCACTGCGGTCAACAGAAATCCCAGCAGAGCGTATTCCGCAAAATGAGCCGTTTTCCTGACAATGAAAACGCTTTTCTCGATTATCAGCTCAATTTGTTCATCGGTAAGATTAAAGCTTGAAAGCACCCTTGCCGCAAATGAATCGGCGACAATGTCGCTTTTGGCGTTGGACTCGTCCGCATTGTCTGCCGAAAGATAAAATATCAGCCCCGCAAGCAGAATTACAAGAGTTATAAGTAATGCTCTTACCGCATATATTTTCGATTTTCTCATTATTTTTTCTCCCTTAAAAATGTATGGCGGTTATGATTTTACCACAGGAGAGATAAATTTTCAATGTTTTGCAAAGTTTTAAAAAAAAGACTTGCAAATCGCAGATTAATCTATTATAATATGAAAAGTAGTCTTACTATATTTGCTGATGTGGCTCAATGGCAGAGCAGCTCATTCGTAATGAGCAGGTTGTCGGTTCGATTCCGACCATCAGCTCCAATCCTGCCGTCCTTGTTTGGCGCGGCAGGTTTTTTTTGTTTAAAATCAAAATGCAACAAGACGCAAAAATCCCCCAAACCTTTACGCTTGGGGAATGAACTTATTTAGCCGGTTTTGCTTTAGGATGCGGTTGTTAATGTTACATCGGCATTCTCAAAGAATAAGTACACGCCTTTATCTCTTAATGTTGTGGTAAGATTGATATCACCTTTAACGCTGAGTCCCAAACCGACTGTTGTAAGGGAGGCAAGGAACTGAATGTTCATATAAAGGTCGGTAACAATATCATAATTAAGGCTGTGCTCTGTGGCAACGGGAACGCCCGTTTCGGGATTAAAGTAAATGGTTATATATGAGTCATAGTATGTGGCGCCTTTAAATGATGAGCTTATTTCAAATGTGCCGAAATCCTCCAAACCGCTTAAGCTGCCCAGTGAATCTCCCGCGCTTGCAATGGAGTCTGCTGTTTCTTGAGTGATTGTTGTAAAAGCTCTGCCGTGGTTAAGGGTCATGGGATCGTCGGGAATTGTTGTAATTGCATCCGTAGCAATATAAACGGTAATGGAGGAAAGCCCCGTAATCTCATTTGAAACATATGAACGATAATTTCCTAAGCTGCTTGATGTTCTCCACTGCTCATATGTGTAGCTTTGGTTTTCCTTGTACTCAACAGCTGTAATATTGCTTGTGGTAAGATAGCTGGCAAGCTCGTCTCCCTTTATATAGTAATCGCTGTTTGAAATAGCTTTCGGACTGTTTACATTATAGTATGTATAACTTATGCTGCCTGCGTCGGATGTAAGCTCGGCTCCGAAATCCATTGTATCGCTTTCGCCGAATGCGCTCATTAAAGCGTTTATCTGACTGTTAAAGCTTTCGACAAGATCGGCGTTGTCATATGTTACATCAACTGTTTCATCGCTTACGCAAGCGTAATATTTGTAGCCGTTGGGCTTAATGCTGTTGATTATGGCGTTGAAGTACGCAAGCTTATCCTCCGCCGTATAGAGGTAATCCACAGACTCAAGTCCCGCAGCATATCTCAAAAGCATTCTTGCGTCGATTGCGGTAACGGAGCCGTCGCCGTCCACATCGGCTGCCGCGCTGTTGCTTAAGCCCGCCGAGTAAAGAAGAGTCGCCCTTGCATCGGCTGCGGTGATTTTGCCGTCGTCTCCTGCCACGTCAAGCTTTTCCAAAACCTCATCGAAAACGGAGACAGCCGACTCAAGCGCCGAATTTGCCTCGTCCTGGGTTAATGCGGATGCGGAAAAAGCAAGTGTGGACATTACCATGGTGATTGACAATAAAACGGACAATATCTTTTTCATATTCATGAAATATTGCTCCTCTCATATTTTATACTTATAACTATATTAACATAATTTTTTTGTTTTGTAAATACCAATATTTATATTTTTACTATTGATATCCGGAATTTTTTTTTGTATAATAAATAGATGGTAATTATTTTTAATTTATCGGACAAAACCGAAAGGAGACAATAATTTATGACTTATTCACACGAAGTAGAAACAATGTGCACGGTCAAGAAGGGACCTCATCACGGTCCGGCTCCCATTCCCGAGGAGGGCAAATGGGTAAAGGCTTACGAAATCAAGGATATTTCCGGTTTCACCCACGGTGTGGGCTGGTGCGCTCCCCAGCAGGGCGCCTGCAAGCTCTCTCTCAATATCAAAGAGGGCGTTATCGAGGAGGCTCTTATTGAAACAATAGGCTGCTCGGGTATGACTCACTCCGCCGCTATGGCAAGCGAAATTCTTCCCGGCAAAACCATTCTTGAGGCTCTCAACACCGACCTTGTTTGCGACGCTATCAACACCGCAATGCGAGAGCTGTTCCTCCAGATAGTTTACGGCCGTTCACAGTCGGCGTTTTCGGACGATGGTCTTTCCGTGGGCGCAGGACTTGAGGACTTGGGCAAGGGACTCCGCTCTCAGGTAGGCACAATGTACGGCACTAAGCTTAAGGGCGTCCGCTATCTTGAAATGGCGGAGGGCTATGTTACGAGAATGGCTCTTGACGATGACGACCAGGTTATAGGTTATGAGTTCGTATCTCTCGGAAAAATGACCGACTTTATCAAAAAGGGCGATGATCCCAACACGGCTTATGAAAAGGCAAAGGGAACCTACGGCCGCTTTGCAGAGGCTGCAAAGTATATTGATCCCCGTAAAGAGTAAGATATAAGGAGGTAAAGTAACATGGCATTATTTGAAAATTATGAAAGAAGAGCCGATAAAATTCTCGGCGTTCTTAAGGAATACGGTATAAATTCAATTGAGGAATGTAAGGATATAACCCTTGCAAAGGGCATTGACTGCGACAAAATCGTAAGAGAAACCCAGCCCATTTGCTTTGAAAACGCTGTTTGGGCTTACACCGTAGGCTGCGCAATCGCTCTTAAAAAGGGCTGCGCAAAGGCTGCCGACGCTGCCGCCGCTATCGGAGAGGGACTCCAGTCCTTCTGCATTCCCGGATCTGTTGCCGATAACCGTCAGGTTGGCTTAGGCCACGGCAATTTGGGCAAAATGCTCCTTTCAGAGGAGACGGAGTGCTTCTGCTTCCTTGCGGGACACGAGAGCTTCGCAGCTGCGGAGGGCGCAATTAAAATCGCACTTAATGCAAATAAAGTAAGAGTTAAGCCCCTGAGGGTTATTCTCAACGGCCTTGGCAAGGATGCGGCAATGATTATTTCAAGAATCAACGGCTTCACATATTGCAAGACCGAGTTCGATCCCTACAGCGAAACCGTTAAGGTTACAGAGGAAACAGCATATTCAACCGGCGACAGAGCAAAGGTAAGATGCTACGGCGCAGACAACGTTCCCGAGGGCGTTGCTATCATGAAATTGGAGAACGTCGGAGTTTCAATCACCGGCAACTCCACCAATCCCACCCGTTTCCAGCATCCCGTTGCGGGCACATACAAAAAATGGTGCGTTGAGAACGGCGTTAAGTACTTCTCCGTTGCATCGGGCGGCGGCACAGGCCGTACTCTTCATCCCGACAATATGGCGGCAGGTCCCTCCAGCTACGGTATGACCGATACAATGGGCAGAATGCATTCCGACGCTCAGTTCGCAGGATCCTCATCCGTTCCCGCTCACGTGGAAATGATGGGACTTATCGGCATGGGCAACAATCCCATGGTAGGCGCAACGGTTGCGTGTGCGGTTGCCGTTGAAGAGGCAATGAAATAACAGCGGATTTTTCCGTAAAACAAATAAGTAACAACTAAAAGGTTAGACGCATTATCTTTGGTTTTTCCGGTAATGCAGCTAACCTTTCTTTAATTGCTGTTATGTATTTTTCGATTTTATAAAAACCCCGAAAAAACGAGGTTTCTGTTGGCGGATTAACGGCGATGACATTGCTATGAAGGAGCTGCAAGACCGGGCAGGACATAGCGCTTATAATACTACGGCAAACATCTATTCTCATTTACAGACGGGTGCAAAAAGCAAGCTATCTGAGGCAATTTCAAATATGGGATTGTAAAAGTTGTTCGTTAGAAATCCGTTAGAAGATAGCGTTTTTCAAGCAAGCGAAAATACCCTAAAAACAACAAAACCCCGAAAAAATCGAGGTTTTTGTTGGTGGAAGAGGGTGGATTCGAACCACCGAAGCAACTTGCAACAGATTTACAGTCTGCCCCCTTTGGCCACTCGGGAACTCTTCCGGTTAAATTTGAGGCGCAAAAAATGGAGCTGGTGGACGGACTTGAACCCCCGACCTGCTGATTACAAATCAGCTGCT
>JAJQGK010000059.1 GCA_021200555.1 Clostridiales bacterium | reverse complement strand
CCAGATAATTTCAAATTGCAATTGAAGAAAATACCATACAAGGAGGTTTCATATGAACCACTCGGATATTATATCAAAAATGACGTTAAAAGAAAAGGCTGAATTTTGCTCCGGTGCGGATTTCTGGCACCTTCAGTCTCTGGAAAGACTGGGGATTCCCGAAATTATGGTAACGGACGGTCCTCACGGATTGAGAAAGCAAAAGGACAAAAAGGACAAGGGCGAGCTTATGAGCTCATTTCCCGCCGTATGCTTCCCCACCGCAGTAACCACAGCCGCATCATGGGATCCCGATTTGCTCTGTGAAATGGGCGAAGCCTTAGGCGAGGAATGCCTTGAGGAAAAGGTTTCCGTGCTTTTGGGGCCGGGCGTAAATATAAAGCGTTCCCCTCTCTGCGGCAGGAATTTCGAGTACTTTTCCGAAGACCCCTATTTGGCGGGAGCTATGGGCGCAGCCTTTGTAAAGGGCGTACAGTCAAAGGGTATCGGCACTTCTCTTAAGCATTTTGCCGCCAACAATCAGGAGACAAGGAGAATGACCATAAGCTCCGTAGTTGACGAGCGGACTCTCCGTGAAATTTATTTGCCCGCATTTGAGAAAACGGTTAAGGACTCCCAGCCCTGGACGGTTATGAACGCTTACAACCGTTTAAACGGCGTTTACTGCTCGGAAAACAAATGGCTCTTAAACGACGTTCTCCGTGATGAATGGGGCTTTGAAGGGCTTGTTGTGACGGACTGGGGCGCAAACAATGACAAGGTCGAGGGCTTAAAGGCGGGACAGGATCTTGAAATGCCCTCATCCAGCGGAATGGCTGCCGAAAAAATAGTTGCTGCGGTTAAAAACGGAAGCCTTGACGAGGAAATCCTCGATAAATCCGTAGACAGAATATTGACGCTTATATTTAAAGCGGACGAGAACAAAAGAGAGTTCCGATACGACAGAAAAGCCCACCACGCTCTTGCAAGGAAAATTGCGGCGAACTCCATGGTTCTCCTTAAAAATGAAGACAACATCCTTCCCCTTGACAAAACAAAGAGGATTGCCCTTATAGGAGAAATGGCAAAATCCCCCAGGTATCAGGGAGCAGGCAGTTCGCTTATCAATCCCACACAGGTTGACAATTCCTTTGACGAATTTTTAAATCAAGGCGTAGGCGTGATTTACGCTGCGGGATACGACAAAAAGAGCGATGTTGCGGATCCCATCCTTATAGGCGAAGCAGTAGCAGCGGCTCGAAAAGCTGACATTGCCGTTGTATTTGCGGGACTTACGGAAACTTACGAAGCAGAGGGCTTTGACAGAAAGCATATTGACATGCCCGCAAGTCACAACGAGCTTATCTCCGCAGTGGCGGACGCCTGCGAAAACGTTGTGGTTGTGCTCTCGGGCGGATCTCCCGTTAAAATGCCCTGGCTTTCCAAGGTAAAAGCTGTTTTAAACGGATATTTGGGCGGTCAGGCAGGCGGCAGCGCAATAGTGGATTTGCTTTTGGGCAGGGTCAATCCTTCGGGAAAATTAGCCGAAACCTATCCGTTGGCGCTTTCGGACAATCCCTCATTCAACAATTTCCCCGGCTCCCCCGTTACGGTTGAGTACAGAGAGAGCATTTATGTGGGCTACAGGTACTATGACACGGCGAAAAAGGACGTTCTCTTCCCCTTCGGATACGGTTTGTCCTATACCGATTTTGAGTATTCGGACATAAAAACCTCGGCAAAGAGGATTAAGGACAGCGGCAGCGTGACGGTTTCCTTTAAAGTCAAGAACACCGGCAAAACGGCGGGAGCGGAGACGGCGCAGCTTTACGTAAAGGACGTCAAAAGCACTATTTTCCGTCCCGAAAAGGAGCTTAAGGGCTTTAAGAAGGTTTATCTTGAGCCGGACGAGGAAAAAGAGATTGAAATTGAGCTTGACAAGCGTTCCTTTGCCTTTTACAACACCGCAATTCACGACTGGTACATAGAGGGCGGCGAATTTGAAATTCTTGTAGGCGCCTCCTCCCGTGATATAAGGCTTACCGCCAAGGTGACGGTGACATCCGAAAAGCAGGAAATTCCCGATTACAAGCACAGTGCGCCCAATTATTATACAGCCGACATTATGAGCGTTCCCGACAGTCAATTTGCCGCTGTTTTAGGTTGTCCGATTCCCTCTTCAAAAAGAGATCCCGACGTTCCCCTTGACGTGAACAACACTCTTGAGGATGCCAAGAACGGCAAAAACGGAGCCTTTATCTGCAAGGTAATAAACAAGGCAATGGGCTTAATGTCCGACGACGACGCAAACAAGGGAATGATGGAGGCAATGGCGCTCCAAATTCCCATTCGGTGTATGATTTCCATGAGCATGGGCGTGTTTTCCGAAAAAATGGCGCAGGGTCTTATCGATATTCTGAACGACAAAAGCGTACCCAAGGGACTGGGCAAAATTTTGTCCGGTGCGGGCAATGCGCTGAAGAATATCAAAAAGCTCTTCAATTCAATTTAAAATTTTAATAAAAATAAAGCAGGGCGGGAAAATCTCGCTCTGTTTTTTTTGCAGCTCCGTCGCAGGAGCGGACTCTTTCCAATGTACGATGTACAATTTACAATGTACAATGAATAATATTTTAATTTGTACAAGTAGCCCTTGGTTTTGGAAAATTTTAATCGTCCTCCGTAGGGGCGGACCCATGTGTCCGCCCGCAAGCCCGTCAGGGCTTCCTTATAAGATTATAATTTTCCTAATCAAACCCAAAGGGTTTGACCAATCAATGCTTGTACAAACTTATGTTAAATCCTCACGGATTTAATTAAATGATTATATTTTTATCGGAAGGGGCTACGCCCCTTGCGGGCGGACACATGGGTCCGCCCCTACGGGAGAGTGTTTGAAAGGACAGGCTGTCCTTTCAAACAACCTGCCCGAATGAAGCTTAATTGAATTTTAAAGAATTAAGCAGCAAAGAGTGAGGAAAACCAATTGAGAATTGACTGAATTAAGTTGCTGAAGTCGCAGAGTAACTGGAGATATGTGGGAACTGCGCCAACGCCGTAATATGCGATACCGAAGATCTCAAGGTACCAGCCTTCAGCCTCGATGATTGTATCGGCAAGAGTGATTACGTTGCCGTCCTCATCATAGTACTCGCCGTTTACGGTGTTGTAGTAATATGCGATGTTGCCTTCGTTGGCAGCTGTAGCGTCAACAGCCTCAACATAAACTATATCGTCGTCGCTGTATACTGTGTATGTGCCGTCAAGAGCCTGTGTGGGAGTGAAGCCCTCTGCGCAGTATTCCTCAGCGATTTCGGTGGAGAATGTACCGCCGGAGATAGCTGTTTCAACTGCGTCTGAGTATACGCCGTATGCGCTGTTATCAACGCCTAAGTCCTCAAGAGTAACAACCTGATATGCAGATCTGTCTGCTGTGTTTGTGGTAAGAGTACCGCCTGTAATCTCAACAGAAGCTTCCTGCTCAACCTTACCAAGGTCATAAATAGCAACTGCGCTGCCTACGCCGTTTTCGCAGATGATTTCACCGCCGGTGATGGAGATGGTAAGATCATTGCCGGAATCTGATGTATAGGTTCCTGCCATTACAGCAATAGCGTCGGGAGTAAATACATTGCCTCTGTAGTCGTAATAATCCGCTACATCGTCAAGGTTATCCGAAGCTGCAACTATTGTGCCGCCTGTAACGGTGATCTGACCCATACGAGCGGAGATACCGCCGTTAATAGTACCGCCTGTAACTGTTAAAGCAAGCTGAGTGGGCATATAGATTGCGGGACCGTATGCTGCGGTAAGTGTTCCGCCGTTTACTGTAAGATTCATATCGCCTGTTGTATTGTTGCTTGCAACTGCTGCATAGTAAGAGGAAATAGTACCGTCATTTACAACTATTGTTCCGCCATTGCCATAAATGCCGTAATACTTTGTGCTTACAAGCGAGCCGCCGTTAAGAGTAAGAGTAGCATCCTCATATACTATTGCAACCGGAGCGCTTGTTGTGGATGTTACGGAGCCTGTGCCTATGCTGTCCTCAAGTGTAAGGTCGCCGTAAACATACAAATAACCTGTGATTGTGCTGCCGTAAAGGTCTATAGTAACAGTGCCGTTAACAACGATGTTTTCTGTCGTATCGGCAAGAACAACAACTGTATCTCCGTCTGCCGCTGCATTAACAGCTGCCTGAACTGATTCATAGCCAATGCCGTTAAGAGATGCAACTGCGTCGCTGCCGGCAACGATTGAATATGTGCCGTCTGCATTTTCGGAAGTGGTGTTGTAGCTGTCAACATATGCGCTTACATCTGAAGAATATGTGCCGCCGGTGATAGTAATGTCAGCTGATGTATATACGCCGAATACATCAGTGTCAGCCGCTGCAAATGTACCGTCGGTAATAACAACGGTAACAGCGGTGCTGCCGTACTGATAAATTGAATACTTTTCGGAAGTAAATGTGCCGCCTGTAATTGTAAGCTCGCCTGAATTTATTGAAGAGCTGCCTGCTGCAATCATAACAGCATATTTTTCGGAGTCGTATGTGCCGCCGTTGATTGTTGCAATGTTCCAGTTAAGAACTGTTGCCATAACGGTATTGATAAATGTACCGTCGTTGATTACAAGAACAGAGTTATCATCATTCTTTACTGTGTAAAGGCCGCCGTCATATGTACCGCCGTTGATTGTAAGGCTGGGTGCTGCTGCGTTTACGCCATCAACATAGCCTGTTCTCTCTGTGCCGGAAGTGTAAGTCTGATAACCGTTTTCAAACATTGAGGAAAATCCGCTTGTAGAATCAACCTCAATACCGTCATTAGCAGTCATTGTGCCGTGGTTAACAATTACATAATAGCTGTTTCCGTTGGCTGAATTGGGAGAGTATGTACCTGCTTCTTTGGAACGAGTGTAAGTGCCGCCGTTGAGAACAACCGTACCGTTGTTAAAGAGAGCAGCCTTACCATTGGTAACATTGTCAACTGTGCCGTCGCCCTCGATTGTAAGAGAAGCGTCAATAGCAACAGTGATTGTGTCGCCTGATGCGTTTGTGATTGTATTGCCGTTAAGGTCAAGGGTTATGCTCTTGCCTGTAACGGTAATGTCCTCTGTTACGCTTGCCTCAAGTACAACAGTGTCTCCGTCAACCGCTGCGTCAACAGCGTCCTGAAGAGTGTCATAGGAGTCAGTGCCGATTGAAGCTGCGCTGCCCGATGCGAAAGCCATCATTGGAACCATTGTAAATACGAGAAGTATTGATACAATGTACGCCAAAGCTTTTTTCTTCATGTCTTTTCACCTTTCATATAGATATTTTGCGATTGGAAATTCCTTACGGACATCGCAATTGCCCTATAACAACAAATCCGGATAATTTCCTCCTCACTCATTGGAAATAAAATCTGAATTTGATATTATCAGTTAAATCTAACCGAAATTTAATAGCTTTAAGAAATAACGAAATCCTGACTGATAAGAGCAGTCAGAATACGCCTAAAGTTTTCAAAGAAGCAGCGGGGTAAAACCTCGTGTTATAACATATTATCGTACGCTTTCCGATTTGCGGGCGTACACTTAAGGCACGCCCAACCGGATAATATTATTGTAATTTCTCAAGAAAAATTTGTCAAGCCATTTATTGGACATTTACAAATATTTTTTTCTAAGACAGATTTCTTCTTGTGTCGATTTCCCTTTTAATGTCGTCATATTTGTCGCCGAAAAGCCAATATTTCTTTTTGTAAATAAAGTATCCGGCAACAGTCAAGGGTATGGGAGTAAGGAACATAAACGCTCTGAGAATTGTTAAATCATCCGACTCGATAAGCTCCTCGTCCTCATCAATCTTAACAAGCTTTGATTTGTCCACATCCTCTGTTGACAAAAGATTTTCGTAAAGCTCCTCGTCCTTAACAAGGTAGTACCCGTCGTCGTCCGTAAAAAGCTGAACCGTGCTTACGCTCCCTGTGTTCCTGTCCACAACGGGCATATCGGTAATGGTAGGCAGTCCGGAAACGGCAATTCCTATTCCCAGCACAAGAGTTGCGGCAGCCGCAGCAAATTTCCCGATAAGGGTCTGAACGCTGAACATAACACTGTCGCCGCGCTTGCCCGTTTTCCACTCGCCGTAATCCACAACATCCGCCATCATAACGGTGGAGCCTATTTGATTTATGCCGTTGGCTATCATAAGGAATGCGCCGGAAAGAGCGACCAAAACGGTATTAAGCACATATTTGCCCGGCTCAAGGAAAAAGAAAATTGCGAACAAAAGCACATAGCTTACGATACAGGCAAGGAAAGAAATTCCGTACAGCTTTTCCCTGGGTATTTTCTTAACGATCAAGCTGTAGAATATCATCGCAATTCCCTGACCGGTACAGGATATAACCCAAAACATAGTATAGCTGTACGCTTTCGGCAGATAATTTGCTCCGTCCTCATAGCAATATGTATACAGATATAGAACCTGCGAAAGGGAAATAGTCGTGCCTACAAGGAAAAATACCAAAGAGCCTGCATAAGCTTTGAGCTGATCGTTCGATTTAAAGGTTGAAAGTATGTACCTTAAACCGACGTTTTCGTGGGGCAAATCATATCTCTCACGAGTACCCAAAACGGCAATAAGGAGAAATACCACCATTACAAGTCCCGCCGCCATGCCTAAGTATTGATACGCCTTCATCATCCCTTTGTCCATAAACAGAGGGAGAATAACGGAGGTTCCGAGCATTCCCACCAAAAAGCCGCCGAAGCCGCCAATGAGCTTTGCCATGGAGCTTATCCTGTTCCTGTCGTCCGTGGTGTTGGCAATAGTCGGAAGCATGGTCCAGAAAGGCACGTCAAGCACCGTAAAGGACATACCCCAAAGGATATAAGCGATGATATAATATACATATTTCAAAGTGACGCTTGAAAATGAAACGTTTGTAAACATCGCCACAATAACTGCGGCGTTTACGATTGCTCCGCAGAAAATCCACGGGCGGTACCTGCCGAATTTGCCTTTTTTGGAGTTATTGACAAGAGTCGCCAAAATCGGGTCGTTTACTGCGTCCCAAACCTTCGCCAAAACAAAAGCTACGGTCAGGACTATAGGGTCAAGCCCCTGATAAATGCAAAGATAAACAAGATAAAAAGCATTTACACAGTTGCTGCTGAACTCCCTGCCCAAAGAGCCTAAGGAGTATGCGGCAATCTCGCCTACAGACAATCTTTTTCCGTCACCGTTCATTATTTTCAACCCCACGCCTTAAATTTACATTAAAAAAAGATTATTTTTCCAAATGTTCAATTATTTTACTTATATTATAATAATCGCCTTTACATTTGTCAAGTTTTGGTGTATAATGAAGGCGTGATAATTACGATGCACAATGTACGATGAATAAAATTTTAATTTGTGCAAATGCCGATTGGTTTAGAAAATTACAACCTTCCGCCGTATGGGCGGACCCATTCCAATGTGCAATGTACGATGTACAATGTACAATGAATGAACTTTTAATTTGTACAAATGTTGATTGGTTTTGAAAATTACAACGACCTCCGTAGGGGCGGACCCATGTGTCCGCCCGCAAGCCGCAAAGCGGCTTCCTTTTAAAATTATAATTTCCGTAATCAAAACCGCAAGGGTTTGACCAATCAATGTTTGTACAAACTTATGTTAAATCCTCACGGATTTAAT
>JAJQGK010000072.1 GCA_021200555.1 Clostridiales bacterium | reverse complement strand
GATTAAGATACATTGAATTTTCTCCTTAAACGTTTATTTTTCAAATTAAATATATAACTTTTTTACAATCTGATATTTTTCTGCTACTTGATTTTTCCGCCGCAGACGCTGAACGTTTTGCCTTGGCACATTCTCAGCACCGTTGAAGGTTCGCAGCAGGTTATAAACACTTGTCTGTCCTTAATGTGGTTTAAAATATAGCTTTGACGGTTTGCATCAAGCTCACTCATAACGTCGTCCAAAAGAATAACGGGATTTTCTTCGTTTACCGATTTAAGAATTTCCGCCTCGCTTAATTTAAGAGAAAGAGCGGCGGATCTCTGCTGTCCCTGAGAACCGAACATTTTTGCGGATTTGCCGTTTATCTTTATTTCAATGTCGTCCCTGTGCGCTCCTATTTCAGTACTTCCCGTTAAAATATCGCTGCTTTCACATTCCTTTAAAAGCCTTAATATTTCGTCTTTTGAAATTTTCTCACCGGTAATTCTGTATCTGCCCGGAGAAATTTTCATATTGTATTCTATTTGAATACTTTCGCTTTTTCCCGACAGTCCGTTGTATATTTCCTCCGCATTTTCGGCCGTTTTGTTTATATATTTAATGCGTTCGTTAATTATCGTTTCCGCTTTTTCACTGAGCTTTTCATTCCATATGTCAAGCATATCGTATTGACAGTTATTGTATTTTATATCTTTAAGGAGAGAATTTCTCTGATCCGTGATTTTCCTGTATTCATTTAAATTTTTCGCATAAGAGGGTTTAATTTGACAAATCGCCGTATCCACAAATTTACGCCTTTCGGAGGGACTTCCTCTGACCACGGATAAATACGAAGGAGAAAAAACAACGCAGTTAAAATTTCCTATAAGTCCGGAAGCAGCCGTTATGGGAACAGAGTTAAGTATGATTTTTTTTGTTTGCCTGTTTATGATTAATTTGGCGTTTTGCTCTCTTCCCCGTCCGTAAAAATTTGTTTCGATTTTTAAGCAGTCTTCTCCGAATTTTATAAGATCCGCATCTTTTGAACCTCGGAAGCTTTTAAATCCGCTTATCATCCATATGCTCTCAAGCAAATTTGTCTTTCCCTGAGCATTTTCTCCGTAAATGATATTTATACCGCCGCAAGGTTCAATCTTAAGACTTTCTATATTTCTGTAATTGTTTAAGCTTATATCGGTAACATTCATTTTTCTTCTACGGAATATATTGTATTTTCGTACCTTACCCTGTCTCCGGGCTTGATTTTTTTGCCTCTTTGAACACAGACTTCACCGTTTACTTCAACAAGTCCGTCTTGAATTATCATTTTTCCGTGTCCGCCTGTCTGGGCTATATCGCATAATTTCAAAAAAGCGTCAAGCTTTATAAAGGGAGTATCTATGTAAACCGTTTTTTCTTCTTTTTTTACAGCCTTGACTTTTATAATTTTTTTCATAATGACCGCCGATTTCCGTAATTTATTATGTCAGTCTGACGGGAAGTATAAGATACAGGAATGAGTCGCTCTTAGCCGAAACGATACAAACGGGAGAAAGAGAATTTACCATATTTATAAGAACCTCATCCTCCTCGCTTATTTTCAGAGCGTCCAAAATATATCTTGACTGTATTCCTATTTCAATATCGTTGCCGTCAATCGAAACTCCCACCTTATCGCTTGCTCTTCCCAAAGCAGTTGAGGTTGTAACCTTCATACTGTCGTCTTTAAATTCAAGACGCAGCGGAGCTTTAAATCTGTCCGTTATAATAAGGGAAACTCTCTCTATGCTTTCAATAAGATCCTTTGATTTTGCCCTTATAACGGTGTTAAATTCGGTGGGGATTATGGATTCATACTTCATAAAGTCCCCTTCCAAAAGCCTCGATATTATAGTGTATCCGTTGACCTCAAAAAGAATATGTCTTCTTCCCAGTCCGATTTTAATGAATTTGTCTTCATCGGGTATAATTTTCACAAGCTCCGACATGGTTTTTGCCGGAACAACAAAATCAAGCTCTTCTCCGTTATATTGAAGAAATTCCCTTCTTAAAGCAATTCTGTGGGAATCAATGGCGACAAGTCTTATTTCTCCGGGTCTTATCTCGAATTTTATTCCCTTGTGAATAACTCTGACGTCGTTTTGAGCCACTGAAAATATGGTTTTCTTAATCATATCCTTCAATACAAGCTGACTCATTTCAATTGTTTTTCCGTTTACTATTACGGGAAGCTCAGGGTAATCGTCCGCCTTCATTCCCGTCATATTATACTCTATGTCTCCGCAATAGATTTTGCATTGCAGCCTTTCGTCCGATTCCAGTATAATTTTATCGTAGGGAATATGCCTTATAATATCACAGAAGGTTTTGGCGTTGATTATAACAGAACCCTGTTCCATTACATTGGCTTCTATTACGGTTTCTATTCCTATTTCAAGGTCATAACCTGAAAGCTTAACGCTGTTATCGGATGCGGTAAACAGAATACCCTCTAAGGTGGGCATTGTCGTTTTAGTCATGACTGCTTTCTGTACGTTCATTGCTGCATCGGCAAGAGTGGAAGTATTGCATATAATTTTCATTGCTGCTTACGGCTTAAAAGAAATCCTTTAAGATTTTCTTCATTGCCGTATTCCCCCTTCTGATAAATTTGGATACAATTGATTTTTCCCGAACTGTGAATAACATAACATTAACTTTATAATTTAGTAATAGTAGTAGTGTCTGTTCAAAACTGTTAAAAGTCTTTAAAACGCCGAAAATCTCGGAAAAAACTGTAAAATAAGGTTGATTAAAAGTGTGAAAACAAAATGTTTATTATTTTTAATTCTTTAAGAGAATTATGAATAAAGTGTGAAAATGTTTAAAACCTAATGTTCAAAATCAATAACATGTTCAAAACCGAATAAAGGATATGAACAGTTTGAATGTTTAAAATATGTTCAAAATACAAACCTGAAAAAGAAAATCAGCTGTCCTTAAATTCCTTAATGATATTATAGACCGTATTTTTAAATTTAACGTCTCTTATCATTCTTTCTTCCACATTATCAATAGAGTGCTTTACTGTGGAATGTTTTTTTCCGCCGAATTTATTTCCTATGTTCTCAAGTGAAAGTCCGGTAACCTCTCTTATAACGTACATTGAAACGTTTCTTGCAAGGGAGATGTTGGCGTTTCTCTTATCCGAGACAAGATCTTCTTTTCTTAAATCGTATTTATCCGCAACGCTTTCGATTATGGCGTCCACCGTTGCCGAAACGGGTCTGTTGTCAGTTTCTATATCGTGGATGATCTGCTGAATGCTGCTCATGGTGGGAGTAATTCCGTAAAGAGTCTGCATTGCGGCTATTTTATTGATTGTTCCCTCAATTTGACGGATATTATCCTTGATTTTTTCGGCGATATAGTTTATTATTTGTTTTGACAGGGTGAGGTTGTGGTCATTTGCCTTTTGAATAATAATGGCTATTCTTGTTTCCAAATCGGGAGGCTGTATATCGGCTATAAGTCCGCTTTCAAATCTTGTTTTAATACGGTCGTCCAGTCCTTCGATTTCTTTGGGAGGACGGTCGGAAGTAATAACTATCTGTTTGTTTGCGTTAATAAGGTCGTTAAAGGTGTGGAAAAACTCCTCCTGTGTTGAAATTTTGTTTTTCATAAATTGAATGTCATCTATAAAAAGAGCGTCCGCATTTCTGTATTTTTCTCTGAAGGTTATATTGTCCTTCTTTGTTATACAGGATATAAACTCATTCATAAAGTTTTCGCTTGTGGTGTAAATGATGTTTATATTATCGTTTCTCTTTTTCATCTCATTTTGGATGGCAAGCATAAGATGAGTTTTGCCCAATCCGGAGTTACCGTATATAAAAAGAGGATTGAAAACAGAGCCTATATCTGCCGTAGCTACTCTCCATGATGCGGCGTGGGCAAATTTATTTGAAGAACCTACAATAAAATTGTCAAAATTATAGGCGTCCGTTGAGTGGGGATTATGAAACTCCGTTATATTTTGGTTTTCCGTATTTTCCTTTGTATAAACCTCTTTATCAAGGGATTCAAACACCAGATCTATGTTTATTCCTATTACTTTTTCAAACGCCTCGTTAAATGTGTCTTTAAATTTATCCTTCAAAATTGTGTTTCTGAAATCATTGGTTGAACTTATAACAACTTGTCCGTCTGTAAATTCAGCTTTTTCTATTGTTTCTATCCACATTTTATAAGAGGTTTCAGACATTACGCTTTTGCAGTATTCAAGAACCTGTTCCCATACTTCTGCAAATGACTCCATTTTTTTAATCCTCTCTGACTGTCCTTATTTGCCCGTTTTGTTTTGATAATGTATTTTATATATATAACAATGTAAATTGATTGTAAATACCTTTAAAACGCTTTAATTTGCATTCTTCATCATTGTAACATACATTTCAAAATTAATCAAGCATTTTCTTAATTATTATCTGTTTAATAAGGGAATCTGACTAAATAAAATAATCTTAATTATTTTCAATTTAAAAATGAAAAGGATTTTAATATGTATATATCAAAAGAATTGTTAATCACGTGTGCTTCGGAATTTGGAGTGCAAATCGATAATGAAGCAGCCGATAAATTTGATAAGTATGCGTCCTTGCTTGTTAATTATAATGAAAAGGTAAATTTAACAGCAGTAACGGATCCGGATGATATTGTTATAAAGCATTTCGGAGACAGTCTCGCTCTTATAAAATACGGTAAAGTAAATGGCAGTCAAAGATTGGCTGACATCGGTACCGGAGCCGGCTTTCCCGGAGTCCCCGTTTTAATTGCCAAACCTGGTATAAAGCTTACTCTTTTTGATTCTGTCAACAAGAAGCTTGACTTTTTAAGATTTTTGGCAAATGAGATTGATATAAAGCCCGAGATTGTACATATGCGGGCGGAGGATGCGGGAAACTGCGAAGAGTACAGAGAAAAATTTGATATTACCTGCGGCAGAGCGGTGGTGCAGCTTAGAATATTAAGCGAATTTTGTCTTCCTCTTACTAAGGTCGGCGGTAAGTTCTGCGCAATGAAGGGAGATATATCGAAGGAGGAAAAGGAACCCGGAATAAAATCGTTTTCAAAATTGGGCGGAAAATTATATGAGGATAATTTTTATAATATTCATAACGGAGATAAAAGAAATATGATTATCGCAAAAAAAATATCGCAAACTTCTTCAAAATACCCCAGGAACATGAGCAGAATATCCAAAAATCCTCTCTGATAGAATTTTTAAGAGTGAAAAACAAAAATTTTACTCTCCCCTTTTCGCCATAATTTTAATATAAGCTGTGGTATTATTCGATTGTAAGGAAAACACTGCAGTTTTTTATTTTAAGGTTGTGATTATTATAAATATGAAACTGAAGCAAGGAGTAAAATTAAAAGAAAGCGGTTCAATTATTATGATACCGAACGATATAATTTATCCCAATCCCAACCAGCCGAGAAAAAACTTTGATTATAACGAGCTTGAAGGTCTTGCAGCTTCTATAAGACACAGCGGAATTATCCAGCCTCTTGTGGTCAGAAAAATTGACGACGACAAATACGAACTTATTTCCGGAGAAAGAAGACTCAGAGCTGCAAGAATGGTAGGACTTTTAGCTGTTCCGTGTATAATTATGTCCGTGAATAATGATGAAAGCGCATTGTTTTCAATTATCGAAAATATTCAGAGAGAAAATCTGAATTTTTTTGAGGAAGCGCAATCGATAGAAAAGCTTTTTTCCGTTTACAATATGTCTCAAAATGAAATAGCAAGAAAATTGGGAAAATCTCAATCCTTTCTTTCAAACAAGCTGAGATTATTAAGGCTTAATGAAAAAATCAGAAACAAAATCATAAATGCGGGATTAACCGAACGTCACGCAAGAGCTTTATTGAGACTTGATACAGATGAGAAAAGAATGAAAGCTCTTGAATATATTATCGAAAAAAATTTAAACGTTAGTGAAACAGACTCTTATATTGAGTCGATAATCTCCCCTTCTGTTAAAAAGCCTCAGCCAAAATTTAAAAAGCTCAAGGATATTAAAATTTTTATCAATACAATTAATCATGCGGTAGATACTATGCGGCGAGCCGGAATCAATGCAAATTCTTCAGAACATGAAACCTCCGAATACTACGAGTATGTTGTGAGAATACCCAAAACGGCATCCTCTCCTGTCAGTTTTGTGAAATATTCCGATGACGCAGTATAGATTCTATATATATCCATATCTTTTTCTTTCACACCCACATCCAACAGCAGACAGACGGTCAATTGCAAGATCGGCTGTCTGTTGGCTTTTTACGCAATTTCAATGTTTCACGTGAAACATTGAAACGGATATAAGAAAAGTAAAAGCGGATTATTATAAAATCAGTATAATCAAAATATAAAGAACATAAACATAAACTTTGAAATAAAAAATATTCAGGTTTCATAAATGCGGAACAGGTGAAAATATAAAATCTTAAAAAGTTTCACGTGAAACATTAAAAGGTAAAAAATGGCAATTTTAATATATGTATGAAAATCCTCGTATAATATAATATAATTGTATGTACATAGTCGGAGTAAATTCCGACATAAAAGAAAATTTGATAGAGCAGATATAATAATTTAATCTTTTTGCAAAATTTCTGATTAAAGACAAAAGTAATGGCTTCCTATAACGGTGATAACGGTTCTCGACATAATCCATGAATTGGTTGTTTTTCTCGGATTGTAATAATAAATTGCCCCGCCGGAAGGATCCCAGCCGTTTATAGCGTCCTGAGCCGCTTTCTTTGCGGTTGAACTTGGTTCCACGCTCCAGTTGCTGTCATAAACACAGTCAAAAGCTCCGGACTGGTAAACGACGCCGGATACGGAATCGGGAAATGATGAATGGAAAACTCTGTTTAAAACAACGGCCCCCACAGCTACTTGACCGGTGTAGGACTCCCCTCTCGCCTCCCCTTCGATTACCTTTGCCAATAAATAAATGTCGTTTGATGAATAACCCGAGGATGAGGAAGAATCCAGACCGAGATAAAGCAAAGTCTGCGGTCCGGCAATTCCGTCTGCTTTTATTCCGCAATTTTTTTGAAAAGCAATAACGGCTTTCTCTGTCGCCGATCCGAAAATCCCGTCAACCGATCCGCTGTAATATCCCAGCTGCTTAAGCTTTGTTTGAATGTTTCTCACTTCCGTGCCTCTGGAGCCGTATTGAGACAGCGTCTGAACCGTGTTTTGATTATAATAAATGCCGTAGGATGTTAAAATTTCAGCGGCAGTATCGATTATCCCCGCAAATATAAAAGAAAAAAGAATTGCAAATAAAATTCTGAAAACATTTAAAGGTTTAATTTTTTTCATAAACAGCATCTCCTAAAGAGTTTATACGGGAATATTATTGACATTATCATTGTAAAAATGACGGGAAGATTGTGGTTGCCGAATTTTAAAATAACTATATCTTGTAGCATTTTTTTAAGGTTGTAAAAAACCGGAAAAAATAAAAAAAAGTGTTGACAAAAAGGTGTTTGTTGTGATATTATATGCAAGCCGACGAACGAGGGATGTGAAAAACATCCGGTTAAAGTTTGAACGCAAAAAAATGAAAAAAACTCTTGACAAAACGGAAATGCTGTGATACAATAATCAAGCACCTTGTGAGAGGGTGACAACCTTCTCTGAGAGTTTTTACTTGGACCTTGAAAATTAAACAACGACGAACAAAAAAGGAACCCTGAAATTTTTTTA
>JAJQGK010000132.1 GCA_021200555.1 Clostridiales bacterium | reverse complement strand
CAAAGCGGCTTCCTTTTAAATTATAATTTCCGTAATCAAACCCAACGGGTTTGACTAATCAATATATGTACAAAATTATGTACCGAAAGCAATAATGTTTTCATCCGTGCCAATTTGTGCATTTTTTGTGCAATGGTGTGACGGGGAAATTTGCAAAAAGTCAATCAAAAATATTGACATATGTCTGATTGTTTGATATAATGAATATGTGTATTTTTCACAAATTAAAATTAAACAGAAAGAGGTTGAAATTGTGAAAACGCGAAAACATTCAAAAAGTGTCATTTCGCTGATTTTGTCGATTATCATGGTCATGACAGTCATGGCTCCCATAACCGCATCAGCGTCATTGACATTCGACGAAACCAAGCTGGGCAGTGATACGTACCTGACTTCCAAGACGGATTACACCATCGCTCCTGGTATCACCGAAACTCACATTACCACAAACAATTCCAGCGGTTCAAGGCAAAATCAGGGCTATGCCATTGAGGTTGACCTTAACGACTCCACAACATCGATACTTGCATCCTACAAGGATTACGATGCGTCTTCTTGGGGTATGCAGTCTGTAAGAAACCAGGCCGAAGCAGCTGAAAAGGCTTTGGGCGTAAATGTTGTAGCCGGCGTAAACGCCGATTTCTTCAACATGCAGACAGGCAAGCCCACGGGATACCTTATTATGCAGGGTACGGCATATACGGACGGATCCTCAAGACCGTTTTTCGCTATCAATAAGGACGGCACTGCTTCGATTTATTCCTCGGGAATTACAGACACCAGCAACATTAAAGAGGCTGTAGGCGGCAGTATCATTCTTGTTAAGGACGGAAAAATAACAAGCGCAGTTACCTCCGCATCGGATGCTTACGCCGTGCAGGACACTCCCAGAACGGTTGTAGGTATCAAAGAGGACGGCTCCGTTGTATTTTATGTGGTTGACGGCAGACAGGCTCCTACCTCCAGCGGTATGAGCTATTTGGAGCTTGCGTATATTATGCTGTCATTGGGCTGCGTTGACGCTCTTAACCTTGACGGCGGCGGCTCCACCACGATGATTTCACAGCATGAAGGCAGCAGCGAGCTTGTTTGCAGAAACAGCCCCTCCGACGGCTCCGAGAGAACCGTTTCATCGGCTATACTTATCTGCTCTACAGCCGTTCAGACAGGCATATTTGATCATGCTTCCCTTTCTCCCAACAATGAGCTTTACACAGTAGGCGCAACCGTTACCTTTGAGGCGACAGGCGTTGACTCCGCAGGTTATGCGGCGGAGCTTCCCGCAGGCGGATATTTCGCTCTTGAGAACAGCGCATGCGGAACGATTGACGCTTCGACAGGCGTATTTACGGCGGCTGACGGTTACGAGGGCGAGGTTGCCGTTGACTATATCGTTGACGGCGTTGTTGCAGGATCCACAACAATAACAATTGTAACACCCGATGAGTGGTACGCCGACTCTTCTGAGGTTGCGGTAGGCCCCGGAGTTACCACCGATTTCGGCATTATCGCAAGATATGAAAACAGAGAGGTTAATTTAAGCGACGGCGACATCATTTGGACTATCGTTGATCAGTCCACAGGCGCGGATGCTTCTGACGCCGGTACATTTGACGGGCTGACCTTTACCGCTACGGAGGACGGAGCGTATAACGTATACGTTACCGCCACTTATGCAAGGGACGAGTCCTTGACGGACACCCTAACCGTATTCATAGGCTCCAAAACGGTTGTGCTGTACGACTTTGAGTATACAACCGATGCGGATGAGGCTGCGGCAAACGACGAGCTTGAGTATATCTCATCCTATACAATTCCCACCTACGGAGCGAACCTTTTATCCTCAATGGGTACAAGCTACTCGAAAATTTCACAGACACTTTACGCCGATAATATGCCTCTTTTCCTGTGGCCTAACGGCGCTATAAGCGACAACGATTCAACAACAGGAACTATCGTCTCTTCCGAGGACGGCGAGCCTGTAAGATTCGGTTCCCATTCACTTAGAATAGACTTTGACTTCTCATCCTATAACAGCTCCTCAAACGCCAACGTATACTTGAGAGTTACAGAACCTCAATATACATTTGAGGGTTCTCCCTCGGCTTTAGGCGCATGGGTATACGCTCCCGAAGGAACTACGGGATATATAATCTATCTTCAGGTAGGAAACAAAACAGATACAAGCAGCCCGAGCTACTCATACGGTTCAATGGAACAGATAAACTGGGTAGGCTGGAAATATCTTGAATTTGACCTTACGGATGTCAACAATTCAAATATCGGTTCTGCATATGAGCCTTACGGTGAATATCAGGGCAACGGTATCATTTGGATTTCATATCAGCCCGGCAACGGAACTCAGGCCAGCGCAGATATGATTTATATCGACGACATCACCCTTATTTATGGCGCAAATACAGCCGATACAACCAACCCCGTCGTCAATTTCGTAGGAACCGTTGACAATGAGGAAATTACGGACGGCGAGACGGTATTTACTTCAAATACGGTATCTCTCAAGGCTATGTATGCCGATACCGATGACAAGTATATGACCGGTATTGACGATGAAGCCACAAAGATGTACATTGACGGCGTTGACGTTACCGATTTGTGCTACATCAACGAAGGCGACGATGAAATTTACTTCTATGACGCTTACCTTGCGGACGGCGTACACGTAATCGACATTGAAGTATACGACGTTTACGGCAACTGCACCACGGACACAAGGTACTTTACCGTAGCGGGCGGCGATGAGAATACAGAGGTTGCTCTTGAAGCTCTCAATTCTCCCGTTTTAGGTTCGGATTACAACATTGCGGTTACCACAAACAACGAGGAGGATGTACTCTCCGCAGAAATCACCGTTAAGGTGCTTTCAAAATACACCTCTTATTGGCAGGATGTAACGGTTACTCCCGCAGCTAATTACGAGCTTTCGGGCGAGGCTGTTTACAACACAATCAGAGATACTCTTACGTTTACGGTTGTAAGATCCGAGGACGCTTCTTCCGAAAACGACACAGGCACAATAGCCACCATTACCACGGCTGTTCCTTCAAACACTCCCGAAAGCCTTGAGGTTACTCACAGAGTTTCCGCAGGCGTATTGACCTATGCAAGCGAAAAGACAACAAACTATGTAAACGGCTTCTCAGGCAAGATTGTTGAAACCTGCGGTTCGGCATTTACAATCTCTCCCGACAGCATGATAGTAGGCTCCGACGGCGGCTACATCTATGTAACGGACGCAGAGGGCAATATTGCGGAAGGCGTTGAAATTTACGACAATTCCACAGGCGCTCTTTTAGGCACAACCGACGCAGATGGCAAAATCTTCACGGACGCTTATGTTTCAGAGGTTGTTTCCTACTCAATCTACGCTGTAAAGGGCGAGGCTCTTTCCTTCATCTACACAAGCCAGAGCTTTAACGCCGGCGGCGACAGCACGGGCGCTCCCACTTACGTAAAGCTTAACGTAAGCGACGACACGGCGGCAACGGAAAATATCACTTGGATGTCCAATCCTCTTGTATCGGGCGAAACTCCCGTTATTATGTACGCAGAGAAGTCCGCATACGAGGCAAACGGAACGGACGCTTTCACAACCGTTACAGGCACAAGCCAAATTGTAGAGTACGCAAGCTCCGGCTCAATTACGGGCAACTATGCTGTTCGCATTAACGCAGTCAGCATTACGGGACTTGCGGCAGGTACGGAATACGCTTACATTGTAGGCGACGGCACAAATATGTCGGCTGTTAAGTATTTCACAACCACAAGATCAGGTTACAACACAAACTTCTTCGTAATAGGCGATACTCAGGCGACAGATACGACAAATACGGCTCTCATTGCGGAAGCTCTTGCAGCTGACGACGTTGATTACGATTTCGGCATCCAGACGGGCGACGCTGTTGACAACGGCGGCAACTACATCATGTGGGAAAATATCGCAAAGATATTCACAAGTGATTTCCTCAGCGAGCAGACTCTTGTTACCGCATTGGGCAACCATGAGTATTATGGCGACCTGACAGGCGGCAATTCTGCGGCTTACTACTACCTTCCCGGCACGGAAGAGGACGGCACGGCTCCTATTTGCTACTCCGTACAGTACGGCAACGTTTATATTGCTGTTATCAACTACGGCACAACCTCAACCTACGCCGAGGCTATTGAGTGGCTGAGAGAGGATGCAGCTGCGGCAACCGCAAACTGGAAGATTCTCGTTACGCATCAGCCCACATATTACACCAATCCTGCGGGCAACAGCGACTATTTCCAGAATAACCTTGTTCCCGTAATTGATGAAGTCGGAATTGACGTTGTATTCTCCGGACACGATCACTCCTATGCGAGAACAGAGCCTATGACAGGCGGCGAAATCGATACCACAAATGGTACAGTTTACTACATCTGCGGTTCAACAGGCGAAAAATCTTACCCCATCGTAAACAATGCCGCTTTCAATTTCTCAGTACTTGATGAGGATTACAACGCTATTTACCTTACCGCTTCGGCAACGGATACACAGCTTATCATCAACACTTATGATATGCAGACAGACGGAACCTTCCAGCTCCTTGACACCTGCACCATAAGCCATACAATCGACTGCACATCTGCCGGACATGACTATGTTCTTGACGAGAACAACGAATACATGACCTGCTCCGTTTGCGGATATACCACAGAGGCGGATCTCAGCAGCTACACAGGCTTCATCACCGACAGCGACGGACATCTTATGTACTACATTGCCGGCAATAAGCAGACAGGCTGGACAACGGTAGGCGATGACTACTATTACTTCGATTCTAACGGCTATGCAATCACCGGAACTCTTAAAGAGAACGGCCATACCTATACATTCGGCGACGACGGCAAGCTGACAAAGGGATCCCTTGAAAAGCAGTCTGACGGCACATATTGCTACTACATTGCCGGAAGCAAGCAGAGAGGCTGGCATGAAATTGACGGCAAGCTGTATTACTTCAACCGTGCCAATGCCTTTAAGACCTGCTCCGGAACTGTTACAATCAATGACGGCACCAGCGACGACCTTGTTTATACATTCTCAAGCAGCGGCTATCTTATTAAGGGTGCATGGTACGTTACCGACGACGGCACGCAGTATTACTGGGGCGCAAATCCTGTATCGGGCTTCTACACCATAGACGAGGATCTGTACTACTTCGATCCCGCCAATTACAACTATATGGTTACAAGCTCAATCGTGATTGACGGCGTTGCTTACACCTTCGGACCCGACGGTAAGTTTGCATACTACGGCACCTGCGTAAGCAGAGAGCTTATCGAAACCGTTGAAGGCAGCTGCACAGAGGACGGATACGAGCTTTATCTTGATACTCTTGACGATGATACAACTCAGTATGTATATGCTTGGGATTATGCGGAAGGTCACACCGACAGCAACGGAGACTATATCTGCGATGTGTGCGGCGAGACTACAAACTGGTTCTTAGCATTCCTTTACAAGCTGTTCAACTTCTTCAGGAAAGTAATAAACTTTATCGTAAATCTGTTCACCTAATATAAAATCATAAATATGTAACAGAATAAAATAACGGCAGCGGGCGGTAATTGTTACCGTCCGTTTGCTGATTTTTGAACAAATTGTAAATTGTGGGGTGAAGTTAAGGTTGAACATTTACAAAAACCCAATTTGTGTTATAATAATTATGTATGTATTATACGGATACACAAAAATACACAATGAAAGGTGAATTGCTATGACTAATCGAAAATTTGCTTCCCCCCCCCCGCACAAAAAAGCTGCTTGCTGTGCTTTTATCGTTTGTAATGATCTTTACATCCGCTGTATCCCTAACGGCATTGGCGGAATTTACAGTTGACAGCTCAAAGCTTACCTCTGATTACTATATTACATCGGCAACAACATATAAGGTGGCTCAGGGCGTAACGGAAACACATATTACCACAAATAACGCAAGCGGAACGACTCAAAATCAAGGGTATGTACTTGAAGTGGATTTAAGCGATCCCACTGTTTCAATCATATCTTCATATAAGGATCAGGACGCATCCTCATGGGGAATGCAGACGGTCAGAGATCAGGCGGAAGCGGCCGAAACGCTTTTGGATGTGAATGTTGTGGCGGGAATAAACGGCAGCCCGTATAATATGACCACGGGCATGCCTTACGGCGTGTTTGTTTTTCAGGGAGAGGTTTATTTAAACGAGCCCGATGAAAGAGAATCCTACGAGTCAAATTTACCCTATTTTGCCATTATGAATGACGGAACCGCTGTGATTGGAAACTGCAATCCCGATACGGAAAATATGACATCCTGTGTTACCGCTAAGGTATATACGCTTGTGGAGGACGGCAAAAAAACTGCCAAAGCAAAGAATGACAACGCTACTTATGAACCGAGAATTGCCATAGGACTTAAGGAGGACGGCGCGGTTGTAATATATGAAACAGACGGCCGGCAGGATCCGTATTCCGAGGGAATGACTATAAATCAGCTGGCGGATATGATGATAGCGTTAGGATGTGTTGACGCCATTAACCTTGACGGCGGCGGCTCCGCAACTCTCCTCAGCGAACATGAGGGCGAGGACGGGCTTGTATTGAGGAACAGCCCTGCCGACGGTTCGGAGAGAATTATCTCCTCCGCTCTTCTTATCTGCTCAACTGCCGAAAGCACAACTTCCGAAGCTCAAACTCCCGAAACGGTTACTTCTTTTACAGACAGTGACGGAGAATATACGGGCTTTGCAGCGGAAAACGGCAATTTGACATACTATATCGGCGGAAATAAACAGACAGACTGGACAGCTGTAGGGGACGATGTTTACTGCTTTGACGAAAACGGCTATGCTGTTACCGGTACTTTTACCGAGGACGGTCATACATACACCTTCGGCGATGACGGCAAGCTGACAAAGGGCTCCCTTGAAAAGCAGTCGGACGGAACCTACTGTTACTATATCGCAGGGGAAAAACAGAGAGGCTGGCACGAAATTGACGGCAAGCTATACTTTTTTAACAGGTCAAACAGTATGAAAACCTGCTCCGGTGAGACAACCGTCAACGACGGCACAAGCGACGAGATTACATATACTTTTTCATCCTCCGGCTATTTGACCGAGGGCGCATGGTACGAAACAGAGTACGGCGTAAAATATTATTGGGGACTTACTCCCGTATCCGGCTTCTATGAGATTGACGGCGATATGTACTACTTCGATCCCGCCAACTACGACTATATGGTTACAAGCTCAATTGTGATTGACGGCGTTGCTTATACCTTCGCTCCCGACGGCAAATTCCTGTATTACGGCGAATACTTTTCAAGAACGGTTGTTGACAGCGTTGAAAAAACCTGTACAACAGACGGCTATGAAGCTTATGAGGATATGCTTGCGGACGGCAGCGTTGTAAGCTATACGATAACATATGAAGCAACGGGTCATATCGATGATGACGGAGACTATGCCTGCGATGTGTGCGGCGAAAAAACCGCAAGCTCCTTTGCGATTTTCTTTTACAAAATTGCGGACTTTTTCAGAAGTATTATTAATTTTATAGTCAATCTTTTTACATAAAAACATCAAATTAAAAATTGAACGGGCGGTAATTGTTGCCGTCCGTTTGCTGATTTTTGAACGAATTGTAAATTTTTAAGTATATCTAAAGTTGAGCATTTACAAAATTCCGATTTTCTGATATAGTAAATATGTGTATATTTA
>JAJQGK010000023.1 GCA_021200555.1 Clostridiales bacterium | reverse complement strand
TATATATACTTTGATTTTTTAGAAATTCAATCTTACATAATGATTTTACTTAAACCATTGGAAACATCTCCCGTTAAAATATACAAAACAAATTAACTTTTTTTTATTTTGTTGTTGTAATTTAAGAATATCATAATTCCGTATGTTTGTCAAGTACATTTTTCTATACAATAAAAAAAGCGGCATCCTAAGACACCGCTTCAATTGCAATAATATTTTTATTAAATTATCTTCTGCTCTTAAACATATCAAAGATATCGCTTAAATCGTCGTCATCTGTACCGTACTGAGTGGGAGCCGGTGCAGGCTGCGGTTTTGCAGCGGCAGGAGCGCTTTGCTGCACTGGAGCAGTCTCATTCTTTGCCGGAGCCTTCTGCGTTTCGTCATCGCCAAAGCCGGTAGCAACAACGGTTACGACCATCTCATCGTCAAGAGAGGAGTCAAGGGCAACACCGAATATAATATTCGCATCGGGATCAGCCGTTTCGGAAATAATGGAGCTGGCAATATCAACCGCATCAAGAGTAATATCGGGTGAAGCGGAAATATTGATAATAATGCCTTTTGAGCCTTGAATTGAGGTTTCAAGCAGAGGACTTGTAATAGCCATTTTTGCCGCTTCCTCCGCCTTGTCCTTGCCTGTGGCCCTGCCTACGCCCATATGAGCATGTCCGGCATCCTTCATAACAGACGTTACATCCGCAAAGTCAAGGTTAATAAGACCGGGAACCGTAATCAGCTCGGCTATGCTGCGGACGCCCTGACGGAGAACATCATCCGCAATTTCAAAAGCGTTTGAGAATGTTATCTTTTCATCGGAAACAAGCTTCAGTCTTTCATTGGGTATGATGATAAGGCTGTCCACATGCTGGGCAAGCTCTCTTATACCGTCTTCCGCCTGCGTCATACGGCGTTTTCCCTCAAAATTAAAGGGCTTTGTAACGATACCGACGGTAAGTATTCCCTTATCTTTTGCCATTTGAGCTATAACGGGAGCCGCTCCCGTTCCCGTTCCGCCGCCCATACCGGCAGTAATAAACACCATGTCTGCGCCGCTGAGAGACTCATTAATTGCGTCCATACTCTCCTCGGCAGCCTTTTTGCCCACATCGGGCCTTGCGCCTGCGCCTTTTCCATCGGTCACTTTATCGCCGATTTGAATTTTATTTGTAGCTTTTGAGTACATAAGAACCTGTTTATCGGTATTGATTGCGATAAACTCAACTCCCTGAACTCCTGCGTCAACCATCCTGTTAATCGCATTTCCGCCGCCGCCGCCGACGCCGATGACTTTAATTTTGGTTACTTCTTCATTTTCGTTTGCAATTTCAAAAGGCATTTGACTTCCTCCATACTCTGTTATGATTAATAAAAACAAATAATACGCTTGATACGGTTTAATTTGAAAATAAAACAATCATAATATAAAAATTCAATATTATAATATCATATCGCTTGTAAAATTTCAATACACAATCTACCATAAATATTATAAGAATATATTATTTTTTTATTAATATTTTGATTTTCCTACACATTCATTGAATACAGCTTTAAACTGCTGACTAAACATCAAAATCGCTTTCATCATCCTCCGTTTCCTCTTCCGTTTCAGGTTCCTCATAAGAATTTTTGGCGTCATTGTCGTCTCTGACATACGCTCTTTCCTTATCCGACACATCCACAATTATAAATTCATTTCCGTTTTCGGTAAGTTCCGCCTCGATGGTCTTTGCCGCCATGACAAGCTTTTCATCGATATCGGTTATAGTTCCTAAATTAACGGTCGCTTTGCCGCCGATTATGATTTTAACAGCCGCCAAATTGGAAAAATCATAAGCCGTTACATCGGTAATGCCGTTTGCTTCGCAGCTGTCGGCAACCGTTTCAATCCTATCCTTATACGCTTCGTCGTCAAACACGGCCGTCTCACCTGTAACCGCCTGACTTAAAGTAATTCCGTCAAGAACGGCGCAGCCTTCCGGAACGCTTTCATAGGTACCCAAAACCTTAAAGCTTCTGTCCAAAACGACATAGCTGTTCCCTACTTCTATTGCGTAAAAGTCCTCGGTTTCCTCAATCACAAGGGTAACTCCGCCGGGGTAATGCTTTTCAACCGTAACGCTGCCTATATAGGGCAAGGTGCGGACTATCCTTTCGGCAACGCCGGATACCGACATAAGCACGAGACTGTCGCCGGTATCGATTCCCGATGCGGAAATTATTTCATCGCTTGTATAATATGTACTGTAGGATGAAATATTTCCCTCGCTGTCCGTCTTTCCCGTTACCTCTACGGTATCGACTTTAAACAAAAAGGTAAAAAGCAAAAACAGTACAAATGCCAAAATGACGCATAGGATAAGCCCCAAGCCTATTCGCCTTCTGAGTCTGAGCCTGCGGCGTTTTTTCTCACGCAGAAGAGCTTTTTGCTCCTTGGTCATCTCCGTACTCATCGGTAATTTCCCTTTCTTCCTTTTTTATATCGCATCCCAAAGAGCCGAGAACATTTTCCATGCTTTCGTAGCCTCTTTCGATAAACTTAATATCGTCCACCGTTGTAATTCCCTGTGCTGCAATTCCTGCAAGAACGAGAGCCGCTCCGCCTCTTAAATCTGAGGAAATTACAGACGCTCCCGTAAGCTTATCAACGCCTTCGATAACGGACATTCTGCCGTCAACTCTTATTTTTGCGCCGAACCTTAAAAGCTCGCTGACATGCTTGTAACGGCTTTCAAATATAGTTTCAATTATAACGCTTGTTCCCCTGCAAACCGTAGTCATTGCCATTACGGGAGCCTGCATATCCGTAGGAAATCCCGGATAGGGCATGGTTCTTATGGTTTTTATGCTTTTCAGTCTCGGAGGAGCCGTAAGAGTAACGCTGTCCGCTTCAATGGATATATCGCAGCCCGCTTCCTCGAATACCGGTATAACGGGGGCTATATGAGCGGGAATTACGGAATTAAGACGGATTTTCCCCTGAGTCATGGCTGCCGCTGCCATATAGGTTGAAGCTGCAATTCTGTCAGGTATGACCTTATGGTGAACCGAGTGAAGGTTTTCCACTCCCTCGATAACGATCGTACCCTCTCCCGAACCGGATATTCTTGCGCCGCATCTGTTGAGAAAATCCGCAAGATCCGTTATTTCAGGCTCTCTCGCCGCATTTGTTATAATTGTCGTTCCCTTCGCGAGGCAAGCGGTAAGAATTATGTTTTCCGTAGCTCCGACACTGGGAAATGACAAGGAGATATTTGTTCCCTCAAGGGGCTTTACGGATTCAAATTCTATTTTGGCAAATTCCTCTTTGATATTCACTCCGAACCTCTGGATTGCGTCAAGATGCAAATCTATAGGCCGCAGTCCGATTTCACAGCCGCCGGGAGTTGACAGTCTTGCCTTTCCCATTCTGCCTATAATTCCGCCTAAAAATATAACGGACGAACGCATCTCCCGCATCAAATCATCGGGAATATCATATTTATCCATATCGGTGCTGTCAACGGTAACGGTATGATTTTCAAAGGTTACCTTACAGCCTAAGTACCGCAAAACCTTTATTGTGGCGTTTACGTCGGAAATATCGGGGCAGTTCGATATAACAGTTTCCCCTTTTACGAGAACCGTTGCCGCAAGTATTGGCAAAACGCTGTTCTTTGACCCTTGGATACGGGTTTCGCCGTAAACTCTGTTTCCTCCGTTTATTATAAATCTGCTCAACTGTATTCCCACCTTTCACAATGCATATTATGCGGTGGGTTATGTCCGTGTTAAAACTTCACACAAGAGAAATAATAACATCGCATATACGATCCTGGGCGTCTGTTACTGACATTTTATTGGCGTTCCTGCCTATTTCCTCTCTTTGAGCATCGTCATCCAAAAGCTCATTTACAAGGGCAAGAAGCCTTTCATCCGTTAAATCCTTTTCTTCAATGACTCTTGCTGCGTTATTATTCACAAGCGCCATTGCATTATAGTATTGATGATTTTCCGTAACATTAGGTGATGGAATTAAAATTGAGGCTCTGCCGACGGTTTCGATTTCCGCAAGGGTTGACGCTCCCGACCGGCATATAATTATATCGGAGGCTGCAAGGCATTTGTCCATATCATATATGTATTCCCTGACGTCAACGCCCTTTTCGTTTTCTATGTCAACGCCCTTTTCGAGAAGAGTGTCGGGAACCCATTTTGACTGACCGTAGCCATGTATAAAATTGCATTTTCCGGTATTGTGCAATTCGGCAATAAGGTTTACCATTGCGGTATTTATTCCGTTGGCGCCTAAGCTCCCGCCGAAGGATAAAATCAAAGGTTTATCGTCAAGTCCAAGCTCCGCCTTTGCGAAATCTCTGTCAATCCTCAAAATTTCGTTTCTTACCGGAATGCCCGTGACAATCGGTTCATTTTTACATTGCAGTCTGTCCTTTGCTTCCGGCAAATTGAGCATTACCGCATCCACATGCTTGGCAAGCATTTTATTGGCGACTCCGGGAAAGGCGTTCTGCTCATGGATGGCTGTTTTTATTCCCATCCTTGCCGCAGTCCTGACCACGGGACCGCTTACATAGCCGCCGAAGCCGATAACCGCATCGGGCTTAAATTCCTTCAGAATGCCTTTTACCGCTGCGCTCGATTGGATAAAACGGCAAAGAGTGGTAATGTTCCTGCCTATATTTTTAATTGTAAGCTTTCTGTGAAAGCCGCTTATTGATATGGTTTTAAATTCAAAGCCCGCCTTCGGCACAAGGTTTGCCTCGATTTTATCCTTTGTGCCTATAAACAGGATTTCACTATCCGGATATCTGTCCCGAATTTCTCCCGCAGCGGCGATTGCCGGGTTCACATGGCCGCCCGTGCCGCCTGCCGCAAATACAATTCTCATATTATCACTTTCTTTCCGAAAAACAACGCTGTTTTATTAATCAGTGCTTACTTAATCTTCCTTCTCTGGAAACGGAAAGTACAATTCCCATTTCCGACATCAGCATTACAAGGGAAGTTCCTCCGTAGCTGAAAAACGGAAGGCTTATACCCGTATTGGGCATGGAATCCGTAGCGACGGCAATATTCAAAATCACCTGGAGCCCGACCTGGAATACAAGTCCCATTGCAAGAAGGCAGCCGAAGCGTGTTTTTGAGTTCATTCCTATTACCACGCCTCTGTAAACAAGAAGAGCAAAGAGAATTATAACAATTGACGCTCCCACAAATCCCAGTTCCTCGCAGACGATTGAAAAAATCATATCATTCTGAGGCTCGGAAACATACATATATTTTTGAGTGGAGTTGCCCAAGCCCTTGCCGAAAAGACCGCCGGAGCCGATAGCGTACAACGCTTGGTTCGTCTGCCATCTGGCGCCCGTAGGATCATAGTCCTTATCAAGCCACGCAACAATTCGCTCTCTCATATATGTCTGAAGAATATTGACCGAGTCCGAATCCCTTGTTTCCATTATATATATGCAAAGAAGTGCCACAAGAACAATGCCTGCCGAGCCTACCACTATGAACCACCTGGGACGGACTCCGCCCAAAAACATCATAACCGCTCCGATGGCAAAAATAAGGATTGCTCCGGAAAGGTGATTTTCGGCAAACACAAGAACGGCGCAAAGAATAAAAAATCCGCCGAAAAGCCAAGTCGGAACCCATGATTCCCTTATAATGAACCATTGGGGACGGACTCTGCTCAAAACCATCACTACAACGCCGAGTGCAAGGATAAGGATTGCGCCGGAGATATAACTTTCAGCAAGCGCAATAATGGCAAAAAGAATGAATATGCCGCCGAAAATCCCGGTCAAAATCCATGTTTCCAACATAATGCCCAGTTTTTTATTTATTTTTCCTGCAATGCCCGCAGATGCCGGACGGCTGCTGCTCATATGAAGAGCGTATTTGCTGTAGAAGAACGCCCCCATGACTATAACGGCGAACTTTGCGATTTCCGAGGGCTGAAATGTGGTGAAGCCAAGGTTAATCCACCTGTAAAATCCCGCCTTGTATTGGGGAAGTACAAACACTATCAAAAGGCAGAAAACAGTAATTCCCATAACGATAAAGGAGAGCTTTTGCCACACCTCCGGTCTGATTTTGGAGAATAAAATCATGCAGGCAAGACCTATTCCGGCAAACAGAAGCTGCCGTCTTATAAAATATGTGGAGTCGGAATAATACGTCATTGCGTAAGGGTAGCTTGCGGAAAAAAGCATAACAAGCCCGATACAGAGCAGGGCTAAAATAATTATAAGGAACCAAATATCTATACTTCCGCTGACCGTGTACCTGCGCCAAAGCTGCTTTATAAGCGACGATTTCTCATTTTCCCGTTTTTCCATACAAAACCTCCCCTTCCCGATATCGTACAAGAAACAATACTATGCGGGCTGCCCGAAATATACAAGGAGAACAGCGATTATGCATCCTATTATATTTATAAAAGAGAAGACGTATACGATTTTTTTCTCTTTCCAGCCGCATTTTTCAAAATGATGATGTATAGGCGCCATTTTAAATAATCTTTTTCCGTGAGTTAATTTAAAATATGCAATCTGTATAATGTCCGATCCGAATTCCATAACGTATACTATTCCCATAAGAAGGATTATCCAGGGCATATCGAGGCAGTATGCAACGGCAACGACCATTCCGCCCAGGAACATCGAGCCCATATCGCCCATCATAACCTTTGCGGGGTTCCAGTTCCAAATCAAATAGCCCGCAAGACTTCCGAAAAGAGCGGCGCAGAGAACGCTTACTCCGAAAACGCCTCTCATAATTGCAATCACAATTCCGGCAACGGCAAAGGTCGCCGTAACGCTTGCGCAAAGTCCGTCTATGCCGTCCGTAAAGTTTACCGCATTTACGGTACAGTATATTACCGCTGCTCCGAAAATCCAGAAAAACCACTTTAAATCCACATTTCCCACAAAGGGAATGTACATATACGTTGCTCCCGCCATATGAAGGGAAGCCAAATATCCCGCCATAACCACAATCTGAGCTATGGTTTTTTGGAAAATCGTAAGCCCTAAATTACGCTTTTTGACAACCTTGATGTAATCGTCTATAAACCCGATAAGTGCAAATGCGAGAGCCATTATAATTCCGCTGTAGAATTTTGTTTTAACGCTGCCGGCAACAAGGCTGTCGCCCGCCACAAGGTCGCCGCCCATAATCCTGTCCGTTACAAGGACGACAATCAAGGATACCAAAACGCCGGAAATGAAAAGTATTCCGCCCATGGTCGGAGTACCCTGCTTTTTCTTATGCCAGCTGGGTCCTATATCGAGTATTGTCTGTCCGAACTTAAGCTTATGCAGCCAAGGAATAACAACATATCCCAATAAGAACGCCACAAAGAAGCCTATAACTATTGCAAGGACAAGAGCTGCCCACTTTACCACAATCAATTCCGCCTTTCACTTCGGATTTCACTCAATTACTTTATTTTTAAATTTTTTCGTATATATCATTGATTACGTTTTCCAGCTTCATACCTCTGCTTGCCTTAAATACAACCGCATCTCCGGGTTTCAGCGTATTTAAAAGGCTTTCGCTTAAATCCTTCGGGTCGGTAAAATGATAAACCTTTTCCATTCCCGAATTTTTCGCTCCTTCTGCGGTAAAAACCGATTTTTCACCATAGGCAAAAAGCATATCCACGCCCTTTGATGCCGCAAGCTCTCCGCAGATCCTGTGAGCATTTTCGGAATAATCCCCGAGCTCAAGCATATCCCCCAACACGGCAATATGCCTGCTTCCTTCGGAAGTCATAAGGATACTTACCGCCGCCTTTACCGAATCGGGACTTGCGTTGTAGCAATCCTCTATAAACGTTATGCCCCCGTGCTTTTCCGTTTTTTGACGCATTCCCGTCGGCTCAAAGCCTCTTAAAGCCTCAATCGCCTCTTCCGGTTCGACTCCGAGCTTTACTCCTGCACTGAATGCCGCAAGAGCGTTGTAAACGTTGTGAACTCCCGCAATGGGAACGAAGGCGTCATATTTTTTATTATTATAAAGAATTTTAAAGCTCGTACTCTGCTCCGAGAGAACAATATCATCGGCGAAAACAGGGCAGTTTGTATTTTCAATGCCGAAAAACATAATATCATAATCGTTATTTTTTACCGTTTTCAGCAAATCATTATCTCCGCAAAGAATTAAAGGCGAACCTTTTTTCATTCCCTCCAAAATTTCCAGCTTTGCTTTTAATATGTTTTCCCGAGAGCCTAAATTTTCAATATGAGAAACGCCTATATTTGTAATTATTCCCGCAGTCGGTCTTGAAACGGCAGTCAAAGCGGAAATTTCCCCCTTGTGGTTCATTCCCATTTCAATAACGGCAGCTTCGGTTGAATCGTCAATATTAAAAATCGTCATGGGCATACCAATGTCATTGTTAAGATTGCCCTGAGTTTTGACCGTTTTGTATTTTGCGCCTGCGACAAGCGCCGTCATATCCTTTGCTGTGGTTTTGCCCACGCTTCCCGTAATTCCCACAACGGGTATGTCGAACAGTCCTCTGTAATAAGAAGCGAGATTTAAAAGCGCTTTTTTCGTGTCGTCTGCATAAATCACCGGAATGCCGGCGTTTATGTTTTTTCTGCATAAAACCGCCGCTGCGCCCAACTCCTCCGCTTTGCCGATAAAATCGTGACCGTCGAATTTTTCTCCCTCAAGAGCAACGAACAAACCGCCCTTAACGGCTTTTCTTGTATCGGTGAATACGCCTTTAAACTCCCCGTCAGCCGTATATTTTCCGTCTATAGCCTTTGCCGCATCGCATATTTTAAGTTTAAGCAAATCAATCAGTCCTTACAGAGCCGTCAAGAAGTCCCTTAACGATTTCTCTTTCGTCATAATGAATCTTCCCCGTACCGAGAATTTGATATGTTTCGTGTCCTTTTCCCGCAAGCAGAACTATATCGTTGGTCTGAGCCTCATCAAGAGCCGCTTTTATCGCCTTTGTTCTGTCGGGCTGGACGATTTTCCTTGTTTTTGTGCCCTTAACGCCCTCAAGAATATCATCGATAATTTTGTTCGGGTCTTCACTTCTGGGATTGTCGGAAGTGACAACGATCACATCGGACAGCTTTGCCGCAATTGCGCCCATTACGGGACGCTTTGTTTTATCCCGATCTCCGCCGCATCCGAAAACTGTGATAATCCTTGCAGAGGCAATTTTACGCAGCGATGAAATAATATTTTCAAGTCCGTCCGGAGAATGAGCGTAATCTATTATAACGGTGTAATCCGTGTCGGTGGGAACGACCTCAATTCTGCCCTTAACGCCTTTGCAAAGAGAAAGGGCGTACACAACCTCGCTGAAGTCAAAGCCAAGCTCGATTAATGCAACGGCTGCCGCCATGGAATTGTAAACGGTAAATTCTCCCGGAATACCGACCTTTACACGCTCCACATAGCCCATTTTCACAAGCTCGTACTCTATGCCGTCATTTTTGTATCTTATATATTTTGCCGTGTAATCCGATTCATCACGGTTTACCGAGTAGGTAACTGGTCTTCCGTCCGAATGACGCATCATTGTCATTGCGTGCTCATCGTCAAGATTTAAAATGCATGTGTCCGCCTGAGCGAAAAGCTTCGATTTCGCTTCGGCGTAATTTTCAAAAGTGCCGTGGTAATCAAGATGATCCTGAGTGAGATTGGTAAAGATTGCCGATGCAAAATGAAGTCCCGCAGCTCTTTCCTGAGCGAGAGCCTGAGAGGAAACCTCCATAACGCAATATTCGCATCCCTCTTTAACCATTTCGCTGAAAAGTCCGTGCAGCTCAAAGCTTTCGGGAGTGGTCAGCACGGAGGGGAACTCCTTATCGCCTGCCATATTTTTTACCGTTCCTATAAGCCCCGTCTTATGTCCCAGCTGTTCAAGCATATTTTTTATAAGAAAAGCGGTGGTTGTTTTTCCGTTGGTTCCGGTAATCCCGATGAGCTTAAGCCGGTCGGCGGGATTTCCGAAAAACTCCGCGCACATGAGAGAAAAGGCTTCCCTCGTATTTTTTACCTTTATCTGATTTTTAAGTCCCAAATCACGGCTGCAAACCACGCAAACGGCACCGTTTTCCACAGCCTGCCGCGCGGCATCGTGACCGTCAAAATTATTGCCCTTAATGCAGACGAAAACACAGCCCTTGCACACCTTCCTTGAGTCGGCGGTGATAAACGTAACCTCTGAGTCTTCATATACATCATAGGTTTTTATTCTTTTTAAGATTTCCGAAAGCTTCATTAGTTCTCGCCCTATGATACAAAGCTCCTGTATCATTCCTTTCTTTCAATCTAAATCCATAATACACTCTCTTTATACACTCTTTAATCTGAAACATCCACTGTGGTTTTAAAGTAAACGGTTATAATCTCTCCCATTTCAACCGTAGTACCTGCGTCAATACTCTGTTTGTACGCATAAACCGTTCCGCTGTTTGCAGAGCTGCCGGAAATACGTATATTCAGCCCGCTGCTAAGCGCCAGCTTATTGGCTTCGCTTACAGTATATCCCGTAAAGTCGGGAACGGTAACCTCCTGAGAGGTATAATCCGACTCGGTATACACAACCACAATTCCGTCAGACGGAATTTCTCTTCCGGCTTCGGGACACTGCGCAACAACCGTATCGCCGTCGCCTATTACTCTCAATGTTATATCGCTGTCGGAAACCTCGGTTCTCGCTTCGGAAACCGTAAGTCCCACAAGAGAAGGCGCACTGTCAACCAAAAGCTCCAGTTCCGAATCGCTGTAGGAGCGTTCAACGCCCAAATACTCAAGAACCTGCTCGAAAATTTCACCCGCAAGAGGAGCCGCAACGGCGCCGCCTCCGTGTTCGCCTTCAGGCTCGTCAACTATGATTATTATTGAGATTTCGGGATCGTCCGCCGGAGCAAAGCCGCAGAATGAAGCGATATATACTTCCTCATCGCCTTCGGTAAGCTTTTCGGAAGTACCTGTTTTTCCCGCCACATGATAGCCTGCCACATAGGCGTTTTTGCCTGTACCGGATGATACTACCTCTTCCATACACTCTCTTATTATGGATGCGGTGGACTCGGATATAACCTGTCTTCTGACCGTAGGTTCCGTTTCGCTTACGGTATTTCCGTCGTCATCCACAAGCTTGCTTACTATATACGGAGTCATAAGATACCCGCCGTTTGCCACAGCCGATATCGCTGTAATCATCTGAAGAGGTGAAACCTGGAAGGACTGACCGAATGAATAGGAAGCAAGGTCTGAGTAGGAAAAATCATCCCTCGACATATAAAGCACGCCCGCTGTGGGAGTAAAATCGCCGGGCAGGTCAACGCCTGTTTTCTCGGTAAAGCCGAAAGCCTCAAAGTAATCGTAATACACATCCGTTCCCAAATAGCTTGCAAGGGTTACGGCAAAGGGATTGCAGGAATTTTTAAGAAGATCGACAAAAGTTTCGCTGCCGTGACCTCCGCTTTTCCAACAATGGATGCTTCTTGTGGCGTATTCGATAACGCCGCTGCAATAATATTGGGTGTTAAGATCCGCCACGCCCTCCTCAATGGCTGCGGAAGCGGTAATAACCTTAAAGACCGATCCCGGTTCATAGGTATTTACAACAGCTCTGTTGCTCCACTGTAAATTTTGATAATAGGATTTTGTTTTTGTTTCATCATCGTCGTCTAATTCCGTATCCTCCAAAGCCTCGGCATACGCCTCTTGGAGCTGCTCGCTGTAAATTGTGAAGGGATCGTTCAAATCATAATCGGGAAGGGAAACCATTCCCAAAATTGCACCCGTGTCAACATCCATAACAATTCCGTAAACGTTTTCGGCTCCCGTATCTTCAAGGGCTTCCGAAAGAACGTCTTCAAGTATATGCTGAATGTAAATATCAAGGGTTAAAACAAGACTTGTGCCGTTTTCCGCTTCGTAAATTGTCTCATATTGATTGGGCATAACGGACATCGTGCCGTCCTTGGCTGTTATCGTTCTGCCGGATACGCCCGTAAGTATATCGTCATAGTAATACTCAAGACCTGCAAGACCGTTTCCGTCCGTTCCCGTAAAGCCGATAACCGTGGACGCCAAAGTGGAGTAAGGATAATATCTTTTTGTGTCCGGATCTATGCATACAATGCTGCTTAAATCAACCTGATCGTCGCCCTCTCTGCTTGCGTACTCATCGATAAAGGCAAGGATTGAATCCCTTGTATCCTTTTCGATTGCGCTTTTCACAAGCTGATAGGAGTAGTTCTTTTCCGTGTAGCCTCTGATTGTGTCCTCATCCATATCAAGAATTGCCGCAAGACCGCTGACTACGATTTCACGAACTGTTTCACGCCTTGTCTCATCCTCGATTGAATTTATTTTTGACGGATTTATATATACAAGCCAAACGGAGGCACTTTGAGCAAGGACATTCATATTCGCATCGTAAATCGTCCCTCTGCCGGCACTGATTTCGGTGTCGCTGAGCTGCTGGCTCTCAACCTTTGCGGAGTATTCATCGCCGTTTACAATCTGAATACCGAAAAGACGGATTATAAGACCCACGGACAGAACAGAAACAAGCACAAGGGCGATCATGCCTCTTGCGCTGTTGTTTACAGCTTTGCTTTTTTGTCCTGATTTCATATAAACCGCCCTCCTTTTTCAGAGTATCGGGAAAATTTCGGTTAAAACCGGAATATCTCAGATTGCCATAAAAAGGGCGAAAATTTTCTTCGCCCTTCTTCATGTAAAAACAATCCCTGAATTATCTTTATTTGAACAATTAAATCTTTATGACAGCAAACAGACAATTTTATTCAAACAGACTTTTTATCTTTGCCGCAATGGTATTCGAGTCGTCGTCGTAGGATTTGCCGCCCGAAACGACCACTTGATTTCCGACATCTTCATTAAAATATGTAATCTTGTAATCCTCAAGCTTTACCATTCCCAAAACGTTTTCGGCGTAATCCTCAACTTTATTAATGGAAACCATCCCCTCAAGAGCCGATTGGAGACGGGTATTTTCGCTGACGGCTATATCTATTTCATCCTGAACCGCTGCTATCGTTTCGGCTGTTTCATCAAGAGTTACGTTAAGATAAATAACGGTGCTTACAACAGCGAACACGCTTGCAACCACAAGAAATATTTTTGCGGATCTGAAAAATGAGTGCAGGCTTGCCCGAAAGTCTCCTTCGTCGGATATTTCCGCTCTTTCCCGTTTTTCCTTTTTCTTTTTCGGAGCGGGCTTGGCGGCAGACTTTTTCTTTTCGGGAGGTACAGGCTCAAACTCAGGCTCAAGCGCAGGCGCAGCACTGCCGTAATTGTAGCCGAACAATGAAATTTCCCGCGGTCCGTAATCAGTCTGTGCCATTTTAGTCTCTCCTTTTTCTTTCCTGCAACTTATCCATATAAAATCTTGCTAAAGCTTCCTTACAGCTCGGAGCCTTGCGCTTCGGCTTCTGGGATTTTCATCTATTTCACTTTCACACGGTGTCTTTGATTTAAACAAAAGCTCTCCCCGAGGCTTTTTTCCGCAGACGCACACGGGAAAATCCGGCGGGCAGGTGCAGCCCTTGCAAAATTCGTTAAAAGCGTTTTTTACAATTCTGTCCTCAAGAGAATGGAAGGTAATAACCGCAAGCACTCCGTCCGCATTAAGGCAGTCGAACATATCGTTTAAGGCGTTCGGCAGCATTTCAAGCTCACGGTTCACATAAATTCTCAGCGCCTGGAACGTTCTTCTTGCCGGATGTCCGTCTCTTTTTGCCTTCGCAGGCATTGAAGCGGAAATAATATCGCACAGCTCAAAGGTGGTTTCTATGGGCTTAATCTCTCTTTGCTTTACAATGTTTTTCGCAATTGACGGAGCATATTTTTCCTCGCCGTAGGAGTATATAATCTGTTTAAGCTTGTCCTGCGGCAGTGTATTCACCGCATCATAAGCGGAAAAACCCGATTTGCTCATCCGCATATCCAAGGGGGCGTCCTTATGAAAGGAAAAACCTCTTTCTGCGGAATCAAGCTGAAAGGAGCTTACGCCCAAATCGGCTAAAATACCGTCAACTCCGGAAACGGAAAGGTCTTGAAGAATGGATTTTATATTGTCAAAAACATCGTTTACGACGGTTACGTTGGATTGATTTTCAAATTTCCGCTTCAGGACTGCCACGGCGTCGGGGTCACGGTCAACGGCTATGAGCCGTCCGTCATCACTTAGACTTTGGACTATTTTGGAGGCATGACCTCCGCCGCCGGCAGTCGCATCGACATATATCCCGCATCTTTTAACGGATAAGGCATCTACCGCTTCATTAAGAAGCACCGATTTATGGACAAATTCCATTTCGCACCGCCTTACAAGCTGTAATCACAGAAAGCATCAAAAATCAATATACTATTCCGTTTCTGATATCGGAAACATCATCGTCGTCAATCTTGTTCCACTCGTCAAGATCCCATATCTCAATTCTTCGTCCCATACCGGCAATTACAACGTCCTTTGTCAATAACGCATGAGACACAAAATCGGCGTTTATGGTAATTCGTCCCTGCTTGTCCATTTCAACGGAAGCAACACGCTTGAAAATTTTTCTCTGCCTATTTCTGCCCTCTTCGGTGGCGGACTCATTGATAATGGTATCGATTGTATGCTGCCAGTTTTCCTCATCGTAAATATATAAACATTTCTCGGTTGACTTAAACAAATAGAAGGTTTCGCCAAGCGACTCGCGGAACTTAGCGGGAATAAAAATTCTGTTTTTGGCGTCCAGATTATGATAATACACGCCGCTGTAGCTCATCGCCGACTCCCTCCTTAAAAATTGTCTCGGGTTTTGCTCCACTTCGCTCCTATTTGGTGAATTTGAAGTGAATTTACCCTCCACACGAATTAATTATAAAGCCTGCGTAAAAAAATTGCAATAGGTTTTTCATTATTTTTTTAAGAAATTTCCAATTATTTTTTATTCGATAACGGAATTAAAATGACGGTTTTTATCGATTTTTCACCTTATCCACAAGCTATTGTACCCAATCAAAAATATACGCACATTATGTAGTTAAACAAAAAAATCCCACAGGCATTTTAATCCTGCGGGAAATTTTGGCTTTGTTTATTCCGGTCTTATTTTAATTTTCCTTCATATTAAATCTGTATCCGGCGCCTCTGATTGTGGAGATGTATTTGTTTACATTGCGGTCGGGTTCGATTTTATCTCTTATCCTGTTAATATGTACGGCTACGGTAGCGCTGTCGCTTAAAAAGTCATAACCCCAAATACGCTCAAACAGATATTCCTTGGAGAATACCTTATTCGGGTTTGACATAAGGAACGTAAGCAATTCAAATTCCTTGTTTGCCATTTCAATTTCCTTGCCGTCTACAAAGACCTTCCAGGAATTTTTTTCAAGGCGAAGTCCGTCATACTCAATAACATCGGCATCTATTTTCTTTTTTCCGGTAAGACGGTTATATCTCTCGATGTGCACCTTAACCCTTGCCACAAGCTCGCCGGGATCAAAGGGCTTTGACACATAATCGTCCGCACCCAAGCCAAGGCCTCTTATTTTATCTATGGACTCCTGCTTTGCGGTGACCATAATTATCGGAATGTCCTTTTGGGCTCTGACTTCACGGCATATATCGTATCCACTTTTCCCCGGCAGCATTATATCGAGAATCAATAAATCGTAATCCACCGTCAAGGCCCTCTTCAAAGCCTCCGTGCCGTCGTCCGCAATATCACAGTCATATCCGTTAATTTCAAGGTAATCCTTTTCAAGCTCGGCTATGGCGTTATCATCCTCAGCTATCAAGATTTTTTCCATTTTTATCTCCCTTTTGTATCGGCAGTATAATCATAATTTCAAAACCGCCGTTATTCCTTGCTTCTATGGTTCCTCCGTGGGCTTCCACAATAAGCTTTGACATTGCAAGGCCTATTCCGCTTCCCGGATCCGTTCTCGACTTATCCGCTCTGTAAAACATTTCAAACAGATGGGGGATTTCGTCCTCCGGAGTGCCCGCCCCGTTATCCTTTATGCTTACGTACAGCTTATCCTCCGCCTGCTTTATGTCCATATGAATTGCAAGATTATCCGCATGAGCGTGAACACGACTGTTTTCCACAATATTGGTAAACACTCTGCTGAGCTGGATAACATCGGCGCAAATATAGGCGTCGTCATCACATTCAAAGGAAAATGACACATCCGTGTTATCCTGCATATCCATAATATCGTCACGGCAATGCTCAAAAAACAGCTTCACATTGACTGTTTCCATATTGAATACGTCTTCGTTTGCTTCAAGCCTGGTTACCAAAAGAAGCCGATCAAGCAGCAGACTCATCGTCATGGATTTTTTATAGATAATCTCATAATACTTCTTTTGCTTTTCGGGAGTATTTGCAATTCCGTCCATCAGCCCCTTTACATACCCTATAACGGAGGTCAAGGGCGTTTTCAGGTCATGTGAAATTCCCGCAAACATTTCGGTGCGGCTTTTTTCATATTCCTGCATCCGGCTTATATTTGCGACAATTTTGTCCTGCATTGCATTGGTCGCATCGCAAATTTCCTCAAATTCTTTTATTCCCGTATATTCTATTCTTGTGCTGAAATCACCGTCTGAAATTTTTTCAGCCACATTGCTTAATTTTCGCAGCGGAATATCAATATTTTTTTCGTTAATCCTTGAAAAAAGGATAACCACGATTACGGCAATAATCACAAGAACCACAATCTCAGTAAGAAAAGCTCCGACTACCCATGCCAGCTCCCTGGATTCCAAAAGTCCGGAGGAGAAAACTCCCACAGTATCGGAATCGGTCACCGCAAGCACGGCATAGCTGTCTCCGTCAACATCCACGGATTTGCACACGGAGGAGATGTTGTCCATTTTAAATACGACCACCGAACCGGGATGGTTCTCAAAATATTCAAGAACAGAGTCATCAAGAAGAGCATCGCTTTCGGTTATCGATCCGTAATGAGCTGCACCGTTCTTAAAAATGATAAGATGGAAATCCTTTTGCTGCAATTCACTGTTCACATCATCAAGATAATCATCGTCGGTAATTTGGTTCGTGTCAAAATCATCAAGCATACTTACGATTTCAAATGTCATAACGCCGGTCTGCCAATAATTTGTTATTGCAGGCTGCAAAATCTTAACAAAGAAAAGTGCGAATATTCCGATAAACAACAAAAGACACAGCACAATAATAATTACCATTTTTGCGTTATTGTAAAAAAATCGTCTTCGTAAATTCACTTTCACCACTCCGAAGCACAGCTATCTGCATTTTAACGATTTTAATTATACAACTTATTTAAAAATAATAAAGATATATTATATGAACAAATTTTAAACAATTTTAAAACTCACATAAACAAACTATAACTATCAAAACAGCCCTTCAAATGAAGAGCCGTCTTATATCCGTTATAAAATTTGAATTTTATGTCAAATATCGTTTCTGACCATATCCTCATAGCTTTCACGGTTGATAATCGTCCGTACATTTCCGTCCTTTACCATAAGGACTGCGGGACGGGGAACCCTATTGTAATTTGAAGCCATGGAGTAATTGTATGCGCCTGTGGAGAGAACCGCCAAAATATCGTCTCTTTCAACAGTCTGTATGCTTGCGTTTTCCTGGATAAGATCGCCGCTTTCACAGCATTTGCCCGCTACGGTTACAACGCTGTCACGAGGCTTGTCCGCCTTATTTGCGCAAAGCACGGTATAGGCTGATTGATAAAGGATATATCTGGGGTTGTCCGTCATTCCGCCGTCAATGGAAACATATGTGCGGACATTGGGAATATGCTTAACGGCGCCCACGGTATAAAGAGTAACAGCTTCAGCGCCGGCAATGCTCCTGCCCGGCTCAATGAGAACAAAGGGGACGGGAATGTCGTTTTCCGCCGCAGAGGCTTTTATTGCGTTTGAAACAGGCTCCATATACGCTCCGAAGGCCGCCGGCTTATCTTCCTCCGTATACTTAATTCCGAAGCCGCCGCCAAGGTCAAGCTCGGAAATAACTATTCCCGTCTGAGACTTGATATCGGCAATGAACTTCATCATAACCTGAGCCGCATGGACAAATGGATCTATGTCAAAAATCTGGGAACCGATATGACAGTGAAGTCCCACAAGATTTATGCTTTCGGTTTCCGCCGCCAGCTTTACGCACTCCATAGCCTCCCCTGTTTCCAAAGCAAAGCCGAATTTTGAGTCAATCTGACCGGTTCTTATAAAATTGTGGGTATGAGCGTCAATACCCGGCTTAATTCGCATATAAATGCTTGCCGTTTTTCCCATATCCTTTGCGATAACGCTTAACGCCTTAAGCTCCTCTGGATTATCAACAACAATCCTTCCCACATTATTTTCAAGGGCGTATTTAAGCTCATCCTCGGATTTATTGTTGCCGTGGAAATACATTCTGTCCGCAGGAAATCCGGCTTTGAGAGCCGTATAAATTTCACCGCCGGACACAACGTCAAGTCCCATATTTTCCTCACTGCAAATTCGGCACATTTCAAGGCAGGAAAAAGCCTTGCTTGCATAAAGCACTCTGCCGTTGCCGCCGTAGTATTTATCTATTGAGCGGACAAAAGCGCGGCAATTGTCCCTAACCGCATTTTCGTCATAAACGATAACGGGTGTGCCGTATTTCCCTGCAATGTCAACGGTATCGACTCCGCCGATTGTCAGGTGTCCCTTTTCATTCACATTAAGACACTTTGATACAAACATTATTATCTCTCCTATCGGTATTATTGAAATTTTTCATCAATTGCTTTTTTTACATTATCACAGCCCTCGGAAGTAAGAGCTGAAAATTCAATCTTTTTACATTCCCCCGCAAACGCCAGCTCATGTTCAAGCTCGGCTCGGCGTTTTTCACGCTGAGACTTGTTAAGCTTGTCGCACTTTGTCAGGACGATTATAAAAGGAACGTCCGCATCAAGCATAAATTTTATCATAGTGACGTCGTCCTTTGACGGAGCATGACGCATATCTATCAGCTGCACCACAAGGCTTATATTTCTTTGGGATTGAAAATAGCCCTCCATAAGATCCGCCCAACGCTCTATTTCGGCTGCGGAACGCTTGGCATAACCGTAGCCCGGCAAATCCGCAAAGCGAACATCGCCGCATCTGAAAAAATTAACGGTTGTGGTTTTTCCCGGCGCAGAGCTGACCCGCGCAAGATTTTTTCTGCCGAACAGCTTGTTTATCAGCGAAGACTTTCCAACGTTTGACCTGCCGGAAAATGCGATTTCGGGCAAATCCGACTGCGGGAGCTGAGCTGCAGTTCCGTAAGACGCCTCGTACTGTATGCTGCTGTAGTTCACCTTTCATCACCTTTCAAGTTTATCCCTGTATTGCGTATTGCGTTTAAATTTAATCAGTTTACAACCGTACCACGCCTGTTGTCTCTTCTTTTTGCGGGAGGCACAGCCGCTCTGTCCGTCTTTTCACGGTTTTCATTCTTTTTGCCCTTTTCGGATTTTGCATTTTTCTCGGCTTTTTCGCCCTTTTCCGTCCGATTTTCCCAAGCCATGGCAACGTCAAGAACCTCGTCTATCGCCTTTACGGGGACAAATGTGACTTTTTCCTTTACTGCGCTGTCAATTTCCTCCACATCGGGGTAATTCCCTTTTGGAATTATAACGGTTTTCATATTGTGTCTGTAAGCCGCCATGGATTTTTCCTTTAAGCCGCCAATGGGAAGCACACGCCCTCTCAGAGTTATTTCGCCAGTCATCGCCACGTCACCCTTTACCGGTATGCCGCTGAGAGCGGAAAAAATTGCGGTTGTCATGGTAATTCCGGCAGAGGGTCCGTCCTTGGGAACTGCGCCCTCGGGAACATGGATATGTATGTCTTTATTTTTGTAGAAATCGGGATCGATATTGAATTTTTCGGCTCTGCTTCTCACAAGGCTGAGAGCGGTTTTTGCGGATTCCTTCATAACGTCGCCCAATGAGCCGGTAAGCTCAAGCTTTCCGGTACCGTCGAGGACCGAAACCTCGATTTGCAGCATTTCTCCGCCTACGGACGTCCAAGCCAGACCGTTTACAAGTCCTGTTTCATTTGTAAGTTCAATATCGTCCTCACGGTATTTCACGGCGCCTAAATATTCGGGCAGATTTTTATCTGTAACCGATGTGACGGCTTCGGGGTTTTCAAGAATTGCAACGGCTGTTTTTCGGCAGATTTTAGCAATCAGCCTTTCAAGCTGCCTGACTCCCGCCTCTTTGGTATAACCGACAATCATAAGAAGGAGCCACTTATCGGAGATTTGAAGCTGCTTCTTGGTTATGTTATGCTCCTCCAGCTGCTTCGGGTAAAGATGCTTCTTTGCAATGTTAAATTTTTCCTCATGGGTATAGCTTCCCACGTCTATTATTTCCATTCTGTCCTTCAGCGGTTCGGGAATGGCGTATTTGTCGTTGGCGGTTGTGATGAAAAGCACACGGCTTAAATCAACCGGCATTTCGATATAGTGGTCGCAAAAGGCAAAATTCTGCTCGCTGTCCAAAACCTCAAGGAGCGCAGATGCGGGATCGCCCTTAAAATCGGAATTTATCTTATCTATTTCATCAAGGAGGATTAACGGATTGGAGCTTTTTGCTTCGATTACGGCGTTGATTATTCTGCCGGGGATGGCTCCGATATACGTGCGTCTGTGTCCTCTTATTTCGGCTTCGTCACGAACGCCGCCCAAAGAAATACGAACGTAATTTCTGTTTGTTGCCTTTGCAACGGATTTTGCTATTGAAGTTTTTCCCACTCCGGGAGGGCCCGCAAGACAAATTATCTGTCCCTTGATATTCGGGGAGAGCATTCTTGCCGCAAGCATTTCAACCACTCGCTCTTTTACGTCGTCAAGACCGTAGTGATCCTTATCAAGCTGCTTTTTCGCCTTATCCAAATTTTTTGACTCCTTGGTGTAAATTCCCCAAGGCAGCGCAAGGCATTTTTCAACGTATGTCCTTATTACGTTTGCGTCGGGAGAGCCGGAGCCCATTTTTCCCATTCTGCGGCACTCTTTTACCAGGATTTCCTTTGACTCATCGGGCATTTTACTGTCTCGGACAAGGCTTATAAGCCTGTCGGCCTCTTCCGGTACGTCTTCTCCCTCGCCAAGCTCCTCATATATAACCTTCAGCTGTTCTCTTAAATAATAGTCGTGCTGATTTTTGTCCATCCGATCCTGAACCTGTTCCTGAATATCGTCTTCAAGCTCGGAAAGCTTAATTTCACGGTTCAGTATTGCACAGACCTTCTCAAGCCTTTTCAGAGGATTAAACTCTTTGAGAATTGCCTGTCTTTGCTCAACCGGCAAATATATGCTGCCTGCAATTTTATCCGCAAGACTGCCTGCGCTGATCTCCTCGTAAAGGGAGGCGAGCAAAGTATGCGATCTTCTTCCGGATGCGTCGCAATATTCTTCAAAAATCGCATGAGTTCTTCTGATAAGAGCAATTTCATAATCGTATGAGGATATGCCCACCGATTTATCGGGAACGGCGGCGACAAGTCCCGAAATAAACGGGGTATTATTTGTGATTTCGGAAATTACAGCCCTGCTTATGCCTTCCGCAACAACTCTCAGAGTACCTTTTCCTTCCGCAACATTGAGTATTTGCTTAATGCTTGCCAGAACTCCCACGGTGTAAAGATCGCTGAATTTGGGAAATTCCACCTCAGGGTCACGCTGAGCTACCATAAAAATATTTTTATTTTCGGAAAGAGCATATTTAACCGCCTCTATTGACTGAGCTCTGCCCACGTCAAAATGAAGGGTCATATCGGGAAACATTACAAGCCCCCGCAAGGGAAGAACGGGAACACATTCTCTGTCGTTTATATAATAGGCGTTTTCATCCTGCATTTTCATCAACTCCGATAGATAAATCAATATATGAATAAAAATAAGATATTAAAATTCAATTAGATTTTATTATATAATAAAACAGGTACCGTTTCAAGTCATTTTTTATCGGAAAAACAAAGTTAAAGGAAGTCACAAAAATGCGGCTTCCTTGTATGTTTATTATGTTAAATTTGATTATTCCGTTCTCAATGCCGTTACGGGATCCTTTCTTGCCGCCCTTTTTGCGGGAATAAATCCGCCTAACAGCGTCAAAATCAGGCTTACGGCTATAAGCATTAGTGCGTAAAGGGGGCTGAGAACCGCCACATTGGGAAGACCTGTAATATGTTCAATTACCATATTTATGGGGATAGTCAATAGGTAAGCAATTCCTATTCCCAAAACGCCCGATGAAATTCCGATAATAAAGGTTTCGGCGTTAAATACTCGGGTAATATCCTTTTTCCTTGCGCCCAACGCACGGAGGATACCGATTTCCTTTACACGCTCGATAACGGAAATCCAAATGATAATTGCAATCATAATCATTGATACCACAAGCGATATGCCCGCAAAGGCTATAAGAACGATTGTAACTGCGTCCATAATGCTTCCGGTAAGCTCTGTTATCGTTTCGGACAAGTCGGTGTAAATTACCTGGTCGTCTTCATCCTTGCCCTCATTGTAAGCGTCAAGATATGCAAGAACCTCTTCCTTTGTGTCGAAGTTCTGCGGGAAAATATAGATAGCCGAGGGAACGGATTCTCCGCCGTATGCAAGGAGCAGCGTCTCTCTTGTGGACTCGTCAACAGCTGTCAAGGGGTTTGAGGGAGTAATGTCAACATCGCTTGTAAGGATATCCTGTACCATTTGGGATGCGCTGTTCATTTCGATTACTCTCTCCACAAGGTCGTCGCTGTAGCATACGCCGAAGCCCAAAAGTCCTATGGACTCGGTGGATTTAAGCCTTACAACCGCCGTAATCGTCACCTTAATATTGTTTTCGTTGCCGTACATCGAGTCATAGTCGGTGCTTTGCATATAAATGCCGTATTCCTCCGACTTCTGATAAAACACATCGTTGCCTACGATTTCATACTCTGTGCCTACAATGTCGTCGAAGCTGACCGTGTCTCCGGAAACATCAAAGCCCAAGGATTCCATGGTTGTCGTTGTGACGGTGTTGTCGCTGTCAACAACAAGCACCACTCCGTATTCGTCTTCAGGAAGCGAGCCGGCAAGTACATCGTAATACTGTTCAAGGTATGACTCCGAATCATCGCCCAAGGTGACGGGGTAAGAGGAAAGACCGATGCCGCTTAAGGAATAGGATGTACTCATAAGCGAGGATAAATCCAATGTATCGGAGGAAGACGAAGTTGTGCCGGCATATCCCGACGGGAAGCTGCAAACCGAAACACTGCCGTCGTCATTCTCCTTAATAACATTCATTGCCACAGTCCTTGTGTAACCTATACTGTTGCATATTTCAGAGTCCATGCTCTCGATATACTCGATATATTCATCGGACAAATTATTTATATGAATAACATTCTGGGTGTCCGCCTCGTCAAGAATTACATAATTCGTATCGGAGGTTTCGTGTTCATCCGAAAGCAGATTTTGAAGATCGCCGGAGCTGTCGGACATACTGCTCGTGTCCATATCCATAGACATCTGAGAAATCATAATGGGAAATTCATTCAGGGCGTTGCTTTGGTATTTTTCTATTTGCTGCTGAAATCCGTCTGAAAGGCTTAAAATCAAAGCAATGCCTATAATGCCAATGCTGGACGCAAGAGCCGTAAGGAATGTTCTGCCTTTTTTGGTGGAGATATTTTTGAAGGAAAGCTTTAAAGCCGTGCCAAAGCTCATGCTCGTCTTTTTCAGCTTGTAATTTTTATCCTCTTCCGACTCCGTATAAGGGTTGGAGTCGTCGATAACCTTGCCGTCCTCAAACTTTACTATTCTGTCCGCATATTCCTCCGCAAGGGCAGGGTTATGAGTAACCATAATAACAAGCTTGTCATCCGCAATCTCCTTAATAAGATCCATAATCTGACGGCTTGTATTTTTATCAAGAGCTCCCGTAGGCTCATCGGCAAGAATAATATCCGGATCGTTTGCCAAAGCTCTTGCGATTGCCACTCTTTGCATCTGACCACCGGACAACTGGTTCGGCTTTTTGTGCACATGGTCTTTAAGACCGACCTTCTCAAGAGCATCCAAAGCCTTTTTATGTTTTTCCTCTGCGGAAACGCCGGAAAGAGTCATACCCATTTCAACATTGTCGATGATGTTAAGGTGAGTAATCAAATTGTAGCTTTGGAAAATAAAGCCTATGCTGTTATTCCTGTAAGAGTCCCAATCCGAATCGCTGAAATGCTCGGTGGATTTTCCGTTAATGATAAGATCTCCGCTGTCATACTTATCAAGACCGCCTATAACGTTAAGGAAAGTTGTTTTTCCGGAACCGCTGGGTCCCAAAATGGCAACAAATTCATTTTTCCTGAAATTCAAGCTGACTCCGTCAAGGGCTTTTTGCGTAAAATCCCCTGTGGTATAGCTTTTTGATATGTTTTTTACCTGAAGCATTAAAAAGTCCGCTCCCTTCCCAAATATTTCTCTGATATATGCGTATGTTACCATTGCTTTTTAAACTGAATATAAACAGAACAGGGAAAAATGTTGATTATTTTCGGGCAATAATCCGCTGTGACGGGCAGGTTATTTACCGCCGCCGAAAAGAGTCTCTTCAAAACCAAGGCCGCCGGCTTTTCAATCCGCAGAAAAGCAAATACCGCCCCGAACAAACGAGACGGTACCGGTTCAGCTGTTAAGCATAATCAGCATAATCAGCTTATTGTTGTTTTTATTAATCAATGAAGATTAATCGTCAAAAGTGTCAAGGCTTGCAGCAACACGGAGGATTCTTCTTGCTTCGGCTGCTGTGATTTTGCCGTTTCCGTCAAGATCGCCGGCTGCAAGAGCATCGTCTGTCGCCTCGTCAAGGCTGGCTGCAATTCTCAAAGCTGAACGGGCGTCTGCCGCAGATACCTTGCCGTCGCCGTTTACGTCGCCTTTCATCACATCGCTGCCTGAAGGCTCGGTGGTGGGTTCATCTGTAGCAGGCTCTGTTGTGGGCTCATCTGTAGGCTCCATTGTGGGCTCCTCTGTTGTGGGCTCCTCGGTGGCAGGCTCCGTTGTGGGCTCTTCTGTGCCTGTTGCCTCGATAACGGTAACGTCAATGTAATGGCCGTTAGCCGTGTCATATGTTCCGCTGTAGCCGTCGCGAGTCTCTGTAGCCGCCTTCTCAAATGTGCCGGTAGTGCCGCAGGTATGCTCAAAGAGAGCGAATATAAGACCGTCTACAAGCTCAAGAGTGGAGGAGATAACTGATTTATTAAAGAGGTTGTCTTCGCTGTCGTTTGCAGCAAGGATGTCTGCAAATGCCTCGAAGTCGCACTCAAACAGACTGGGAACTGCTTTTTCGATAAGGAATGTGTAGGTATCGAATGTGAAGGTTTCATCGCCGCAGTCATTTACAAAATCAAGCGGGATAAGCTCATTGAGAACAACGTTAAGCTTGTACCATGCGCCGTAACCGTCGATTTCGGTAACTTCCGTTTCAAGAACGTCTGCAACAGCGGGAACGCCGTCGATGTAATTCAGCGCCCAGTCAACGACAGACTCAAGAAAATCTTCCCATGTCCAGCCGTCAGCCTTAAGGCTCTGCGCCGTAGTCTGATCTATTTCATAGGTTGTGGCGCCGCTGAGCCAATAAATGGCAACATCCATGCCCATTTCGCCTATTAAATCAACCCAAACACCGTCGTCAACGTTGAAATCCTTAAAGGATCCGTCGCTGTTATAAACAAGGTCTTTGTAACCGCTGTCAAGTACAAAGTCATCTGGCATCCAAGTGTCGATTGCCTTGTATGCGGCGTAAGCAGCCATTTCCTCAAGGGTGTCGATTGTTTCGGGAACATCCTCGCCGAACCAACCGGGGAAGAACAGCTTAAGGACTGCAACTACCATGTCCTCAAGGCTCTGAGAAGCTATGTTCTCCTCTGTAAACTGGCTGAAATCGTATGAATATGCAGTCTCGTTGATTGTGAACTCAAGAAGTCCGCCGTTGTTTGAAGCGAGAGTCTTAAGAACATAACCGAGGAAGGAGGTAAGGTTGGCGGTGATATTCTCGTTGCCGCCCTCTACAAGACCCAGTTCTTCATAAACTTCGGGCTGAACCATTACTTCAACGATCTTGCATACAAGGTTGTTAAGATTCTCAAAGAGGCCTTCCTCTGCCATATCCGTGAAGTTGAAGGTATCTGTTGTAAATTCATAGTCAAGGTTGAGAATGTCCTTCAGAACCTCAAGCTGGGGATCCATGTCGCAAAGATCGGTAAGAGCGTCCTTAACCGTTGTGTTAAGAGGCTCAATAGCGTAATTTGCGATTGCAACGTCGGCATAAGCGCCTATAAGCTCATAAAGAGTCATAGCTGCCGCTGCGGATGCTTCTGTCTGAGATACATCCTCGCCGTTGATAAGCTTAATAAGAGCTGCGGCAAGAAGCTCATCGGAAGTGAAGCTGTAATAGTCGGAGTCGGCGTAAGCGGTTTCAATCTCCTCAGTAACGGTTCCGTCCTCTGCGGTTACCTCAACCTTGTCAGCGATAAGGTAATTGTAGATAAGCTCCTTGATTGTCACATCAAGATTGCCCATAAAATCGTTAACCGTGCCTTCAATATCGAAAGAAGCGAAAGTATTAATTGTTCCGTTAATAGTACCTAAGTCTAATTCGCCGAGAACGGCTTTCTTTATTACGGCAATATTGTCTTCATCCGCAAGGAAGTCAACAAGAGCATAAATTGTATCAAGGTCGGTACTGTCATTGTCAAGAGCTTGTATGGCAGCTAAATCAAGATCGGCCAAATCACCGTAAGTTCTTGAAGCTCCTGAAGATGATAAAAGGCTGTCAAGAGATGCAAGAGTAGCCATAAATCCATTAACAGAGTTAAGGTCGCTTACATCAATACCAATCAAGCCTATCAAAGTGCTATAGCTTCCGATAGAGCTGTTAAGGTCTAACTCCTCAAGCATGTTGTCAAGGTATGCTACCAATGAGGATGCAAGATCCTCTGCGCTTGCGTTGAAAACGTCAAGTCCGTCGCTTTCAGCCTGAGTCTTTAAATCGGGAACAAGCTGGAACACGAGATTTAAAACTGTGGGAACAACCGTCTCTTTTCTGTCGCCGAGATCGGTGAGCAGCGTTTCTGCAACAGCAGCAAGGTTTTCATTGCTGAGGTACGCATCCAAAGAGGAGGTGTCTCTGTCAGTCGCCATGGCAGTCATGGGAATGCAGCTGAAAACCAGAAGCAAAGACATGAAAACGCTTAAAATCTTAGTGCTTTTCTTCATGAATTAATCAAATCCTTTCCATCCGGCAAAAGCCGATTGAATAATATCTTCGGCATAAAAACGCAAAACCGTATTTGTCGTATTTATGCTTAATTATAGAATAATATAAAATAAGTCAAATGTCAAGTTTCAATAATATGCAAAATCCGAAATGGCAAAAATTTGTATAATAGCACAAAATAAAAATAAATTTTTTGGTACTACTAACCACTTAAATTTTCCGAAATTCACCGCCCGCATTTTGTCAAACCGCATAAAAAACAAATGACAAGAGAAGTTTTTGCAATTCTTTTGTTAAAAATGCAGAAAAATCCGTATTTTCAAAAAAAAGCTTAAAATATTATTGAAATTATTAAAAAGAAAATATATAATAGATTTATGTTATATTTCCGTGAATGGGGTGAGTATCCGATGAACAGCCTGCAAAAAAGAATTTTAAAGGATGGCAAAGCTCTTCCGGGAAATATTCTGAAGGTTGACAGCTTCCTTAATCATCAGATTGACATTGACTTGCTCCGTCTCATGGGCAGGGATTTTTACGAGCTTTTTAAAGACAAGAATATCAGCAAGATCCTCACGGTTGAGGCATCCGGTATTGCCATAGCGTGCTATGCCGCCGAATATTTCAAGGTTCCGGTGGTTTTCGCCAAAAAGGGCAGCCACAAAAACGTAGGTCCGGATGTTTACACTGCGGAGGTTTTTTCTTTTACAAAGGGGCCCTCCTACGAAATCGCCGTGTCAAAGCTTTACCTCCACCCGGAGGACAAGGTTCTTATCATAGACGACTTTCTTGCCAACGGACAGGCTGTGCTGGGACTCCAAAAAATCATAAACGAGGCGGGAGCTTCCCTTGTCGGCGCAGGCATTGCAATCACAAAGGCTTTCCAGCCCGGCGAACAGCTTTTGCTGGATGCGGGAATAGACGTCAGATCGTTGGCGGCTATCGAGTCCATGGAGGACGGAAATGTAATATTCCGCAGCGACTCTTAATTTAGCACGCCTTTATTGAACGTAAATTGAATTTCCGGGCTTTTAATTTGTATATGTTTTATTTAACATATAAATAATCTCAACAGGAGAATCAGACCAATGAAAAAAATCATCGCAATTCTTCTTGCAGCTGTTATGGTATTTGCCTTTGCAGCATGCAGCACGACAGACGACGACAGTGAGTCCACCACGGACGCAAGCGCTTCCTCCACAGTATCTTCGGATCTCAAGGTAGGCTTTATCTTCCTTCACGACAGCAACTCTACATACGATAAAAACTTTATCGACGCTGCCGACGAAGTTCATAATTATCAACTATTTGAAGATACTCAGTTTATCTACAAGACAAACATTGCAGAGGACGACTCTTGTCTCACCGCCGCAGAAGAGCTTGTTGACGCAGGATGCTCAATCATCTTTGCAGATTCCTTCGGTCATGAGGATTACATGATTGAAGCCGCAAAGGAGTTCCCCGACGTTCAGTTCTGCCATGCAACCGGCACAAAGGCTCACACAGAGGGACTTTCAAACTATCACAACGCTTTTGCTTCTATCTATGAAGGCCGTTACCTTGCAGGTATCGCAGCAGGCATGAAGCTTAACGAAATGATAGCCAACGGCGAAATCACCGAGGACGAGGCAAAGATGGGCTACGTAGGCGCTTACACCTATGCAGAGGTTATCTCCGGCTACACATCCTTCTATCTCGGCGCAAAGTCCGTTTGCGAGTCCGTAACAATGGAAGTTTCCTTCACAGGCTCTTGGTATGACGAGACAGCCGAAAAAGAAGCTGCAAACAAGCTTATCTCCAACGGCTGCGTACTTATCAGCCAGCACGCCGATTCAATGGGAGCTCCCACAGCTTGTGAAGAAGCAGGCGTACCCAACGTTTCCTACAACGGCAGCACAATTTCGGCTTGCCCCAACACATTTATCGTTTCCTCAAGAATTAACTGGGCTCCTTACTTTGAATATGCAATCAACTGCGTAATCAACGGTGAAGAGATTGCCAGCGACTGGACAGGCACTCTTTCCACAGGCTCCGTTGTTCTTACGGATGTAAACGAGGACGTAGCTGCAGAGGGAACTCAGGATGCTATTGACGAGGCTATTGCAGCTCTTGAAGCAGGCACTCTCCATGTATTTGACACAGCTACATTCACTGTAGACGGCGAGACAATCACCGAATACATGGCTGATGTTGACACAGATGATAATTATGAAGGCGACCACAACGTTATCGTTGACGGTTACTTCGATGAGTCGGCAGACGGATTCCGTTCAGCTCCCTACTTCGATCTTCTTATAGACGGCATCACTCTTCTGGATACTCAGTATTGATAATTCTTCTTTGGAATTAACTCCGGGGGTAGGGGTACAAAAAAAGTACCCTTACCCTCTTTTTTTAAGAACAGCAAAGAACAGCGTTTAAAGGTTTATACCGCTTTTTGGGATATAAAGCTTTATATGCTGAGCTACTTATTACGGGAGGGACGGCTTTATGAGCGAAGCGGCAATTGAACTCAGAGGAATAACGAAAACCTTCGGCAGCGTCATTGCAAACAAGGATGTCAACCTGACTGTCCGCAGAGGTGAAATTCTTGCGATTTTAGGCGAAAACGGCAGCGGAAAGACTACCCTTATGAATATGATTTCCGGAATTTACTATCCGGATGAGGGGCAAATTCTCATTGACGGATCGGAAGTGGTTATCCGCTCTCCAAAAGATGCGTACAAGTACAAGATTGGGATGATTCATCAGCATTTTAAGCTTGTGGACGTCTTTACGGCAACTCAGAATATTATTCTCGGAATTAACGGAGACAAATATAATGTAAAAACGGCCTCCGAGGAAATAAAAAAAATCAGCGACAAGTACGGATTTATAATCGAGCCGGAAAAAAAGATTTACAATATGTCCGTATCGGAAAAGCAAACGGTGGAGATTATAAAAGCCCTATACAGAGGAGCTGACATTCTTATACTTGACGAGCCTACGGCGGTTCTGACGCCTCAGGAGACGGACAAGCTGTTCGAAGTTCTCCGCCGAATGCGTGAGGACGGGAAGTCAATCATAATTATCACTCACAAGCTCCACGAGGTGCTTTCAATATCCGACAGAGTATCGGTGCTCCGCAAGGGCGAATACATAGCCACCGTAAACACGGCGGAAACCGATGAAACGGCTCTTACGGAGATGATGGTGGGCAAAAAGGTATCCCTGAATATTGAGCGGAAGGATCCCGAAAATACCGCAGACAGGCTGATTGTTAAAAATATCAGCTGCAAAAACGCCGAGGGCAGAACGGTGCTTGACAATGTTTCCTTTACCGCAAAAAGCGGAGAAATTTTAGGCGTTGCGGGAATCGCCGGCAGCGGTCAAAGGGAAATTCTTGAAGCAGTCGCAGGACTTCAGCACCTTGAAAGCGGTGAAATTCTCTATGTCAACCCGAAAAACGATGAAACCGTAAATCTTCGGGACAAAACTCCCACTCAAATAAGGGATTTGGGCGTGCGCCTCTCCTTTGTTCCCGAAGACAGGCTCGGAATGGGACTTGTAGGGAACATGGACATTATAGACAATATGATGCTCAGAAGCTACAAAAAGGGACATTCCGCTTTTCTTGACAGGAAGCAGCCGAAAAACTTAGCGGAGAACATAATCAAAAGCTTAGAAGTTGTAACTCCCGGCGCAACGACTCCCGTCAGGCGGCTGTCCGGCGGAAACGTGCAAAAAGTTCTTGTGGGCAGGGAGATAGCGTCAAACCCAAAGGTTCTTATGGCGGCGTATCCCGTGCGGGGACTTGATATAAATTCATCCTACATTATATATAATCTGTTAAGCAAGCAAAAGGAAAACGGAGTAGCCGTTATATTTGTGGGCGAGGATCTTGATGTTCTTATTGAGCTTTGCGACAGGATTATGGTTATAAATTCAGGCAGAGTTTCCGGGATAGTTGACGGAAGATCCGCAGATAAAAATGAAATAGGTCTGATGATGACAAAAACTCAAGAGAAAGGTCGTGAGCAGTAAATGGCAAAGGCAAATACGGCTTCGGCAAAAACGGCAAAAGCTCCACGAGAGCCTCTTTTTCACATAGTTAAGCGTTCAAGCCTCCCCTTTTACAAGTCATGGCTTATAAGGATAATAGCAATTGCAATAGCCCTTGTGGTCTGCGGTATTCTTACGTTTATCCTTACGGGAGAAAATCCTATAAGCGTTTACGGTACGATGATAGAGGGAGCCTTCGGCACGGAAAGAAAAATCTGGACGCTGCTTCAGGATATAGCAATGCTGCTGTGTGTTTCTCTTGCCGTAACTCCCGCATTTAAAATGCGTTTTTGGAACATAGGCGCAGAGGGACAGGTTCTGGTGGGCGGTCTTGCCTGCGCTGCGTGTATGCTCTGGCTGGGAAATGTTCTCCCCACTGCCGTACTGTTTATCGTTATGATAATCGCAAGCATGGCGGCGGGCGCAATCTGGGCGGTTATACCGGCAATTTTCAAGGCTCAGTGGAACACAAACGAGACTCTTTTCACGCTTATGATGAATTACGTTGGAATACAGATTGTCTCTTATTTCGCAATGGCGTGGGAATCGCCCAAGGGTTCGGGAAAAATAGGAATTATCAATCAATCCTCCCAAGCCGGCTGGCTCCCGACCATCGGCGGTCAAAAATATCTGCTCAACATTATAATCGTACTTGCAATTACAATTATAATGTATATATACTTAAAGTACAGCAAGCACGGATATGAGATTTCGGTTGTGGGTGAAAGCGAAAACACCGCAAGGTACATCGGCATTAACGTTAAAAAGGTTATTATCAGAACAATGCTCCTGTCCGGCGCAATTTGCGGAATTGCGGGATTTCTCCTTGTTTCCGGCACCAACCACACAATTTCCACGTCCACTGCGGACAACAGAGGATTTACGGCGATTATGGTTTCATGGCTGGCAAAGTTCAACCCTTTGGTTATGATTTTGACGTCCTTCCTCCTTGTATTTATGGATAAGGGCGCAAGTGAAATAGCAACGGTTTACAGAATCGATCAGGCGTTTTCGGATATTATCACAGGCATACTTCTTTTCTTCATTATCGGCTGCGAGTTTTTTATCAATTACAAAATTGTTTTCAATACGAAGCATAAAAAAGCGGAAATCGCCGCAGGAGCCGCAGATGCTGCAAGCTCGGCAAAGGAGGCAGAGTGATGTTTTCTTCAATAATCAGTTTTATTCCCCGTGCGGTGGTACAGGGTATTCCCCTGCTTTTCGGCTCTACAGGAGAAATGCTTACGGAAAAATCCGGCAACCTGAACTTAGGTATTCCGGGAATTATGTACGTAGGGGGAATTTCGGGCGTTATCGGCGCATTCCTGTATGAGGAATCCCTTTCCTCCCCTGACGCCATAAACGGTTTTTTGGCAATTATGATACCTCTTTTAAGCTCGGCTCTCGGCTCGCTTATAATGGGACTTATCTACAGCTTTTTGACAACCACGTTAAGGGCAAACCAAAATGTTACAGGTCTTGCAATGACGACTTTCGGCGTTGGCTTCGGCAACTTTTTCGGCGCATCCATAGTAAAGCTTACCGGCAGCGACATTCCGTCGGTTGCCCTTACTAACACAAGTCAATTTTTCAAAGCGTCCCTGCCCTTTGCGGATGATTTGGGCTGGTTCGGAAAAATATTCCTGTCCTACGGTTTTATGACTTATCTTGCCATTGTCGTTGCAATTGCCGCTGCATTTTTCCTTAAAAGGACAAGAGGAGGTCTGCATTTAAGGGCTGTGGGCGAAAATCCCGCAACAGCCGATGCGGCGGGAATCAGCGTTGAAAAAAGCAAATATATGGCAACCTGCATAGGAAGCATTATAGCCGGCTTGGGCGGTCTGTACTACGTTATGGACTACGCCTGCGGAGTTTGGTCAAACGAGGGCTTCGGCGACAGAGGCTGGCTGGCGATTGCTCTTGTAATCTTTGCCCTGTGGAATCCGGATATAGGCATTTTCGGCTCAATCATATTCGGCGGACTTTACATCGTTTACCTGTTTATTCCCGGTCTTGCTCTTAAAACTCAAGAGCTTTTCAAAATGCTCCCCTATTTGGTTACAATAGTCGTTCTTGTTATTACAAGCATGAGAAAAAAGCGTGAATATCAGCCGCCTCAAAGTCTCGGACTGGCGTATTTCAGAGAAGAAAGATAATCTGAAGATTTATTATGCAATTAAAAAGCGGGCGGATTCCTTTTCATAGGCTTCGTCCGCCTTTTGGCAAAAAAAAACAGCCCGTCGGGGCAAGCATACGGAGACGGACGCCGCAAGAATACAAGCAAATGAGGTCGCTCCTACACGGATTTGTTTATTAATTCAAACCGGCGTAAAACAGAAAAATCTCCCGCAAAAGCAGGAGACTGAACCGATTACATTGTGATTTTTCTATACATAATCCGCAATGCTCAAAGCATATGCCGGATTGGAAGTGACCTCTCAATCAATCATGCCAAAAATCATCTGAAGATAGGTTGAAAGTGTAGAAAAAAGGTTTGCAATCATTGAAAAAAAGCTGTAGATGGATTCGATCATTTTTTAAACCTCCGGCAAACTGTAGTTAAATTTTCTTTATATTAGCACATAAGCATACAATATATGTTAATAAAATATGAACATTTAATTAACAATTTTTAAATATTAAAAAAATGTCATATTAAAGTTAACAAACAGGCCATTTTTATGACTAATTTCAACATAAAAGCGTCAACTGTCTACTTTAAAAAAGCAAATAAAGCAAGGCGAGAGCGGTGGGATAATCTCCGGAGTCTCTGTACAAAAGGGAAGCAAGAGTTATGATAAGAGGAGCGTCCTTATCCTCCGTTATATTTGCCGAAACCGATTTATTTTTAACGCTTGGCTCAGTTTTTTCAACGCTATTTTCCTCCGCTTCCAAAGGCTCTTCCCTATAGTTTTTCTCTTCCGGCAGCTCAACCGGATAGGAAATTCTCTTCACCTTATCCGGCAAAGGCGGTATTTGCTCCTTACGTTCGTTTTCAATATCCTCCTCTGCGGCAGCCGCTGCCCGTTTTTTCATTTCACGAACCCTGTCAGCAGCCTCCTTTTGCATTTTTATCATATCCTCATATGTGTAATCCGCCACAGACCTCACCTCAAATCAAATTATTTAAGCCCCCGCTGTCACGAATCATAGAAGCAAGCCGAATAAGTCTGAGAATTTTTACAGCTTCATCCGCTTTTTCCTGTTTCTCGCTGCTGAGCATGGGCTTCAGCGCCTTAATCAGCCTTGTTCGGTCGTCATCTCCGTTAAGAGCGTTGCCCAGCCGTGTCATTACGGAAAGCATAGACGGGTCAATCAGGCTTTCGGGTTGTTCCGGTTCTTCCTTTGTTGATTTTACGCCGGATAACAGGGACTCTGCGGTTCCCTTCAGCTTTTCCATATCCTCCGGAGAAAGGGAGGATAAAAGCTCACTTATGTCCATTGTCTCCTCCTATTTTGCCCATAATATCACGGGCTTCCTTTGAATTTAACATTTTATCCATAAGGGATTTATCGGAGAGTACGCTTTTCAGCGTTTGGGACTGCTCCGGCGAAAGGCTCTTCATAACCTGCTCGGCAATTTTTTTGTTATCCTCTTTTGAATTGTTTTTTATTTGAGCAAAAAGCTCATCCATATTTCCATTTGACATACGAAAACCCCGCATTTAAAAATTTGTAAAAGCTGCGTTCCGATTTATCGGCAGCCGCATATGTATATATATGATTTAGAAAGGATGATTATGAATGCGTATTCTTGTTGTGTCCGATTCACACAGCGACAGAGCCTCTCTCAGAATGGCGCTGGCAAGCATAAACGCTGAGGCGTATATATTTTTGGGAGACGGTTATCGTGATTGGGAGTCGCTTATTCCGTATATGAACTGCCAAAGGCTTATTGCGGTTAAGGGGAACAATGACTGGGGCTGCGAATATCCTTTAAGCCTGACAGAGAGAATCGGCGGAAAGCTTATTTACTGCACTCACGGCCACAGCGTAGGCGTACAGTTCAACCTGTTGGGACTTGAGGATAAAGCGAGAGAGGCAGAAGCCGACATCGCTCTTTACGGCCACACCCACGAGCCCAACGTTACATATAAAGACGGTCTTTATATGATGAACCCCGGCAGCGTGCGGAAAAATTCCTGCGGAATAATCGACATCACGCCAAAGGGAATTATGTGCTTTACAAGAAAAATTGTAAGTTACAAGCCTTAAGCAACCACTGATTAAATCACGCCTAACGCATCGCCGCCGTCTGCTTAATCATTTTCCGCAATACATCGTCGCAAAGCCCCTCATACGACAGCATTCCTTGCGCTTTGTTCCTTGTCTTGCAAAAGATCTTCTAAGCATCCGACGCACTCGATTTAATTAGTGCTCACTTTAAATTCAAACAAAAAAATCGAAAAGAGGCGCTATGTATTATGGATTTTAAGGAAAGCGGGTTTATGTACGCTGTTGCTCTTGTTGCGGTGGCGTTCGTACTTGCGCAGTCGATATTCTTTATCGTAAAATCATGGAAGCATGCCAAGGAAATCGGAATTGAAAAATCAAAGCTGAAAAACACGGTTATGTCAAGCATACTTTTTTCAATCGCTCCGGCAATTTCAATTCTTGCTACGGTCATAGTTTTGGCGGGCGCATTGGGAATAGTGCTGCCCTGGACAAGGCTTACCGTTATCGGCAATCTGGCGTATGAAACAACGGCGGCGCAAAGCGCTGTGGAGGCAATGGGCGGATCCCTTTCGGTTGAGATTACCGACGAACAGCAATTCACAACCGTTGCATGGGCTATGACCATAGGAAGCATTGCTCCGCTGATACTCCTGCCCTTTGTGTGCAAAAAGCTTCAAAAGAAAATCGGCTCGGCGGTGAACAAAAGCGAAAATGCCAAAAAATTGGGAGATATAATTTCCGCAGCAGCCTTCATCGGCATAATTTCGGCATTTATCGCAAGGGCAATCGCAGGCACAACCGAGGACGGCACGGGAAACGCAGGCTTTATGTCCATAGCCGTTTTGATTGTATCGATAGTGGCAATGCTGATACTTGAGACGCTGTGCAAAAAATTCAAGCTGTCAAAATTAGAGCCCTTTGCAATGCCCTTGAGCATGTTCATAGGCATGGGATCAGCAATACTCTTTGAAAGCTTTCTGCCGGATTACATCGTAAACTTCGTGTGGAGATAAGGAGGAATATTTATGAAAGACTATTTTGACAGAGTTCACAGATGGGGCGTTTTATGGGATATAGGAGCGCTTCTGATGCTTCTTGGAATACCTACGTCTATTTGTCTTTATTTAGGTGTTTGGCCTGAATTAGAGGTACTGGGCAGCGTTCTGGTAAGGCTCATGGTGCTGTACTGGATCACAGCCGTCATTGAAGTATTTACGTATGTGCCTATGCTTGGAGCAGGCGGAACATACCTGTCCTTTGTAACCGGAAACATAACAAACCTCAAGCTTCCCGCAGGTCTTGCGGCAATGGAAAATGCCGGCGTGCGTGCGAATACCGAAGAGGGCGAGGTAATTTCCACCATAGCGATAGGCGTATCCTCCATTACAACTACGGTGATTATCGCCGTGGGAGTTCTTGCGTTCTCTCCCCTTCTCCCCTATATTACGGATGAAGAGTCCGTATTTCAGCCCGCTTTTCAATGGGTTCTCCCCGCTCTGTTCGGAGCGTTGGGAGCAAGCTACTTCGCAAAGCATTGGAAGCTTGTGTTTGCGCCCGTAATCGTGGGAGTAATAGTGCTCATATTCTCGCCTACCATGGGCGTCGGAACGCTTATGTTTATAACAATTATCGCCTCCTGCGGTGCAGCTCTGCTTATGTATAAAATGAAATTGATATAAAGCTGCCGATAAAATGAATTGCAGCCGTCACATCTTAGAAATGTGTTGTTTACAAAAAATTTACATTTCTGCAACCCGCAGAACAAACAAAACTTAACATTTTTTTCTTAAGCCCTTGCATTAATTTTCACAAAATGATATAATTAACTTGAATAAAACAAAAAGGAAAGACGAGGTGAAAACAATGTCAGCAGAAGATTTTGCAGTTGTAGATTCGTTCGTAGAGTGGCTTGCATATGTCATCCAGATTATAGTGCAGATCTTTGACAAGATTAAGGAAGCATTAGGTCTCGGCGAGGACGATGAAGACGAAACTTCAGCGGAATAATATCGAGAGCATCTTTTAATCTCAAAGTTAAAACTTAAAATATTAAGAAAAGGAGTGCATTTCCAATGTTCAGTGATACATCAGATGCAGTAGAAAGAGGACTTGATTGGCTTGAGCGTATAATCGACCTCATAGTAAGACTTTTTGAGGCTTTATTCGGCGGTTCAAACTCAACAACCACAACAGCTGCAGCGGAAACCACAACCGTGGCGGAAAGCGAATAATTTCGGCCGGGGTTGTCTCAAGGGATGACCCCGCTTTATTTGCCGGGTAGACACTTATTAAATCAAGTAATTCAAATGCACGGGTAATTTTTTGCAGGACAAGGAGCAAAACACAAGAAATACCGGAGTATGGAGTTTTGTGACTATGTATTGCGGAAAGGAACCAAGCAGACGGCGATATTGCTGTCAGATGAGGGTTAATCAGTGGTTACCTTGTTAAAACATTCACAAAAGTTGTCATAATTATGTTATATTTATTAATTATAGAATAACTTTTAACAAAACTACTTGAACATTCAGTCGTTTTATGCTATTATCACATCGTAAGAGATATTTAACTCAAAGGAGGGCGTTCAGATGGAATACTTTGCTCGTTTGATAAATTTCATAATAGAGCTTATAGATCTCATTAAGCGTTACTTCGGCGACTCTGATGACGATAACTGATTGAATGTCGCATGACTTAAGTCATGCTCGGCGGGGTTATCTTCGCTTAAAATACAACAAGGAGGTGTTCGTTGATGGAAACCGGATTACAGTCATTTTATGATACCGTAAACAATTTTGTAGACTTTATCCTTAAGCTTGTAAATGGCTTCCTTGCATTATTCGGAATCGATCTGTCATCACTTACCGGATCTGATGATGATACTGCAGCCGAAGAAACAACACAGGCATAATGCCGTTTTAGCTATTCGGAAAATTTGATTTTTTTTGAAAGTGAGGAAACAAACATGACGACAGCTGATATTTTACAGATAGTTTATTCATTCCTTGGCTGGGTTCTTACTATACTCAATGCTCTTAACATCCATAATTTTGACGACAACATCAGCAACGCAATGGAGAATCTTCTCTAATTCTGTAATTCAGATTAAAGCAATTAAAAAAACGGGAGGCTCGAGCAATCGGGCTTCCTTTTTTTGCAGCTGATTACAGAGCTTTTTTGATCGGGCAATGAATTATTTTAAACCTTGCAGTCATAAAGTTTATAATCCTTGCCTTTTTGCATATTATATGTTACACCGTTTCGCAGTAAAAGCCCCCAAAAATATCATTCTCGAAAAAATATGAGAAAAATGTCAAAAAATTCCTAAAAAACACTTGACATATTTTAACATTTATGGTATCTTAAATACATAAGAGGAAATCAATCGATTTTATTCTTGAAAAAAATTTAAAATACGGCAAGCGGAAGGAAAGCCGAATTGCCGAAAAACGGAGGTTTTTACAATGAAATCAACCGGAATTGTAAGGTCAATTGACAGCATGGGCAGATTTGTTATTCCCATGGAGCTTAGAAAGACTATGCACATTACGGACAAAAAAGACTCGCTTGAGGTGTTTGTGGATGAGGACAAGATTATCCTCAGAAAATACACTCCCACATGCATCTTCTGTCAAAATTATGAGGATGTTATCGATTACAATGGTCATAAGATATGCAGGTCCTGCATTAAAAAGCTCTATGACGAGGCTGTAGCCGACGGCGAATAAAGCTTACCTAATATGCCGCCAATAAAATTATACCTGCTTGATATTTTAAAACCTGCTCCCAATTCGAGAGCAGGCTTTTTTTCTGTTGATATTGAAAGGAATTTTTATTCTCCGCACACCGGAGCAGTGATTGGTGAATATCCCCGCAAGCCTCTGACCTTTCAGAAATGTTTTACTTCTTTCTCTTGTTCTCTTTATCCTTCGCTTTTTTTGCTTTTATCTCCATTTCATGGGCTTTTCTTTCCGCCTCAAGCTGCGCTTTGCGTTCGTCCTCTTCCTTTTCGGCTTGTTCCGCACGAACCTTTGCTTCGGCATACATTGCGTCTATATCCGAAAAACGAGAATAATTTTCCCTTTGGTTTATAAGCTTTTCGGCGTCAAGATAGGCTTTTGCGGCTCTGTTGAATTGAGCGTGCTTATCCATTTCATTTTTGGAGTTTTTCCTTGCGATATTCCTTTGAACCTTTGCAGCTTCGATTTCACGGCGCAGCTCTCTTGAGCCTGTGCGATCCTTGGCTTTTGCCGCTTCTCTCTGCCGCAGATAAAGCTCCTTGAGCAGGTCGTCCGCATTGTCCTCATCCTTAAAATATCCCTCAAGCACGGAAAATTCGGGCTGTTTAAACTCGGCGTCTCCTGAATAATACTTGTCTATGAACTTCCTTGAGGATTTCTTCTTGGAAGCAACCTCTACTGCAAATTTCCTTATCTCCTTTTCGTCATTAGTTTGCTTCGGCATTGCTCTCGCCGCCTTAAGCTCCGCCTTAATGTCGGACATTTTCATCCGTCTCAAGCCTTCCAGCCCTTCATTATATACCTTTTCATAGGCGTTCACCTTGTATTTGAATACATCATCGGAGAATTTGTCAAGCTCGCCGCATACGAATTTTGAAATTTCTATTTCCTCGTTAAACTTCAAATCCTCTCTGTAAGCCTTTTTGGCGGCTTTTTTCTCCGCTTTGTCTCTGATTTTTTTGTAATCCTTGGCAACCTGTTTGGGCTGCGCTGCGGCATTTATTCTCGCTTCTCTTATCATATCGATTGTCTCGACCAAATCCTTATCGGAGAGAGCGCCGTTATCGTAATCTTCAAACATCGCCCTGACCTTCAGCACACGGACAACGGATTTCTGCTTTTTCTCGTTGAAGTCATACCAGAAATAAGGGATAACATTCATAAGCGCTCCCAACGCCGACACCAAAATCAGCACATGAAGCAGGCTGCTGAGAATATCTGGATCATACAGAGCCGAATAAGCGTTGGTGTAGTTGTCCTGACCGTTTGCCAGCTGCTGAGACAAAATCTCTCCCACTGTTTGCCCGTCCCCAAGCATACGGTTAAGTATTGACGGATTGCTTGTAACGGCTACGGCATTTTCCTTTGTAATTCCGCCTCTTTCGTATATAATCGGGAGAACGGAGGATGTGAGCAGAGTAATAACATTGCCTATTGTATTCACGGCGGAGAACATACCGTCAATTCTCTCTCCGCTTTTATACTGCTGATAATCTCTTATATCCGCCTGAATTGCAGGGTTCAAAATATGAGCGAAGGAACCCATAAAGGCATTGAGGTACAGGCAGCCCAGCACAAGCCAGATTGTTGCGCTGCTTCCGATGTCAGTCGTCGCCGGCAGCATAAGCAGTATAAAGGCGATGTTGAACATATTTGTGATAACGAGTACGGATTTTTTGCCCCAGCGTCTTATGCAGAAGGGAGCCAAAATCATACCCCAAAGAGAGGCGTTTCCGTAAACGGTCTGAACTATTCCGAATACATTGCCGGAGCAAACACCGCCGTAATTGTACAGCCAGGACAGGATATTGCTATATGCGGACTCAAGAAAGCCTATCCAGCCTGCAAGAGCGATAATCCAGAAGTACTTGTTTTTTGCCACCTCTCTCAAGGCGTCTGTGAATTTTATTTGAATGACGTGAGTTTTCGCCTGAACTATTTTCTCGGAGGTATATCTGTAAACAACAATGCAAAGGGCAATTCCCAAAACTCCCAAAATAGGATACAGGAGCCTGTAAACTCGGATATCTGTGGAATTGGTATGGAATATGTTTGAAGCGATAATTGGAGTGATAAGGTTTACCACCGTGGGAGCGAAGGAGTAAACGACGCTTTTGACGGAGGATACGTCGGCTCTCTCCTGAGAATTGGGAGAGAGAACGTGAATAAGGTTCTCATAGCCGTCATAGAAGAAGTAATAAAAGAAGTGGAGGAATAAATTCAAAATCAGGATAATTGCGCATTTCGCAACATAGGCTTTTGTCTCGCCGAAAATCATACCCTGTCCCACGATTGACTCCAACTTGTCATAGGGGAACCAAACCATCAGCACGCAGATAATCGCCGTGGGAATACCCATTGTAACTATATAAGGACGGTATTTGCCCGCTTTGTTCCGAGTATTGTCTATAATATTCGCTCTGATACCTGTAAGAGGGATATTGGCAAGCACGGCGATAACATAAAGTATGTACATATCCGTGGCGTCAACGCCCAGCGTGCTTGAAATAAGAGTGTTTCCGGTAGCTAAAAGGCAGGCAGTTCCCAAGGTGATAATGAAGTAAGCTCCGATGCCGCCGCCGGAGTAAGCGGCAATTTCACGGAAACTCATGTACCGCCCCTTCATAGGCTCCCGCCAATATGTTTTTACGTTGTTTATGGTGGTAACTGCCGTATCTTTTAAACTCATTCTCATTCCTCCAAAAAAAATTTCTATATAAAATTTCTGTATAATAAATAAATTATAGCATACTTAACCGTATTGATTATTCTTTTTTAGAAATTTAAAGAAATTAGATGAACTTGAGGATAAACAATTACTGCCTTCTCTGTAAGACTGATAAGAATTATAAGATTATATGCCTTTTAGAAATGCACAATGAGGAAAAATTTTAATTTGTACAAATAACCTTTGATTGGGAAAATTACAACATCCCGCCATAGACGCATAGCCCCTCCCGATAAAAATAAAATCATTGTAGTTAAATCCATTAGGATTTAATGAGGCAAGTGCAATGTTTGGTCAAACCCTTACGGGTTTGATTATGAAAATTTAATTTTAAAAGGAAGCCGCTTTGCGGCTTGCGGGCAGCACATCCGAACGCCGCCGGTGGCGGATGAAGTGAGGATTTGCTG
>JAJQGK010000109.1 GCA_021200555.1 Clostridiales bacterium | reverse complement strand
TGCCCATAATATTTTTTTATCTCATAAGATGATGACTTAAACCTTTTCTCGGTTACGTCGGGATGAAAAATTATTTTTTGCATGACAAGGTTATACATAAATAGACAGCGAAACATTGGAAGAATACATTTTTGGAAATGAAAAAGCTTTTGGCTTGCGGCACGATCAGACATTTCAGGATTTAGATACCAATTGCTTGTTGATGAATATAACAAAGAATAACACAAAACACTTGCAGTAATGTGGGTGTTTTTTATGCCCAGATCTCTTCCAAATGGCATTTTGGACGCTGAATAAACGGCTGTTTTTGATTTACATTTTTTTCATTTTTATGTGTTTTATATAAAATGGAGAATACAATTCAAGAAAGCAAAAATCCTCGAAAACACCTTAATTTCGGGGTTTCCGAGGTTTAACTGCGACTTAGCGTGAAAATTTTTTATTGTGTGCTTCAAATGTAGTTACTCAGAGAATATTCATACCTATTTCTTTTAGATAATTATAAGTCATATCATAGTATTCGCACTTTCTTGTGACATCCTTATCGCTGCCTTTAGGAATAAAAATAATCATTCCTTGTCGAGCTCGAGTTAGCAATACTCGATATGCATTCTTTATATACAACTGTTTTTCATCTGAGTGAATCGTATTCCACTTATTCCCAACAAAGCTGCTGTAAATCCATTTTTGTCCGTCAAAACGGAAATCTGCATCCCATGCAACGATTGAATAATCAAGCTCAAGTCCTTGAATATCAAATTCTGTTACAACATCTTCTAAAGCATAACTTGAACGAACGTCATCCTTGCCATTTAAAAACCAATTTTCTACAGATATTTCATTTTTTACAAAAATCCCCTCGGGCTTCAACCGCAAACCGCCGCTGCTTGCAAGTAATCCATATCGAGTAGTTCCCTGACAGTGATTTTGTACCCACTTTTTGGCAGTGTTTAAGTCGCGAGTCAGTACAATTGGATATTTATCCTTAATAGAAGAAAGTAAGCTCTTTGATTTTTCAATATCAACATCCAAATTGATTTTACAAAAGCAGCCAAATCCGGCGTTCTGAATGAACGTACCGATGTCGCAAGATGCAGCTTATTCCGCTCATAAGTGTGTAAATTAGAGATCATATTATCCCAACTGCGACCTCTGCGGTACTCGTTATCATTCAGTTCAGGAGTAATGTATACATCCCATTCTGAGAATGAGCGTCTTAAGGAATCAAACCACTCCGGCAGTCCTGCTTCACCTGTATTAATTTCTTGTCCTCCACCTACAAGACATATAATCACTGCCCAATCCTTATGACGATCCATTGTACTAATCAGAAATTCCGGCTCGCTAAATTGAAAATTTGCAACTCCCTTTTTCGTAAGCATGAATTTAGAAATCATTTCGCGGGTCCACGCTCGCTGTGCTTCATCAAAGATTGCAACTCGTTCCGGAGGAATATTATCGTTACCAACAAATGAATCTCTATACTTATGTATAATCTGAATAAATGCAGATGTGCTGCGCAAGGCGTCTTTTTTTGCCAATTTATTGCCGTGCTGTCTTTCCTGTTCAACCTTATCTCGCGCTAATGCTTCTTGCAAAACAGCGACAAGAGGGTAGTTTCCTGAAAGAAAGACCGCATGTTCACCTTTTTGAGCATTTGAACGCTCAATTGCAATATTTAGCCCAACTAAAGTTTTACCTGCACCCGGTACACCCGTCACAAAACAAATGGATTTTTTATGGTTTTGCTTGCTGTATTCGATGATATTACTTATTTCGTTTGATGTAACGGTTAAGTTTTCCGCCCCGGCATCACTTCTTGTAATGTCGTGAACATTATGTCCTCGATACAGGGCTTGTGCAGCTTCCACAATTGTTGGAGTTGGCAGATATTCTGAATTTTCCCATTTTAAATAATCAAATTGTGGCTCGTTATATAACGATGAAACCTTTGTTAACGTATATGCAATATTTTTGGCATTACAGCTAAGAGGCTTAACAATCCTTTCAAATTCGATAATGTTATTTTCAATATAAGGGGCCATTGTTGAAACCATAATTGGAACAAGCAGCTTGTTGTGGCTTTCTTTTTGAAAATTACGCAAATCAAGGGCGTAATCATACACTTGGTCATATGTGGAATTGCGATATTCACTGGCTCCACATTTAAATTCCAACAAAAAGACAATATTTTTATATAACAGAACCACATCGACCCTTTTACCCATTCTTGGAATCGTGTATTCAAACAGTATGCGCCCCTCAGAAAAATACTTGAGCTGTTCCTTTAAAATTTGTATTTCTTGTCTCCATGTATTACTTTGCTGAATTGTTGTTTCGGCGGAAATGTCATTTGAATGAATAATACCTGAAATATATTCTTCGGGCTGTGTCAGAAAGTCCTTAATATCCGCAGCATAATATGTTCTTAAATTACGCATAATTAAATTCCTCTATTATTGTTTTATAGATTTATAAAAGATGAGACTACAGAATGTAGAAAAATGATAGGTGTCCGGATCTATGCCCAATATTTCCGCCACCTGCTCCTGCGATAATACACAGTAAGCCCTGAATACCCTTAGATTGTCATGTAACATAATTTTTCCCTGTAAATTCTAAATTTATTTGGTAACATATGATTACCTTTTTCAGTATACGCAATCCGATAGAAAAAAGCAAGAGCAAAACCGAAATTTTCTAGTCAGCTTCTCAAAATAAATGCAATGCAATTTGGAGCTGCATTTTAAGTAGGTATTTGATTAAATCAATCAGCCGGCGAAGTTGCGGTTGTCCGTGATTTTATCAGCAGTTGAGTAATTAAATAAATCAAAAAATCCCCGCAAAAGCTACAGAGTGATCCTTGCAGGGGTGTTTTTGACGGCGTTTAAGTTACCGTATGTCCGGCTCAGTGAGTATTCCCGTAACTGCCGCAGCTATGCGTTCGACAAGATGTGCCGGAATTTCAGCCGAAGACAGCATTTTATCCACAATCTCGGCGTTGTACCTGTCAACGGAAATATCGTCAAAGCGATATTCATGTCCGCCGCTGACTCCGCAAATGCCATAGGTCTTGACCTTTTCACTGTTCTCCGCAACAATAAATTTTTCAGTTATCACCTTTCTCCCTCCTTTCCAGCTTAGCGTAAATGCCGATTTAAGGCTTTTTAGTATAAATATAACATCAGATTTGATTTACATATGATCCATACCATATTACGGCATAAAATCCATATAATTCCAATATGAGTGCTAAAAAATCAGAGCCGGCTATGTTATTTTCGCTTTAAAAAGCTCCTCTGCTTGGCATTTACGCTTTCCGTTTTTACAAGTTAATTATAATAAATAATTTCCCATTTGACAATATACAGATTAACTGAACATGAAGTCAGATTTTGTCATTTTGTTGGGGCTTCTCTTTGATTTTGCGTTTGAAAATACAGTATTTTGTTGAATTATGAACTGTATATCGTATACCATAATTCTTTAAAAGAATTATACCGCCTCTTTTTCGGGAAAATGTAGCATTTTTTGTTTTTTACTTTTATATGTTTTTATTATTGCATCCAAAATAAAAAATCCGGTTTGCTCTTGCTTTTTTCTATCGGATTGCGTATACTGAAAAAGGTAATTTACGATTTAGGTAAGCACCGGTTAAATCAAGAGCGTCGCAGTTTAGAGGATTTTTTTCAATGCAAAGTCCTTTTCTCAAGGAATACTCTCGCATGAGACTTTGTGACGGTATACTGCGAAAAATCAGCAAGCAGACTGCGGCTTTGCAGTCATGTGTGATTTTATCGATGGTTACTTAACATTGCCGGATAGGAAAGGCATAAATATGGGATTATTTTCTAAGCTTTTAAAAAAGAAAGAAATAACAGCGGATGATGTCGCGGATAATATATTCTTTGAGAATCCGGAGTGTAAAAACTTGTGGGAGTTAAAGGCTTATATGGATTCCATATTATCAGAAAACCGCTATATTTCAAAAAGTGAATATCGCACAAAGCTGCTTGCCGCAAAGAAAACCGTTGAGTATTTTGGCGTACTGCAAAACAGTCGATTATTAGATGCTTTCTGTAAAAATAACGGACTTTCGCTTTCTATTACCGAGGATGCACTATCAAAATATATAAACTTTGAAGCCCTTATAGAAGAGCATAACGAGTCTTTTATCAGCCGTGCGATGGTTGAAGAAAAGAACTACTTAGATAATATTCTTCATGATGTCGATCCTAAAATTAAATTGGATGAGGATCAACGCCGTGTTGTTTTAACCGATGAGGATTATTGCCTTGTTATTGCCGGTGCCGGCGCCGGAAAAACGACCACTGTTGCAGCCAAGGTTAAATATTTGGTTGAGAAACAAGGCATTAAGCCTTCTCAAATTCTTGTTATTTCTTTTACTAATAAGGCTGTTCAAGAGCTTCGGGATAAGATTAATAAAGATTTAGCGATTGAATGTCCTATTGCCACTTTCCACTCAACCGGAAATGCTATATTGAGAAAGCAAACGCCGGAAAAACTGAATATAGTTGACTCTTCAAAGTTGTACTTCGTTTTACAGGATTATTTCAAAAGTTCTGTACTGAAGAACGAAAGTCTCGTTAATAATTTGATTTTGTTTTTTTCTTCGTACTTTGATGCTCCGTATGAAGGGGAAGATCTCAATAATTTCTTCAATAAAATCGCAAAATCGAATTTTTCTACAATGCGAAGCGATCTTAATGAATTTAAACAACGGGTCGTCGATATCCGCACTAAAAAATCGGTAACAATTCAAAGCGAAGTAATGCGTTCCCGGCAAGAGGTGGAAATCGCCAATTTCCTGTATCTGAATAACATTGACTATGAATATGAGCCGATGTATAAATATGATATTCTCTTTTCAAAAAAACCATACACTCCCGACTTTATTATTCGGCAGGGCGATAAAGTTGCTTACATTGAACATTTCGGCATTACGCAAGACGGTAAAAATGATCGATTTAGTGACGATCAGCTTGAAGCTTATAAAAAGGCCATAAACGACAAAATTAACTTGCACAGGCAACATAATACTAAGCTCATTTACACCTTCTCACAGTATTCCGACCGAAAATCACTTTTAGAACATTTACAGGAAGAGATAAAAAACAACGGCTTTGAATTGCGTCCTCGTTCAAACAAAGAGGTAATGGAAAAGCTCGTATCTACAGAAGAAAACCGTTATATAAGAAAGCTTATCAATCTGGTTTGTCGCTTCATTTCAAACTTTAAAACAAACGGATTTACAGTGAATGAGTTTAGTCGTATGTATCACTCTACTCAAAATGTACGCACAAGGCTATTTTTAGACATTTGTAATGATTGTTATTTGGAATATGAGCGTTATCTAAAGGAAAATAATGCGGTTGACTTTGAGGATATGATAAATGACTCCGCGCAAGTTCTACGATCATTCAAGGAAATGAAAAAGAAACTTGATTTTAAATATATTATTGTAGATGAGTATCAAGACATTTCTCGGCAAAGATTTGATTTAATAACAGCCTTGTCGGAAGTGACCGACGCTAAAATAATTGCGGTCGGTGACGATTGGCAATCTATTTATGCGTTTAGCGGTTCTGATATAACGCTCTTTACAAAATTTGAAGAGAAGATGGGTTATGCGAAACTTCTAAAGATTGCAAAAACATATCGCAACTCTCAGGAAGTGATTGATATTGCCGGCAACTTCATTCAGAAAAACAAAGCACAGATTTCAAAAGAATTGACATCTTCAAAAAACATTGTTGACCCTGTTATTATTTACACATATGATGGCAATCCAAAAAAACTAAATGCAAATAATAAAAGCGGTGCAAATTACGCTATTGCACATGCTGTTGAAGTTGCGCTTAAGCAAATTATAGAATTTAACAAGCAGGAAGGAAAACCTGAGGCTTCATCTATTTTATTGCTTGGCAGATTTGGATTTGACGGCGATAAATTGGAAAAATCCGGATTATTTGAATACATCAATCGAGGAAGTAAGCTCAAGAGTGTAAAATATCCAAAGCTTAACATCACATTTATGACAGCTCATGCCTCAAAAGGTTTGGGGTATGATAATGTTATAGTAGTCAACGGCCGCAACGAAACATACGGATTTCCATCTAAAATTGAAGATGATCCTGTTCTTGCATTTGTAATCAAAGGAGATCGTTCCATTGATTATGCTGAAGAACGCCGCTTGTTTTATGTTGCCATGACGAGAACTAAAAACCGTGTATATTTTATAGCGCCTGAGCAGAATCCTTCTGAATTTTTACTTGAAATAAAGCATGATTACAAAAATGTTGTTCTGTGCGGTAATTGGAACGAAGAGCCGCCGCAAAATAATGTTGAAAGGAAAACCTGCCCTATTTGCGGATATCCAATGCAATATCGTTATAAAAACGCTTATGGATTGCGGTTATTTATATGTACAAATGAGCCGGAGATTTGCGGATTTATGACTAACGAATATAAAGCGGGAAAGCTATCCATACTTAAATGTGATCAGTGCCGAGATGGATATCTTATTGTTAAGCCCGGCAAGGAAAACAGTTATTTTCTCGGCTGCACCAATTATAAAAAAGACGGTTCCGGATGCGGAAGATTCATGGCACCAAAGTATTATTATGATATGTTTAATCTTGATCCCGATTCTGTACCTGCAAAAGTGTTTGCAGAGACTGTCTCCGAAGTGCCGTCACAAGTTCAGGAAGTAAAAAATCAACCGATAAACGAAGAAAATAAGATTATAAAAAAAGCATGTATTAAGGCGGTTATGTTTGAGGAAAACGATTTAAATGACATTATTTATACTGTTTTACAATGCCTTTCTCATATCAGCGAAAAAAGGTACTATGGAATAGGTATTTTAGCGGATGTACTTCGCGGTGCCAACAGTAAACGCCTTACAGATGCAGGGTTGAACAATCTGCCGGAATATGGAAAACTGAAGCAAGTTCACCGTGATAATTTAATTGTTATTATTGAGTGGTTAATCGAGAACCATTTTATATTAAAGACAAAGCATCCTAAATATCCGGTGCTGCATCCTACTTATGACGGAATGCACTATTATAAAACTATGACACCCAATAAACTTAAAAAGCTGCAAAGCATTTTACAGGAAGGACAGCCTGAAATATGAACAAATTACAGGTAATTCAAAGAGCAAAATTATATATGGACATGCTGTCAGAAGGTTTGGATCCGGTAAATGGAGAAGCGGTCGAAAATGACTCCGTTCTGCAACAGGAGAGATTGAAAAAATGTTTTGCGTTTGTATCGGGAATTCTTGATGAGATTATAACTACCGGCGGGCTTGTAAATATACCTGCAACAGAATCATCCGTAATATATACAAAAAAGAAAACTGCATTCTCAATGGATCCACAACGAAGAAACAATATACAAATTACAGATAATCCGATAAGTCTTTCGGCTTTTGTAAAAAACATAAATGTCGCAGTAGATACAGAATCCATGGAAAAGCTTTCTCTTACAACTGTAAACAAATGGCTCTTGAAACAAGGATATTTAACCGAGTCAAAAGTCCCTGCCGTTATCAACAGAAATGTAAAAATGACTACCCATTTGTCTGAACAAATAGGTGTGATTGAACAAACAATTGTTGATCAAAAAACCGGCGAAACAAAGACACAATTGCTTTTTTCAAAACAAGCTCAGGAATTTATATTAAATAATATGGATGCAATCATCTCCATGTAAAAGATTAACATTCTTGCATTTCCGACTCAAAGTAAGTGCAACTATGATTAAATTGATTTTAATAAGGATTTTTAAATTTTTTAAGCAATTTCGGAGACTGCTACTTTGAAAAGTTGCACAAAGTAAAATCCGGTTTTCTCTTGCTTTTTCCTATCGGATTGCGTATACTGAAAAAGGTAATCATATGTTACCAAATAAATTTAGAGTTTACAGGAAAAAATTATGTTACATGACAATCTAAGAGTGTTCAGAGCTTACTGC
>JAJQGK010000030.1 GCA_021200555.1 Clostridiales bacterium | reverse complement strand
AATCTGTGCCTACGCCCTATCACCTCTTCGGTAACTTCGCTGCCGCCGTCCCCGTAACCGATCCTTTGCAGTGCTTCGGTGTCTCACACTCTACCCAAAAAAGCGTCCCAGTTTTCCTGAATTTGATCCGGCATGTTCCATGTTATAAAGTGCGTGGGCGGCACACAGGCGTAAATCTCCGTTCCGTCAATGCCCTTCCAAATGAAGTTGTTGTGCGGGAATCTGTTGGTGTCGTTCCATGTGGACATTTTATTTGAAATAAAATACTTAACTCCGGATTTTTTCAAAATTTGAGGTAAAATCCAGCTGTTGCCGAAAACATCCGGAAGCCAGCAAGTGTCAACTGTAATGCCGAATTTTTCACGGTAAAACTTTTGACCGTAAAGACACTGCCTTATAAGACTTTCGGCTGACGGAATATTGCAGTCCGGCTCGATATACATTGCTCCCACAGGTTCAAATTGACCGGCTTTGATTTTTTCCTTAAGCTCCGAAAAAACCTCGGGATAATATTTTTCAACCGTTTCGTATGTGTAGGCTTGGGTATGGGTGTATTTAAAATCGGGATACTTGTCCATAAGTCTGAGCTGAATAAGAACGGTTCTCAGATTTTTTTGAACTGCATGGATTCTTCTCCAGTAGTAGGCAATGTCAAGATGTGAGTGGGCAACAAGAGCCACCTTACCATTGCCCTTGTAGCTTTTATTTGCAAATATGTTTTTTTCGATATGCTCCGATGCTTTTTTTACGTCGTCCGTATTAAAATTATCAAAATCTATAAAATTAAACGCCTTATCAAGCTCGCGGTTGATTAAAGAGCGGTAATCTTCATTAAAAGCGTCGCTTTTCGCTATATTTAAAAGCAGCTCGCAGTCATAAACCATAGACTGCACGTCTTCGTTGACCACCGCAAAATATCCGCCCTCAAAAATTTGACGGCAGCCCCTGACCGAAAGAGACTCAGGGTTCCTCTCATCATCCGGTTTTGAGCGGTTATAAGCTGTAATTTCGATGTGAACCTTTTTTCCGTCCAAAAAAGGAGAAATTATAAGACTGTCCCTGTTGGGATCTATTCCTCCTGCGTATTTGCCGTTAATCTTAACAATCATCTCGGCCGCTGTTTTCAGCTGAAAACGAATTTCACGCCCATTGTATTTTTCCGGAATTTCGGCGTCGGCTTCAATAAACGCCGTTCCGTCCGGGGTAAAATACATATCGCCCCTATAAAGCGTGCGCGGCTCATCATCGTAAAATTCAAACTGCATTTCAGCCGTTTGACGAGCCTCTCTGATTAAAAACGATGTAATTTCCGTTTTGTCCTCATAAATATATCTTTTAAGCCAGCCGAACCGCAAATCCGTGTATTCTTCGGGTCTCATGCTGCGGCGTACCACTTTTATATGTGCCATTAAAACTCCCGCCTTTCTAAATCCTTATGTGTCCCAGAAAAAGGGCTTTTTGCGGATTGCGGTAACAGTTACCTTTTGCCGGAGATCCTTTTCAATTTGCTCCTCAATCCAGCTTATACATCTGTTGAGGATAAGGCATTTTGAACATTCCCCCTGCATGATTACGGTAATGTTGTCTCCGTCTTGGGAGTCAAATGTGATTTCGCCGCCGTCCCCTTGAATTTTCGGTCTCAGTACACAATTGATATACTCTTCCATTTCAACGCCTCCGCATTGTCCGATTGATGAACTTGATTTAATAAGTATTTATTTAACAGATATTATAAAATCTTAAATTTGCATTGTCAATACCAATTTACTCTGCAAGGCTAAAATAAACCGAAAAAACAATCCGGTCCAGAAACGTGACATTTAAAATTTAAAATTCGGACAAATTGTTTTTGTTGCCGGGTTATATTTCGGGACAGGTGTGAATAACTTATTACTGTAGCGAAAAGCACGGATAAAAATTTTTCTTTTGAGGTATGGGACGTGATGATTTGTCGGAATGTAGGGAATTTGATGAGGTTTTAGGATTTGTTTCTCCTCATTTGCGGGATATTTTAAAATTTATCCCGGATTCTATCAAAAGTACGGCGTGTGAAATACGGCTGAGACTTAATCTTCCCCTTGCTGTTTGCACTCAGTCCTGCGTGTATTTTGTGGGTAAAGATTCAACGGTTTCCTCAATAAGCTTTTCCTCGGCTGAACTTATAACGCAAGACGATATTGCCTTGAGCATGTCGTTGATGTGCGAGTATTCCGTTTATTCGCACCAGGAGGATATTGCGGAGGGCTTTGTAACCTTCGGAAGCGGCCACAGGGCGGGATTTTGCGGCTCATATGTTTCGGAAAACGGATGCGCTTCCGCAATCCGCGATATAACATCTGTAAACATAAGAATTGCAAGAGATTGTCCGAATGCTGCGGATGAACTGATTAAAGCCGTATATTCGGGTTCTGATATTTTGCCGAGCATTATAATTGCCGGCGCGCCATGCACGGGAAAAACAACAGTGCTTAAAAATCTTGCATACAGAATTTCCTCCGAATATAAATTGGGCTTCAGAAAAACAGCAATAATCGATGAACGGTGTGAGCTTGGAAGCAAAGTCGGTGTAAACTGCGACATATTAAGGGGATGTTCAAAGCATCGGGGAATTGAAAAAGCCGTCAGGACTCTTTCACCGGAAATGATAATCTGTGACGAGATAGGTTCGCATGAGGAGGCGGATAAGATAATATTCGGGCTTAATACGGGCGCAGCCTTTGCTGTCAGTATTCATGCGGACTCCTATGAGGATTTTCTGAAGCGGAGTACGGCAAGAGATCTGCTTTTGTCGGGAGAGTTTGATTATGCGGTATTCCTTGAAGGCAGAAAAAATCCGGGTAAAATCGGGAAAATTATAAGAACGGATGAAATTATCAATGAAATCAGCGGCAATTCTAATTATAATCACAAGCTCGTTTACGGCGGCTTTTTACATAATTCATCGAGACAACTGCCATAACAAAAATTTAAAGCTGCTTTTAAGACTTGTTGAATCGATCGGAAATAATGCTGTTTTTTACAAACGCTCCTTTGCCGACTGCATAAGACTTTTGGAGCAAAGCGAAGAATTTCGGGAGCTGACGTTGTTATCGGATTTTACCGCAAGGGTTGATAAAGGCGAAGGAATACCCGAGGCATGGGCAAAATCCGTCAATGATTCCGGTTTGTATCTTTTGCAGCCCGAAAAAGACGTAATTACCCGCTTCTGCGGCGACCTGTGCAGCTGTTGTTCGGAAAAAATAGGTGAAAGCACGGAAATTATCAAATCAAATCTTCGGGAATTTATAAAGCAGGCCGACACGATGCGGCGTGAGAGAACCAAAATTACAAGTGTGTTGACTGTTTCCGCAGGATTGCTGACAGTGTTGATTTTTATATGAACGGGGGATTTTGATGGAGGTAAACACGCTGTTCAAAATTGCCGCTGTCGGAATAATTGTTGCAATTCTCAATCAGGTTCTCATAAAATCCGGCAGAGATGAATATACAATGGTAACAACTCTTGCAGGATTGATAATCGTGCTTATGATGCTAATACCGGAGTTAAGCGATATGTTCTCATATATAGAGTCGGTGTTTAATCTATGATCAAATTAGCCGGAGCGGCGCTTCTGTCGGCTGTGGTTTGCCTCATCGTCAGAAGGTACAGCCCTGAATATGCGGTTGTAACGGAGATTGGAGCAGTACTTCTGATTCTGTTTATGGCGTTTCCTTATTTAAGTGAGATAACGGAGTTTTTCAGCGGTTATGCCGGTTCGGCGGAAATCGGCTCGGATTATCTTGAGACAGTCCTGAGAGCCTTCGGAGCTGCGGTCATAACTCAATTTTCAGCCGATATATGCAGGGATACGGGGGAAACGGCTCTCGCTTCAAAAGTGGAATTTGCGGGAAAAACAATAGTTATCGCTATGACAATCCCCATGGCAAAGGCAATAATCGAATTGGCGTACACGGTGATTTAAGGCAATAATACATTGATTTGATTGTAAAGTTTATTGCATGCAAAAAAAGGAAGCAGAAAATGCAAAATTTCAAGGGAATAAAAAAAGCTGAGAGATGTAAAAACATTTTACTTGTCATTGTAATTTGTGTAAAGATAATTTCCTTTACATCTTACGCCGCTGAAAAAAATACAGACAGCGATTTGTTGTACGGCGATGAAATGTCGGAATTGTTTGACGATTTGGAGCCGGAAGTGAGGGAAATTCTTGAGTCGCTGGGCGTTGAAGAGCTCTCCCTTGAAATGTTTGACAATATCGGAATATCCGATGTATTTAATGCTCTTGCGGGAATTTTCAAAGGCTCTCTCAAAAAACCGGCGGAAACATTGAGCTCAATGATTTTCCTTATTATTCTGACGGCGTTGGCAGGCTGTTACATATCGAGCGGATCGTCATTTTCTTCATATTTTGAGACTGTAGCCGTAATGCTGGCGGGTACTCTTGCGTTTTCGAGCATTATCAATTGTATTCACAATGCGGTATCGTCCGTTTACGGCGTGGGAATTTTTATGAAGGCTCTTATTCCGATAATGGCGGGAATTACGACCGCTGGCGGCAATCCCTCGCTTGCGGTCAGCTATAATTCCGTTTCGCTTTATACGGCGGAAATCATCACATCTGTGTGCGGCGATTTTCTTGCTCCGATAATGTGTGTTTTCTCGGCTGTTGCGGTTTGCTCTTCCGTAAATATTACAGTGGATACAAAATCCTTCCTCGACGGCGTTAAAAGACTTGTAAATCTTATTTTGGGTTTTGTCGGGACTGTTTTTTCCGGAGTTATCGCTCTGAAGGATGTTTTAAGCGCAGGAACGGATAATGTTTCCGTTAAGGGGATAAAATTCATTTTAGGCTCATCTGTTCCCGTTGTGGGAGGTGCGGTAAGCGAGGGATTATCTTCGGTTATCTCCTCAATTACGCTGATGAAAAACGTTTACGGCATGGCGGCGATAATAATTCTTTCTGTTACGGCTTTGCCTGCTGTTTGCGAGCTTCTTCTTTGGATGATATGCCTGTCCCTTGCTTCGTATGCGGCTTCGTCTTTAGGGCAGACTCGAACCGCCGGTATGCTGTCATCTCTTTATTATGTTATATCGATACTCTTCTCAATCACTGTTTTTATTGTTTATATGTCCGTAATCTCAACAGCGATGGTAATACTGTTGAGCAGGTAAATTTTTGAAAATAAGGTAAAATCATGGAAGTTTTGCGGAAATGGGGAATAATGCTGTGCACCGCTTCTGTTGCGTCGGCGGTAATTTGCTTTATTGTTCCAAAAGGAAAAATGGAAAGGGCTGTTAAAACCGTGTTGTCTCTTTTTATGCTTACCGTAATCGTTTGGCCGCTTTCATATTTAGACGGCGGTAATATTTTTGATATAGATACATCATTTGAAATTGAGGAGTATGACGAAGAAGAATATTACGATGAGATTAAGGAATATGCTCTCAGAGTGGGTGAGAAAACCGTAAAAAATTCATTGGATGAAATTTTGAAAGAGCTTTGCTCATATGCGTATTCAATTGAAGTTCAGATGTATATAAACGATGAAGACAATCCGGAGCTTTCGGAAATCTCAATTGAACTGTCTTCCGAGGACAGCGCCCTTCAGGGAATAATTCGGGAAAAGGTAAGCTCCGAAACGGGAATAATACCGGAAATAATTATTGCGTCGGAGAATTAAAATGAAGGATTTTCTTGAAAAAATCAAGCGTGATAAAAAGCTTATAATTATTATGGCTGTCGGTCTGTTCGGGGCTGTATTGCTGTTGGTGAGCAGCTTTGATATAGACGGTGATACGGCCGAAAGCTCCGAAGAAACGGATTGCGAACCGATTGTAATTTCCTCGGAGGATATCGAAGAGTCCCTTGAAAGCAGGCTTAAAAATATGGTTGAGTCTATTGACGGCGCCGGGAATGCGGAGGTTATGATATCTGTCGATTCGACAGGGGAGTATGTGTATGCGGAAAACACAAAAAGCGATGAGGATGCCGACTCGTATTCCGGTGAAAACGAAATTGTTATTTTTGAGCAGAGCGACGGTTCGGATGCGGGGTTAATCATATCTGTGAAAAATCCGGAAATAAGAGGGGTGGCGGTTATTTGCGACGGAGGTGACAGCTCATCGGTAAAAGCTGAAATAACAAAAATGGTAACAAATCTTTTCGGCATAGGGTCGGACAGAGTTTATGTGGGTGCAAAGAAAAACGGCTGATTTTATAAAAAGAAAAAGGGGAATCTGAAATGAAAATCACTGCGAAAAAAAGACAGGTAATGCTTGCGGCGCTTGTTGTATTTTTGGGAATTGCGGTATTTGTGAATTGGTATTATACAACTCCCGATGACAAAATAAGCGCAGCGGACAGCGTTTCCGAGGAAAATTCCGAAAATGTTGTAAATCTGGGAGATGCCATATATGCGGACGCTACGGATGAATATTCCGATGAGGAATATTTTGCAGCGGCGAAGCTTTCAAGAGATGAGTCATATGACGAGGCTGTTGCGACGCTTAATGAGATTATCGAAAGCGGCGATGCGGACGGGCAATCCGTGCAAACCGCAGCTCAGTCGCTGAATGAGCTGTCGGAAAACCGTATAGCTCAGGTCAATATAGAAAATCTCGTAACAGCCAAAACCGGCAGTGAATGCGTTGCGGTTATAAGCGGCAATTCGGCCGACATTATCGTAAGCGGCAGAGTTATTAATTCGGATGTTGTTCTCCAAATAAAAGAAATTGTCATGGATAACACCGATATCGAAGCTGAAAATATTTCCGTTATTGAAGCAAAATAATACTACCGAATGAAAAATTTTTAAGCTTGCGGTTGTTTATTTACGGAAAGATCAGTTCATCCTTTTATTAATTTTCATACTCGTAGGTGTTCCGGCACCTGCGGGTATTTATTTATATTTATCGCCCTCGAGCATTATCCGCATACGCTCAAGGGCAGCTCCTTTGTCTGTATCGTCGAGCTTATTGTATAGCTCTATGACTTCGGCGGTATCGGGAGCAGGCTGCGTGTCAGTTTCTTCCCAACCCATTATATACTCGGGTGTAGTTTCCAAAGCGTCTGCTATTGCTTTAATTTTGGACTGGGTTAAATTGCGTTGATCTAACTCATGGGAATAAAGCTGAAAATTTCATGACATAGCGCAAATATATGCAAGTGCACATGACGAAAATTGCAAAAACAACAGGATTTACACATAAGATAACTACCGATTAAATCAATTGATTGACGGAGATTTATGAACTTCATAATATCAAATTCGCCGGTTAATCTATCAGGACTGACATTGTATATATTTGCGAGTGTTTCTATTTCTTCATCGCTCGGTATTGCCGTTCCTATTTCGTATTTGCGGTAAGTGTCCGGATCTATGCCCAATATTTCCGCCACCTGCTCCTGCGATAGCTCGCAATAAGCTCTGAATACTCTCAGATTGTCATGTAACATAATTTTTCCCTGTAAATTCTAAATTTATTTGGTAACATATGATTACCTTTTTCAGTATACGCAATCCGATAGAAAAAAGCAAGAGCAAAACCGAAATTTTCCGGTCAACTCCTCAAAGTAAAAAAGTAAAATTAGAGTTGTACTTTAGCAAGTGCCGGTTATTCAATTCAAATACAAAACAATCCCTGCAAAGATCCTTGCAGGGATGTTTTTGACGGCGTTTAAATTACCGTATGTCCGGTTCGGTTAGTATTCCCGTAACTGCCGCAGCTATGCGTTCGACAAGATGCTCCGGAATTTCAGCCGAAGACAGCATTTTATCTACAATTTCGGCGTTGCGCCTGTCAACAGAGATATCGTCAAAGCGATATTCATTTCCGCCGCAAACCCCACAGATGCCGTAGATTTTGACCTTTTCGCTGTTCTCCGCAACAATAAATTTTTCAGTTATCACCTTTCTCCCTCCTTTCCAGTTTAGCGTAAATGCCGATTTAAGGCTTTTTAGTATAAATATAACATCGAATTTGATTTACACATAATCTAACCATATTAAGGCATAAACTCCATATAATCCCAATATAAGTGCTAAAAAATCAGAGCCGGCTATATTATTTTTGCTTTAAAAAGCTCCTCCGCTTGGCATTTACGCTTTCCGTTCTTGTAAGTTAATTATAATAAATGACTCATAT
>JAJQGK010000010.1 GCA_021200555.1 Clostridiales bacterium | reverse complement strand
AAACTTGACCGCTTTTTTCTACCCCTTTTAGTCTCACATCTATTGTAACGCTACATAATTTTATTTTTTCATTTTTAGATAATCCCTTTAAATTTAAGCAAAAATCTGGTATGATAATAAAATACAAATGTTTTAAGGTGGTTAGTAATATGAATAAAAATAAAAAGCCGAAGCAGACGAACTGCGAAAGCTGCGAAAACTACATATATGACGAAGAATATGAGTGCTACTGCTGCGACATCGATCTGGACGAAGACGAGATGATGCACTTCCTTACGGGAACGTTCCAAAACTGCCCGTATTACAGAGACGATGACGAATACAGAATTGTGCGGAAACAAAATTAAAATAAGCACTAAATCGAATACCTATCTAAATGTAAAAGGGCACCGGTAAAAATCCGATGCCCAAAATTTGTTTATTAAGGATTACTCGTCAATCTCGGTAACAACGCCTGAACCAACTGTTCTGCCGCCCTCACGGATAGCGAAACGAAGTCCCTGCTCGATAGCGATGGGAGTGATAAGTTCAACGGACATAACAACGTTATCTCCGGGCATGCACATTTCTGTGCCTTCGGGAAGGTTGATTACGCCTGTAACGTCAGTAGTTCTGAAATAGAACTGAGGTCTGTAGTTATTGAAGAAGGGAGTGTGACGGCCGCCTTCATCTTTAGTAAGAACGTAAACCTGACCCTTAAATTTTGTATGAGGATGAATTGAACCGGGCTTGGAAATAACCTGTCCACGCTCAATTTCTGTTCTCTGAACACCACGGAGAAGAGCGCCTACGTTGTCACCTGCCTCTGCATAATCAAGAGACTTTCTGAACATCTCAAGACCTGTGCATACAGTCTTCTTCTTCTCTTCTTTAAGACCAACGATCTCAACTTCCTCGTTTACGTTAAGATGTCCACGCTCAACTCTGCCTGTAGCAACTGTACCACGGCCTGTGATGGTGAAAACGTCCTCAACGGGCATAAGGAAGGGCTGGTCGGACTTACGGTCGGGAGTGGGGATATAGCTGTCAACAGCATCCATAAGTTCCCAAATGCAAGCAATCTCGGGAGCGTTTACATCGCCGCCGTCATATTCAAGAGCCTTAAGAGCGGAACCCTTGATGATGGGAGTATCATCGCCGGGGAATTCATACTCGTCAAGAGTTTCACGAACTTCCATTTCGACAAGTTCAAGAAGCTCTTCATCATCAACCTGGTCAACCTTGTTAAGGAAAACGATGATGTAGGGAACGCCAACCTGACGGGCAAGGAGAAGATGCTCCTTAGTCTGTGCCATAGGGCCGTCTGTAGCAGCGATAACAAGGATTGCACCGTCCATCTGAGCTGCACCTGTGATCATGTTCTTGATATAGTCGGCATGGCCGGGGCAGTCAACGTGCGCATAGTGACGGGATTCGGTTTCATATTCAACGTGAGCTGTGTTGATTGTGATACCACGCTCTCTCTCTTCGGGAGCCTTATCGATGTTGGCGTAATCAACGAAATCAGCTTCACCTTTCATAGCGAGAGTTTTTGTAATAGCAGCTGTAAGAGTTGTTTTACCATGGTCAACGTGACCAATGGTGCCAATGTTAACATGGGGTTTGGTTCTTTCAAATTTTGCTTTTGCCATTTGAATGTTCCTCCTTAATTTGAATATTCAAAAGTTTACTTTTTTATTTTAACACAAATATAATTATTTTCAAGTCTTTTAGTGAAAATTTTTGACTGTTGCCAATACGAAATCAAGAAAATTTCATATTTACATTCAAAACCTGAAAATAAAGGTTTATCAGCCCTTTGCTCTGCTGCCTATGACAGTTTCGGCAATGTTCTTGGGAACTTGCTCGTAGTGGCTGGGCTCCATTACATATTGACCGCGTCCCTGTGTCTTGGAACGGAGATCCGTTGCATAGCCGAACATGGATGCAAGAGGAACGGTCGCGTTGACCTGAACTGCGCCTGTGCGGTGTTCCATTTCCTTCATCATGCCGCGCCTTGCCGTAATATCACCGATAACATCGCCCAGATAGTCGTCAGGCGTAGTAACGGCAATTTTCATAATGGGCTCCATAAGAACGGGAGCAGCCTTCTGCATTGCCTCTTTAAACGCCATAGATCCAACCATCTTAAACGCCATTTCGGATGAGTCAACCTCATGATACGAACCGTCGAATACAACGCACTTAACATCCACTACGTTATAGCCTGCAAGAACTCCGTTCTGCATTGCGCCCTTAACGCCGGCTTCGATAGCGGGGATGTATTCCTTGGGAATTGCACCGCCTACAACCTCGCTGGCAAATTCAAAGCCCTTGCCGGGATTGGGTTCAATACGCATTTTAACGTGACCGTACTGACCGTGACCGCCCGACTGCTTGGCATATTTTGTATCAACGGTGGCTTCTTTTGTAATTGTTTCACGGTATGCAACCTGAGGATTGCCTACATTTGCCTCAACCCTAAATTCACGGAGAAGTCTGTCTACGATAATTTCAAGGTGAAGCTCGCCCATACCGGCGATTATAGTCTGACCTGTTTCCTGGTCGGTGTAGAATTTGAATGTGGGATCTTCCTCGGCAAGCTTTTGAAGAGCTATGCCCATTTTTTCCTGTCCCGCACGGGTTTTCGGCTCGATTGCAACACGGATAACGGGGTCGGGGAAGTTCATGGATTCAAGTATAATAGGATGGTTTTCGTCGCAGAGAGTGTCGCCGGTAGTTGTATTCTTAACGCCTACAACCGCCGCAATATCTCCCGCATAACAGGTATCAATTTCCTGTCTGTGATTGGAATGCATCTGAAGAATACGGCCAAGACGCTCATGCTTGCCCTTAACAGAGTTGTAGACGGATGTTCCGGCAACGGCCTTGCCCGAATACACACGGAAGTAGCAAAGCTTACCCACAAAGGGGTCCGTGGCAATCTTAAATGCAAGAGCTGCAAACGGTTCATCGTCTGAGGAGTGACGATACTCCTCCTCTTCCGTCTCGGGATTTACACCCTTGATGGATTCGATATCCGTAGGAGCAGGCATATAGTCTATAATGGCGTCGAGGAGCTTCTGAACGCCCTTGTTGCGGTAAGAGGTTCCGCAAACAACGGGTACCATATCATTGGCAATGGTTGCCTTTCTGATACAGGATTTAATTTCTTCCTTTGTAAGCTCTTCACCGTTGAAATACTTTTCAAGGAGAGCCTCATCCTGTTCGGCAACATGCTCAATCATTTCATCGTGGTACTTCTGAGCGAGTTCCTTCATATCGTCAGGTATTTCCTCAACTCTCATGTCAAGACCTTTATCGTCATAATAAATGTCCGCATTCATCTCTACAAGGTCGATTATACCTTTAAAATCCGCCTCAGCTCCGATGGGAAGCTGAATGGGTACGGCATTACACTTGAGTCTGTCCTTCATCATATCGAGAACATTATAGAAATTTGCGCCCATAATGTCCATCTTATTGACATATACCATCCTTGGAACCTTGTATTCGTCAGCCTGACGCCAAACGGTTTCAGACTGCGGCTCAACGCCTCCCTTTGCGCACAGAACAGTTACAGAGCCGTCAAGAACACGGAGAGAACGCTGAACCTCAACGGTGAAGTCCACGTGACCGGGAGTGTCGATGATATTGATTCTGTATTTTTCCTGTTTAGGGTCGTCCTTCTTTGTCCAGAAGCACGTTGTTGCGGCAGAAGTGATGGTAATACCTCTCTCCTGCTCCTGAGCCATCCAGTCCATGGTGGCTGTACCGTCATGTGTTTCACCTATTTTATGATTAACACCGGTGTAGAACAGAATACGCTCGGTTGTTGTTGTTTTTCCGGCATCTATATGTGCCATGATACCGATATTTCTTGTAAATTCAAGTGGGACCTGCCTTGGCATAATAACCTCCAAAAATGTAAATGCTTAATTAGCAATGGATTACCAACGGAAATGAGAGAAAGCCTTGTTGGCCTCTGCCATTCTGTGAGTATCTTCACGCTTCTTAAACGCCGAACCCTGTTCGTTCCTGGCGTCCATAATTTCTGCCGCAAGTCTTTCTTTCATAGTTTTTTCAGAACGCTGGCGAGCGTAGAGAGTAATCCATCTAAGACCTAAAGTCTGTCTTCTTTCGGGACGGACATCCATAGGCACCTGATAGGTAGAACCGCCGACACGGCGAGCCTTTACCTCCAGCAAGGGCATAACATTTTCCATTGCTGCTTCAAATACCTCAAGGGGTTCCTCCCCTGTTTTTTCTCTGATGATGTCAAAAGCATCGTATACGATCTTCTGAGCAACACCTTTTTTACCGTCGTACATGACATTGTTTATAAGTCGTGTAACGAGCTTTGAGTTGTAAAGCGGATCGGGCAAAACATCACGTTTTGCTACATTGCCTCTTCTTGGCACTTCGCTTCCCTCCTTCATAATAATGATATCATAGGTACTCGAGTGACAAAATTCCCGTGGCGCCAATAACGAGGTTATAAATATATATAAGCTCGCATTGGTGAAAGTAAATCTTTCGCCTGCAAGAAGATTTGTCCTAAATACAATTTGCTAAAAATTACTTTTTAGCGGCTTTCGGAACTTTTGCTCCGTACTTGGAACGACTTTGCATTCTGCCTGTAACACCCTGTGTATCGAGGACGCCTCTTATGATGTGATAACGCACACCGGGAAGATCCTTAACACGGCCGCCACGAATAAGAACGACGCTGTGCTCCTGCAGATTGTGACCGACGCCGGGAATGTAAGCGGAAACTTCAATTCCGTTAGTCAGACGAACTCTGGCAAGCTTTCTTAAAGCTGAGTTGGGCTTTTTGGGCGTATCTGTTTTTACAACAGTGCAAACGCCTCTCTTCTGAGGAGAGTTATGATCTGTCATAACGTTCTTCTTAGAGTTAAGACCCTTGCCCAAAGCGGGAGCCTTTGACTTCTTTTCAACAGTCTGTCTGCCGTTGCGAACAAGCTGATTAAAGGTTGGCAAGCTGTACACCTCCTATTTTATTTCTATATTAAAAAGAGAAAAATATACAAATATCATTCTCTTTAAAATAGATGATTTTGTTTAATCCGATAAAATCGGACAAAACGGGGCAATTTTTCACCACACAATTTATAATTGTAACTCAAAATTGCCCTCGTGTCAACACTTTTTACAAATTTTTTACAGCGGATTAGGTTAAATTACCGAAACCTCTTCATCTTCCTCATAATAATCCATGGCGCCGGCATCAACCTCGATGTCAACATCGTTATAGCATTTCATGCCCGTACCGGAAGGAAGAAGCTTACCGATAATAACGTTTTCTTTAAGTCCGTGAAGAGGATCCTTTTTGCCCTTTATGGCTGCATCCGTCAAGACTCTCGTAGTTTCCTGGAAGGACGCTGCCGAAAGGAATGAATCCGTAGCGAGAGACGCCTTTGTAATACCGAGCAATACGGGTTCGCCCTCCGCTTCTCTGAGCTCCTCGCCTGTCTCCGCAGCTTTGTTTGCCACCGCTTCGTTTGCGGCAATAAAGTCGCCCTTTTCAACGGTGGATCCGGGAAGAAGTCTCGTATCGCCTGGATCCGTAACCTTAACCTTACGCATCATCTGACGGACGATAACCTCAATATGCTTATCGTTGATTTCAACGCCCTGAAGGCGGTAAACAAGCTGAACCTCTCTGATAAGGTAATTATGAACTGCGTCAACGCCCATAATATCAAGAACGTCATGGGGATTGACCGAGCCGTCGGTAATGGGAGAGCCTTTGCTGATATTCTGTCCCTCTTGGACGCAGATGCGGGAATCATAAGGAATAAGGTATTTCTTTTGCTCTTCCATATTGGTAACAACAACATTTGTAACCGTATTTTGGTTTTTCTTAACCTCTTCAAAGGATACAACGCCGTCGATTTCGGAGAGCATTGCGAGAATTTTCGGTTTTCTGGCTTCAAACAGCTCTTCAACTCTGGGAAGACCCTGAGTGATGTCAGCGGAAGACGTAACGCCGCCGGTATGGAATGTTCTCATTGTAAGCTGCGTACCGGGTTCGCCGATGGACTGAGCAGCTATAATTCCAACTGCCTCGCCTATCTGAACCGTGCCGCCGGTCGCCAGGTTCTTACCGTAGCACTTAATGCAAACGCCCTCTTTTGAGCGGCAGGTAAGAAGAGATCTGATAACAACGCTTTCAACGCCGGATGCGGCTATTGCGGCTGCGTCGTCATCTGTCATCATATGGTCGTTGTCAACGATAACCTCGCCTGTTTCGGGATCGCAGAACGGATCAAGAAGGAACCTTCCTATAAGTCTTTCCTCAAGAGGCTCGATTATGCCGTTATCCTCACTTCTGATAGCTGAAACGGTAAGACCCTCCGTACAGCCGCAGTCCTTTTCACGGATAATAACATCCTGAGATACGTCAACAAGACGCCTCGTCAAATAACCGGAGTCGGCCGTTCTCAAAGCCGTATCAGCCAAACCCTTTCGGGCGCCACGGGAGGATATGAAATATTCGAGAACGTTAAGTCCCTCTCTGTAGTTTGCTCTGATGGGGATTTCTATCGTCTTACCTGCGGTATTTGCGATAAGTCCGCGCATACCCGCAAGCTGACCCAACTGGTTCGTGGAACCTCGGGCGCCGGAGTCAACCATCATAAATATGGGGTTATCCTGGGAAAGTCCGACTGTGATTTCACTTTGAACCTTTGCGGTACACTGTTCCCAAACACTGATTGTATACTTTGAGCGGTCCTTTTCGGATGCAAGACCTCTGCGGTAAAGAGCGTTTATCTTGTCAACCTGTTCCTGAGCCTCGGCAAGGTATTTGCCCTTGTTTTCCGGTATTATGGCATCGAAAACGGAAACAGTAATACCGCTCTTTGTGGAGTACTCGTAGCCCTGGTCCTTGATTTTATCAAGCATTTCGGCCGCCGCATGAACTCCCTTTACTTTAATTGCTCTGTCAATTATTTTGCCCAATTGCTTCTTATTTACAAGATAGTCAACCTCAAGAGCAAACATATTTTCAGGGTCGCTTCTGTCAACAATCCCCAAATCCTGGGGAATGGGGTCGTTGAAAATAACACGTCCCAATGTAGTTTCGATAATTTTTGACGCAGGCTTTCCGTCAATTTCCTTTGTCATTCTGATTTTGCAAAGGGCGTGAAGGTCAAGATCTCCTTCGTTATACGCCATAAGCGCCTCGTTTACGTCACGGAAGACCTTGCCTTCTCCGGTAACTCCCGACTTAACAAGAGTCAGATAATAAGAGCCTAAAACCATATCCTGAGTGGGAACGGTAACGGGCTTGCCGTCTGAAGGCTTCAACAGGTTATTCGCCGCAAGCATAAGAAATCTTGCTTCGGCCTGAGCCTCAGCGGAAAGGGGAACGTGAACAGCCATCTGGTCGCCGTCAAAGTCGGCGTTGAATGCGGTACACGCAAGAGGATGAAGCTTAATAGCTCTGCCCTCAACAAGAACGGGCTCAAACGCCTGAATGCCGAGTCTGTGAAGGGTAGGCGCACGGTTAAACATAACCGGATGATCCTTGATTGCAATTTCAAGAGCGTCCCAAACCTCTGTGCCGGCTCTGTCAACCATTTTTCTTGCGCTTTTGATATTTTTTGCTATATCCTGCTCCACAAGCCTTTTCATAACGAAGGGCTTAAACAGCTCAAGAGCCATTTCCTTGGGCAGGCCGCACTGGTAAATTTTGAGTTCGGGTCCTACAACGATAACGGAACGGCCGGAATAGTCAACACGCTTACCCAAAAGGTTCTGACGGAAACGTCCCTGCTTACCTTTAAGCATATCCGAAAGAGATTTAAGCGGGCGGTTGTTTGCGCCTGTGACGGCTCTTCCTCTTCTGCCGTTGTCAATAAGAGCGTCCACTGCTTCCTGGAGCATTCTCTTTTCATTTCTTACGATGATTTCGGGAGCGCCCAATTCAAGGAGCTTTGCAAGACGGTTATTTCTGTTTATTACACGTCTGTAAAGGTCGTTAAGGTCGCTGGTGGCAAAACGGCCGCCGTCCAACTGAACCATAGGTCTGATATCGGGAGGAATAACGGGAATAACGTCAAGAATCATCCACTCGGGACGATTGCCCGACTGTCTGAAGGCTTCCACGACCTCAAGTCTTTTAAGGATTTTCTGCTTTTTCTGTCCCGATGCGGAGGCAATTTCTTCCTTAAGCTCTTCTGCAAGGGCATCAACGTCAATGTCCCTTAAAAGCTCCTGAACGGCCTCTGCGCCCATGGCGGCGCGGAAAGTATCGTCGCCGTACTTTTCAACGAGATCGTCATATTCCTTGTCGGTTATAACCTGTCCTTTGGTAACACGAACACTTTCGTCCATAACCTCGAGGACAATATATTTTGCGAAATAAAGGACATTCTCAAGCTCACGGGGAGATATGTCAAGCATAAGTCCCATTCTTGAGGGGATTCCTTTAAAATACCATATATGGGAGACGGGACAGGCAAGCTCGATATGACCCATTCTCTCTCGTCTGACCTTTGACTTAGTAATTTTAACGCCGCAGCGTTCGCAGGTTTTGCCCTTGTAACGGATTCTCTTATATCTTCCGCAATGGCACTCCCAGTCCTTTTGGGGTCCGAAAATTCTTTCGCAGAAAAGACCGTCCCTTTCAGGCTTAAGAGTTCTGTAATTTATTGTTTCGGGCTTTTTCACCTCGCCGTAAGACCATTCTCTGATGGTATCGGGAGAAGCAAGTCCTATTTTTATAGAGTCAAAATGCAGTTCATTGTAATTGCTTTCATTGAGCATAACAGATTCCTTCTTCCTTTTTATTTAATCGGATACATAGGGAAATGATGTTTGAACGCCGATAAATTAATATTCATCGTCTTCATCGTCGCTGCTGTCAAGGAACTGACCGAGAGCGGCAGCCAGATCGATACCGCTGTCAACGGCGTCGTCATCGGAATCAATAATTGTGCCGCCGTAATTTTCCGCTTCGTCATCCTCATCTGCGTCGTAAAGTCCCAATTCATCATCTTCGGGAATTTCCTCAACTCCGTACCCGGCAGCGCCCTCAGCATCGTTAAGAACGTCTCCCGTATCGGGAACTGAGGGGACATAATCGGAGCCTTCGTCATCATAGTCCTGTTTAAGGTCTATCTCCTCATCGTTTTCGTCGAGAACTTTAACATCAAGGCAAAGGGATTGAAGCTCTTTAATAAGAACTTTGAAGGATTCGGGAATGCCCGGCTTGGGAACGTTCTGTCCTTTTACAATGGCCTCATAAGCTTTAACTCTTCCCACCACATCATCTGATTTAACCGTAAGAATTTCCTGAAGAGTATAGGCCGCGCCGTAGGCTTCAAGCGCCCAAACCTCCATTTCGCCGAAACGCTGGCCGCCGAACTGGGCTTTGCCGCCCAAAGGCTGCTGAGTAACAAGGGAGTACGGTCCGGTGGAACGGGCGTGAATTTTATCGTCAACAAGGTGATGCAGCTTAAGGAAGTACATGATGCCCACCGTTACACGGTTATCAAAGGGCTGACCGGTTCTGCCGTCATACAGGACGGTTTTTCCGTCCTCGCTGAGTCCCGCCTCTTTAAGGCATTCAACAATATCAGCTTCGTGGGCGCCGTCAAATACGGGAGTCATAATCTTCCAGCCTAATTTTTTGCAGGCATAGCCCAGCGTAACCTCAAGCACCTGTCCTATATTCATTCGGGAAGGTACGCCCAAGGGATTGAGGACTATATCAAGAGGCGTGCCGTCAGGAAGGAACGGCATATCCTCCTGAGGAAGGATTCGGGAAACAACGCCCTTGTTTCCGTGGCGTCCCGCCATTTTGTCGCCTACAGAGATTTTTCTCTTCTGCGCAATATAGCAGCGGACGACCTTATTTACTCCGGGACTTAATTCATCGCTGTTGGCTCTTGTGAATATTTCACGGTCAACGACAATTCCGTACTCGCCGTGGGGTACTCTCAAAGAAGTATCTCTTACCTCTCTTGCCTTTTCGCCGAAAATGGCTCTTAAAAGTCTTTCTTCGCTTGTAAGCTCCGTTTCGCCCTTGGGGGTTACCTTGCCTACAAGTATATCTGTGGAATGAACCTCAGCGCCCACACGGATAATTCCGTTTTCGTCAAGATCCTTAAGGGCGTCCTCGCTGACGTTGGGAATATCTCTTGTGATTTCCTCTGCGCCGAGCTTTGTATCTCTTGCTTCGATTTCATATTCCGCAATATGGATTGACGTATATACATCGTCACGAACAAGCTTTTCATTGAGGAGAACTGCGTCCTCATAGTTATAGCCTTCCCACGTCATAAATCCGATAAGAGCGTTTTTGCCGAGGGAAATTTCGCCGTCACAGGTAGCGGGTCCGTCGGCTACGACCTCATCCTTTTCCACATGCTGTCCGGCTGAAACAACGGGTCTTTGGTTAATGCATGTGCCCTGGTTGGAGCGCATAAACTTAATCAGCTCGTAAACGTCGATTGTAGGCTCGCCGTCTCTTGTAATTTCGATAACATCTGCGCTGACTTTCGTAACTGTGCCGGCGTTTTTCGCCAAAACAGCAACTCCGGAGTCAACAGCCGCCTTGTATTCCATACCGGTTCCCACTATGGGAGAGTCGGTCTTTAAAAGGGGAACGGCCTGCTTCTGCATGTTTGAACCCATAAGCGCACGGTTGGCGTCGTCGTTTTCAAGGAAAGGAATCATTGCTGTTGCGACAGATACAACCATCTTCGGGGAAACGTCCATGTAATCTGCTTCGGCAGAGGGAATTTCACGGAACTCGTCACGGAAACGAACGGTTACTCTGTCATTGATGAAATGTCCGTTTTCATCAAGGGGCTCGTTTGCCTGAGCCACCATAAATTCATCCTCAACGTCGGCAGTCATATAGTCAACATCGGGAAGCACTCTGCCGGTTGACTTATCAACCCGTCGGAAGGGCGCTTCAACGAAGCCGTATTTGTTAATTCTCGCAAAGGTTGCAAGGGAAGAGATAAGTCCGATATTGGGACCTTCGGGAGTCTCAATGGGACACATACGTCCGTAGTGGGAATAGTGAACGTCTCGAACCTCGAATCCGGCGCGGTCACGGGATAATCCGCCGGGACCCAATGCGGAAAGTCTTCTCTTATGTGTAAGCTCGGCAAGAGGATTGTTCTGATCCATAAACTGTGAAAGAGGCGAAGAACCGAAAAATTCCTTTATTGCGGAGGTTACGGGACGGATGCTTATAAGAGCCTGGGGAGTGAGCTTGTCTGCCTCCTGTGTTTGAAGGGACATTCTCTCCTTAACTACCCTTTCCATTCTCGTAAAGCCTATACGCATTTGGTTTTGGAGGAGTTCGCCTACAGAGCGGATACGCCTGTTGCCCAAATGGTCGATATCGTCAAGAGAGCCTATACCGCTGCCCAGGCAGTTAAGGTAGTTTATGGACGCTAAAATATCCTCAACCACGATATGCTTTGGGATAAGGCTGTCGCCGTTTCTCTCAAGAGTTTCAAGGACGGATTCCTTGTCGTCGCCGCATTCGTCAAGCACGGACATAAGGGCTTTGTAGCTTACCTTTTCGTTAATGCCAATGCTTTCAAGCTCCTCGGCGGTAATTCCCTTGGGGAGATAAGGCAAAATATCAACCATGCCTGTGGATATTATCTTAACGGTTTTGCCCTCTATATCCACATAAGCCGTGTCAACGCCCGCCTGCTCGATTTCAAAAGCCTTTTCCTTGGAGATCTTCTGACCTTCTTCGGCAAGGATTTCGCCTGTTGACGGGTCAACTATAGGCTGCGCTAAAATCTGATATTTAAGTCTGTCCGCCATGCCTAATTTTTTGTTATACTTATATCTGCCCACACGGGATATATCGTAGCGGTGTTCATCGAAAAATAATCCTTCAAGGTATGATTTTGCGGTGTCAAGTGTGGGAGGCTCGCCGGGACGGAGCTTTTTATAAACCTCCAAAAGAGCTTCCGCCGTATTCTGGGTATTGTCCTTGTCAAGCGTTGCTCTGATTCTGTCGTCATAGCCGAAAAACTCGTCTATCTGCTCGTTGGAATTAAGGATATTATCGTCAAGAAAGCTGCCTATTGCGCGGATAAATGTTGTAATGCAGATTTTTCTTGTTTTATCTATTCTTACATAGAAAATGTCGTTCTGGTCCGTTTCAAATTCAAGCCATGCGCCTCTGTTGGGTATAACCGTTGTTGCAAAAAGCTTTTTGCCGGTTTTATCCCTTGACATGTCATAATATACTCCGGGAGAACGCACCAGCTGAGAAATAATAACACGCTCCGCACCGTTGATAACAAATGTGCCGCTGTCGGTCATCTTGGGAAATTCACCCATATAGACTTCATTTTCCTGAATAGCGCCGGTCTGCTTATTAATAAGCCTCGCCGTAACTCTTAAGGCAACCGCATAGGTAGCGTCACGCTCCTTGCATTCCTTTATGCTGTACTTAGGTTTGTCGTCCATTTTGTAATCAACGAAAACAAGCGCCAGATTTCCCGAATAATCCGTTATTTCGCCGATATCCCTGAATACTTCCCTGAGACCTTTGTCAAGGAACCACTGATAAGAATTTTTCTGCACCTCAATAAGATTGGGCATATCCATAACCTCATTGATTTTCGCAAAGCTCATTCTTGTCTTGTTTCCCTGCTTTACAGGCTTCACATTGACCACGAATCACCACTCCGTTCCTTTATTCAATGTACACGGTACAAGTACAATGTACAAATATCCTGAATTTTAAGCAGCCGCCGGTTGCCGCAAATGCTTTCAATGCTGCACCGCATTTGACGCACTCGATTAAATCGGCGATTACTCTATATTGACAGATTGCATTTACAGGTGTAAAATATGTATTGTACGGTTTTAAGAGCCAAGCTTCGGCGGGATTTTGCTGCAACCCCCGTGAAAATTTTCTCTTAAATATTGCCGCAAACCGCTGATTTTCCACGCTGCCGGGCATTTTTTTAAAACCGCCCGATTATGCCTATCCATTATGATACAGCTTATTATTTTACATGTTTTAAGTCAAGTTGTCAATAGTTAATTTTAAAATTTTCAATTTTAATCATCATTTATATTATTTATTTATTTTTCTTCTTTATTTTTGGCAGAAGGATAACATAAAAAAATCAAAAATATTGTTGAAGAACGCAGTCTTTTGTGTTATAATCAATTCTAATACATAGCTATATATGAGAGGAGTTTTTTAATGTTTGACAACAGAGTGCTGGACGACCCTTCGGCAAAGTTTTCGGAAAGAGGGTTAACGTTTGACGATGTTCTGCTTATCCCCGCAAAATCCGATGTACTTCCGGCGGATATAGATCTCACCACAAAGCTCACTTCAAAAATCACGCTTAATACACCCATTATGACTGCCGCCATGGATACCGTTACCGAGTCGAGAATGGCAATCGCAATTGCAAGAGAAGGCGGAATCGGCGTCATTCACAAAAATATGTCCATCGAAAGGCAAAAGGACGAAATTGACAAAGTAAAGAGAAGCGAAAACGGCGTTATTAAAGATCCGTTTTTCCTTCATCCCGACAATTATGTAAGCGAAGCAAATGAGCTTATGCACAATTTCCGCATTTCCGGCGTTCCTGTCTGCGATGATGAGGGCAAGCTCGTAGGCATATTGACAAACAGAGATCTCCGTTTCATGACGGACTTCAACGTTCCAATCAGGGACGTAATGACAAAGGATCATCTTGTTACCGCTCCTATCGGCACAACTCTTGCGGAGGCAAAAACAATCCTTATGAAATACAAGATTGAAAAGCTGCCTTTGGTGGACGATGCCGGATATCTCAAGGGGCTTATTACCATAAAGGATATAGAAAAAGCGGTGCAGTATCCCAATTCCGCCCGCGATTCCATGGGAAGGCTTGTCTGCGGAGCGGCTATCGGCGCTACAGCAGACGTGCTGGAAAGAGCAGCTGCCCTTGCGGAGGCTCATGCTGATGTATTCGTGCTTGATTCCGCTCACGGTCACTCTCAGAACATACTTAAGGCCGTTTCAAAGGTTAAAGCGGCATTTCCCGATATTTCTCTCATTGCCGGCAATGTGGCGACTGCCGAGGGCACAAAGGCCCTTATCGATGCGGGAGCGGATGCGGTTAAGGTCGGTATCGGCCCCGGCTCAATCTGTACGACTCGAATTGTTGCAGGTATCGGCGTTCCTCAGGTTTCCGCAATATACAACTCCGCTTGTGAAGCCGCAAAGCACAATATTCCCATTATTGCAGACGGCGGCATTAAATATTCCGGCGAAATTGTAAAGGCTCTTGCCGCAGGCGCAAACTGTGTAATGTTGGGTTCTCTCGTGGCGGGCTGCGATGAGGCGCCCGGCGACACAGAAATTTATCAAGGCCGTCAATTCAAGGTTTACAGAGGCATGGGAAGCATTGCCGCCATGAACAGCGGCAGCCGAGACAGATACTTCCAGGAGAACAACAAAAAGCTTGTTCCGGAGGGCGTTGAGGGCAGAGTGCCCTATAAGGGATCTCTTTCGGATACAATTTATCAGCTTACAGGCGGCGTAAAATCCGGTATGGGCTACTGCGGAAGCAAGGACATTGAAACGCTCCAGAACACGGCGAAATTCATTCAGATTACCGGCGCAGGACTTATCGAAAGCCATCCTCATGACGTATTTATCACAAAGGAAGCGCCCAACTACTCCGCCAAAGAGTAAATCCGGTTTTCCGATTTCGGAATTTTGCAGCAAGGAATATCACGCAGCCGTATTTCCTGCGTCGCAGTTCTTGTCTTGCAACATTAACTCGATTTGACATATCAAATATTTTCATCATCAAAGAAAGGATGGTAAAAATGGCAAAAAGCAAAATCCTTCCCGAGCAGGTATACGGCACCGAGATTATAAATCCCAAGGGAAGAAGCAATCAACCTGTCAGAAGCAGATACATGGCGGCTGTACTGGCAATGATTTTAGGCATCGTAGGCGTAAACCAGTTTTATCTGAGAAACGTGGTCAGAGGAATTTTAAAAATCATTTTCACATTGATATTTGTAATTTGCGGATTTATTTTCGACCGCATGTTTATCGTCCTTATTCCGGTTGTATTATCGGTGCTTACGGGCGTGATATATCTGTGTCAAAGCGATGTTAAATTCCAACAGAAAAACCATGTGAGAACGGTTTAATTTTCCGTATTCGCAATTCAAGGGGCTGCTTATGCAGTCTCTTTTTTTGTATTTTTTCAATAAATTCAATCTGTCCTCCTTATGCAAAACGCTGTTTTTTTATATGTCCCATTTATGGACTTGACAGGCGTTTTCTTATGGTTTAAAATAAACTTAAATACACAAAATCGTTCCGCAGGAGAAAAATTTGATTTTTTTGTGCGGGCGAAGTCAAATAATTGTCCTATTTATTGTACATTTTAATACAATAATCGGGAAAATCGGAGGATGCTGAAAATGGAGAATAACACTTTGCGGCAAAGCAAGGTCCGCAACAGCAGTCTTGAATTGCTGCGAATACTATGTATGTTCTTTATCATTTTGCGCCATTATTCCGCGCACGGCGGCTACGAGGAATTTACGACGGCAAATCTGACGGCGGGAGTTGTCCTTGTTCAAATGATATCCATGTTCGGGCGGGACTCCTGTTCCGTTTTCGCAATGATAACCGGATATTTTATGATACATTCGGCAAAGGACACGCCTAAGAAAAGTCTTATATTGATGACGGAGATGGTATTTTATTCATGGATTATCAACGCAATCCTCTTCGCCACCGGTCAAGTTGAGTTTACCTTAAGGAATTTGCTGATTACCTTATTTCCCATGATTTGGGGCGGGCATTGGTTCGTGCTGGCATATGTAATCTTTCTTCTCTTTGTACCGTATGTGAACCGTTTCATAAAAGCCCTCGACAAAAAGACATTTACCGGTCTTCTTGCGCTTATTTTCGTATTCTTCAGCTTTTTAAAGACCTTCGCAAAGGCCGGCTGGGAATTTTCCGACTTTGACTTTTTTGTTGTATTTTATCTTGCCGGCGCATATATCAGGCTTTACGCCGACGACTTGAAATACAAAAACAGCATAAATTTAATCGTTATGCTTGTATCCGCCGCTCTGCTCCTCCTCACCGTTCCCGTAATGGATTTCGCCGGCGTAATTACCGGAATTGACACATTTGTTAATATGGCTGTTTATTTCAGGGATTACTACTGCCCCATAGGAATTGTCCTTGCGGTCAGCTCGTTCCTGTTTTTCAAGAACATCGAATTTCACAGCTCCGTTATAAATCAATCCGCAAAATCCGTGCTTGCAATTTACTTAATCCATGAGGGAATGGCAAGAGAAACAATCTGGCAAACCATATCGCCCAACGCCAACTATCTTAACACCCCTTGGCTTATCCCCCACATTATAATAAAGTGCGGCTGCGTATTTTTCGGCGGTCTGATTATAGATCAGATAAGACTTGCGACAATAGGCAGGCTGACCGAAGGCTTTATCAACAAAAAATATCCAATCTGGACTGAGAAGTGCATAAAAATAAGGGATAGATTTTTTGCTTTTATCAAGAAGCGTCAAAAGAAAAACAGCGTTGAAGCTGCATCATCCAATATTGAATAAACACTTTGAGATATACTTACATATTTAAAAGAGACTCCGTAAAAACAGAGCCTCTTTTTTGTTTGCGGTTTTATTTAAAATATTCAACGGCGGATCTGAAAATTCCGATGTCGTAATTTCCGTTTACATTTTTATAAAGTCCGTTTCCTATACGTTCGGAATGTCCCATTTTGCCTAAGACTCTGCCGTCCGGAGAGGTTATGCCCTCGATGGCAAAGGCGGAATTATTGGGATTAAAGCGTATATCGGATGTAGGCTCTCCCGCCAAATCCACATACTGCGTGGCGATCTGACCGTTTTGAGCAAGCTTCATGATAAGCTCGTCCGACGCAAGGAACCGTCCCTCTCCATGAGATATGGGAACCGTGTAAACCTCGCCCGGCACGGTATTCATAAGCCAAGGAGATTTATTTGAGGCAATTCTCGTTCGCACAAGCCTTGACTGGTGCCTTCCGATTGTATTGTATGTCAAGGTGGGACAGTTTTCATCCGTTTCGATTATTTCACCGTAGGGAACAAGACCCAACTTTATAAGCGCCTGGAAACCGTTGCAAATTCCGCACATAAGCCCGTCTCGGTTTTTCAAAAGCTCGTTTACCTGTTCCTTAACCGCTCCGTTCCTGAAAAATGCGGTTATAAATTTGCCGGAACCGTCAGGCTCATCACCGCCGGAAAATCCGCCCGGAATAAAAACAAGTTGGGACTGCTTTAATTTGTTGACGAAAATATCCACGCTTTCGGAAATTTTCGCTGCGGAAAGGTTGTTTATAACGAAGATTTCAGGCTCTGCTCCCGCATCCGCAAGAGCCTTTGCGGTGTCGTATTCGCAATTTGTGCCGGGAAAAACGGGGATAAGAGCTTTCGGCTTAGATATTTTCACAACAGGCGAAGGTCTGCTTTCCGCCGTATAATCAAAGGCGGGAATTTCATCCTTTCCCTGCTTGATGTTGCAGGAATAAATAGGCTCAAGCTTGTCCTCGTAAATTTCAAGCAGTTCGGAAATTGCAATTTCATCTTCACCGTATTTTATGGTTTCCTCAAGGCAGGTATGGCCGAGTTTTATGCCTATATCGTCCTCGGTGTTTATTTCAAGGATAAACGCTCCGTAATTATAGCCGAAGATATCGTTAAGCTCGTTTGCCTCATCGTACTCAAATCCGATACCGTTGCCGAAGGACATTTTCATAACAGCCTCGGCAATTCCGCCGTAAACGGGAGTTGAGCAGGCCTCCACAATCCCCTGTCTCATATATCCCGCAACCAATTTGAACAATGCCTTTTCGGATGCCAGAACGGGAAGTCCGCTGCTGTCATATTCGGGCTTTAAAAGCACAACCTTATGACCCGCCGACTTAAATTCGGGAGATATTACGTCATTTACATTGCCTGTGGTAACCGCAAATGAGACGAGTGTGGGAGGAACATCTATATTTTCGAAGGTTCCGCTCATTGAATCCTTACCGCCGATGGATGCGGTTTCATAATCCATCTGAGCTTTAAACGCACCCAAAAGAGCCGACAGGGGCTTGCCCCAACGCTTGGGATCCTTTTCGGGCTTTTCAAAATATTCCTGGAATGTAAGATATACGTCTTTAAATTCCGCACCGGATGCAATAAGCTTTGAAATTGACTCCACAACAGCAAGATATGCACCGTGATAGGGGCTTTTTTCCGTGATGAACGGATTATATCCCCACGCCATAAATGAGCATGTATCCGTATGCTTTTTCTCTACGGAAATTTTATTGACCATAGCCTGGGTAGGCGTCAGCTGGTTTTTGCCTCCGAAGGGCATAAGCACCGTTCCTGCGCCTATGGTTGAATCGAAACGCTCGGAAAGTCCCCTCTTTGAGCAGATATTCAAATCCCCCGCAAGCTTTTCATATGACATTTTAAAGTCTGAGACAATGCGTTTCTCGTACTCCGCCGGATTTTCGGGCATAATGTCAATATGCTTCTGCGCTCCGTTGGAATTGAGAAATTCCCTGGAAAGATCCACGATGACCTTTCCGTTCCATGTCATTGTAAGTCTTGGGTTTCCCTTGACCTTTGCCACAACGGTCGCTTCAAGGTTTTCGCTTTCCGCAATCTCACAAAATCTCTCTACGTCCTCCGCCGCTACAACAACAGCCATTCGCTCCTGCGATTCGCTTATTGCAAGCTCCGTGCCGTCAAGGCCGTCGTATTTCTTTGGCACTGCGTTAAGGTCTATATCAAGTCCGTCCGCAAGCTCGCCTATTGCAACGGATACACCGCCTGCACCGAAATCGTTGCATCTTTTTATAAGCCTTGACGCTTCTGCATTTCTGAAAAGCCTTTGAAGCTTTCTCTCCTCAGGAGCATTTCCCTTTTGAACCTCTGCACCACAGCTTTCAAGGGACTGTAAAGTGTGGGACTTTGACGATCCGGTTGCGCCGCCGCACCCGTCTCTGCCGGTTCTGCCGCCTATAAGGATAACTATATCTCCGGGCTCGGGACACTCTCTGCGGACATTTTCCGCCGGAACTGCTCCGATGACGGCGCCTATTTCCATACGTTTTGCAACATAGCCGCTGTGATATATTTCATCCACTTGTCCCGTTGCAAGCCCTATCTGATTGCCGTAGGAAGAATAACCCGCCGCTGCGGTTGTGACGATTTTTCTCTGGGGAAGCTTACCCTTTATGGTGTCCTTAACGGGAACGAGAGGATCTCCGGCTCCGGTAATTCTCATTGCCGCATAAACATAGCTTCTGCCCGACAGCGGATCTCTTATTGCTCCGCCGATACAGGTTGCCGCACCGCCGAAAGGCTCAATTTCCGTAGGATGGTTGTGCGTCTCGTTTTTGAAAAGCAAGAGCCAATCCTCATCCTCGCCGTCCACATTGACCTTTATTTTTACGGTGCAGGCGTTGATTTCCTCTGATTCGTCAAGAAGGGGAAGCTTTCCCTTTGCTTTAAGGTACCTTGTACCCACGGTGGCGATGTCCATAAGGTTTACGGGCTTGGTTCTGCCGAGCTCACGCCTTACGGCTATGTATTCCTCATAGGCTGACTGCAAAAGCTCATCCTCAAATTTAACGCTGTCAATGGTGGTAAGAAAAGTCGTATGACGGCAGTGATCCGACCAATAGGTGTCGATCATTCTTATTTCCGTAATCGTAGGAGTTTTATTTTCCGATTTAAAATAATCCTGACAAAATTTTATATCGTCGTCGTCCATTGCCAAGGCGTATTTTTTTACAAACTCATCAAGCCCTTTTTCATCGAGATCGTTAAAGCCCTCCAAAACCGCAACCGTTTCGGGAATTGTATACTCAATTTTAAGAGTCTCGTATTTTTCCAAAGAAGCTTCTCGGCTTTCAACCGGATTTATGACGTATTTTTTTACTGCGTCTATTTCATCTTCGGTGAGATTGCCCTTCATAATGTAAATTTTGGCTGTTTTGACTATCGGTCTTTCGCCCTGAGATATAATCTGGATGCACTGCGCCGCCGAATCGGCTCTCTGATCGAACTGTCCGGGAAGATATTCCACGGCAAAAATCGTATCACCCTCATCGGCTGCAAGCTCGTCGGAGGTTATATCAAGCTGCGGCTCGGAAAATACCGTCTTAACGGACTTGTCAAACAAATCCTTGTCTATATTTTCAACATCGTAGCGGTTTATTATCCTCATATCCTCAAGCGAGGTAATTTGCAATAGGGTGTTTATGTCGTTTTTCAGCGTCAAAGCTTCCGAAGCAAGCTCTTTTTTCTTTTCCGAAAATACTCTGTATACCATTAATCTTCACCTGCTTTCAAAGCCCTTGCGCCTATGTCCCTGCGGTAAAAGGCGTTGCCGAAATGAACCTTTTTCACGGATTTATAAGCATTGTCCACAGCTTCCCCCAAGGACTTGCCCTTGCACGTTACGCCTAAAACTCTGCCTCCGTTTGTAAGCAGCCTTCCGTCCTTTAAGCTTGCTCCGGCAACAAAAATATCGCCCTCGATACCGCTGTCAACAGTGATTTCATAGCCCTTTTCATATTTCACGGGATAGCCCTCGGACGCCATAATCACACAGCAGGCCTTTTCATCGCTGAACTCAACGTTGATTTCCGACAGTCTGCCGTCCGCCACGGCGTTCATAACGGTGAACAAGTCCGTCTTGAGAAGAGGCAGCACGACCTGGGCTTCGGGATCGCCGAAACGGCAGTTGTATTCGATAACCTTCGGACCGTTGGGAGTAATCATAAGACCGAAATACAGGCAGCCTTTAAATGTTCTGCCCTCTTTGTTCATGGCTTCTATTGTGGGAATGAAAATTTTATCCATACATTCCTTTGCAATTTCCGCCGTATAATAGGGATTGGGGGCTACGGTACCCATACCGCCGGTGTTAAGCCCCTCGTCATTGTCTTTCGCCCTTTTGTGATCCATGGAGGAAACCATTGGAACGACGGTTTTTCCGTCCGTAAAGGAGAGAACGGAAACCTCGGGACCCGTTAAAAATTCTTCAATCACGATATTGGTTCCGCTTTCGCCGAAAACCTTATCCTCCATCATCTCATGAATTGCTTTCTTGGCGGCCTCTCTTGTTTCGGCAATTATAACTCCCTTGCCCAACGCCAGACCGTCAGCCTTAATAACGGCGGGGACGGGAGCCGTGTCCATATACTTTAAGGCGCTTTCCGCATCGGAGAAAACCCGGTATTCCGCAGTTGGAATATTGTATTTTTTCATAAGATTTTTGGAGAAAATTTTACTTCCCTCGATTATCGCCGCTTTTTTCTCGGGGCCGAAGCATTTTATGCCGGCATCGTTTAAAGCGTCAACCGCACCCAAAACAAGGGGATCGTCGGGAGCCACAACGGCAAAATCTATCTTATTTTCCTTTGCGAAATTTACAATTCCGTCTATATCCTTTGCGCCGATGTCAACGCACTTGGCGTCACGGGCAATTCCGCCGTTTCCGGGAAGGGCGTAAATTTCTTCTATATCCTTGTTTTCACGAAGCTTTTTTATTATGGCGTGCTCTCTGCCGCCGCCGCCTACAACCATAATTTTCATGGAAATTCTCCTTTCAAAGAGCCTTTTATCAATGATGGAAAAGTCTCATTCCCGTAAAGCACATTGCAATGCCGTATTTATTGCAGGTATCGATAACCTGCTGATCTCTTATGGATCCGCCCGGTTCCGCAATATATGAAACTCCGCTTCTCCTTGCACGCTCGATGTTGTCTCCGAAGGGGAAGAACGCATCGGAGCCGAGAGACACTCCCGTAATCGAGTCAAGATAAGCCCGCTTTTCTTCTTTTGTAAAGGGTTCGGGCTGCTTTGTAAAGAACTGCTGCCAATTTCCGTCGGCTGTAACATCCTCCGGAGTATCGGAAATATAAACGTCAATGCAGTTATCCCTGTCAGGTCTGCCTATTTCATCCTTAAAGGGAAGGGCAAGAACCTTCTCATGCTGTCTCAAATGCCATATATCGGCTTTGTTTCCGGCAAGCCTTGTGCAGTGGATTCTCGACTGCTGACCTGCGCCTACGCCTATAGCCTGTCCGTCAACCGCATAGCAAACGGAATTGGACTGGGTATATTTTAAAGTAATAAGAGAAATAATCAAATCTCTTTTTGCGCTGTCGGGCAAGCTTTTGTTTTCGGTGACAAGCTGAGAGAGAAGCTCGCCGTCAATTTTGAAGTTGTTCCTTCCCTGTTCAAAGGTTATGCCGAAAACCTGTTTTGTCTCCCTCTCCGAGGGAATGTAATCGGGATCGATTTTTACTATATTGTAATTTCCTTTTCTCTTTGATTTGAGAATTTCAAGAGCTTCGGGCTCATAACCGGGAGCGATTATTCCGTCGGAAACCTCTCTTTTGATAAGCTTGGCTGTTGTTACGTCGCAGACATCCGAAAGAGCGATCCAATCACCGAAGGAAGACATTCTGTCCGTACCTCTGGCTCTTGCATAGGCGCACGCCAAAGGAGATTGATCCAATCCTTCAATATCGTCAACGAAGCAAGCCTTTTTAAGCTTTCCGGGCAAAGGTATTCCCACTGCGGCGGATGTTGGGCTTACATGCTTGAAGGATGCGGCGGCTGTCATTCCCACTGCGCCTTTAATCTCCTTTACAAGCTGCCATGAATTAAATGCATCGAGAAAATTTATGTATCCGGGTCTGCCCGAAAGTATTTCAATAGGCAAATCGGAGCCGTCTTCCATATAAATTTTTGCCGGCTTTTGATTGGGATTGCAGCCGTACTTAAGCTCAAATTCTTTCATATTGTCCTCCTGTTATGCGTTTTTGTTTACTACTCTTGTTTCGGATTTTCCCGATTTAATATCTATATATCTTACAAAAAGAGAAACCTTGTTGTCCTCATTGAGATTTTTCCAAACAAGCTCGGTCAGCTCGTCAATGCCGATATCGGGAAGCTCAAGGGTTTTCGGCTCGCCCTCATAGGAAGGAAGCGGAGTCCCCGTTCCGTTATAGGTATGGACAAACTTCATTCTGCCGGGAAGGGGATTGAAATATGCGAAGGAAAATCTCTCACAGGAGGAGTCATCGCCCTCTGCGCTTTTAATAACGGACATGGCGAAATTCATATCATCGCCCTCAAGACGGATTATGCCTGAAATTCTGGGGGTAAAGATAGGCTTATCATCCTCAAATTCCCTTGTTCTCAGAGCCTGTTCAAAGGTCATCTGTCTGTTCATAAGCTCAAAGATTGTGTCTGTCTGATCTCCGTTTGTGACAATGGTCTTGTTTCCCATAACTCTTACGGGATAATATATGATAAGGTGGGGGTCCGTCATTTTAGAGTCGTCAAACGCCTGAGTTTTCAAAGCGTCTCCCTCTTCGACAAAAATGCGGTTCCTGCTGTTTTCGCTTCTGCCCATAATAAAGTAAACAGCCACAGCCTTTTTGCCGTCTGCGCTTTTGCCCAGCATAATTCCTCTGCCGTGATAATTCAGGGAATTAAGCTCTTCCGCAATAGTGGAAATCTTCATTTTTACCGTCTCCTTAATTTTCTTTTATGTAAACAATATTGTCCTTAACGCTGAGCTGATCCCGACAAAAAAGCTGTACCGCTTTCGGGAGAATTTTCCATTCAGCCTGTTCCATAATCCGTCTTTGAAGTGTTTCCGGAGTGTCGTCCTGCTTCACTTCAACTGCCTTTTGAAGGATTATGGGTCCCGCATCGCATTCCGGCGTGACAAAATGAACCGTTGCGCCCGAAACCTTAACGCCCTTTTTCAGAGCCGCCTCATGGACGTGAAGTCCGTAATATCCCTTGCCGCAAAATGAGGGAATTAACGCCGGGTGTATGTTTATTATGGCATTGGGAAAAGCCTCATATACCTGACTGTCAATAATGGTTAAAAATCCGGCAAGCACAACAAGATCTATATCCGCCTGTTTCAGCGTTTCCGCAAGAGCCTTGGAATAACTTTCAATGCTCCCGTAATCCTTTCGGCTTAAGGTTAAGGCGGGAATATTGTTGTTTTTTGCTCTCTCCAAAGCGTAAACTCCCGGCTTTGACGAAATAACGAGAGTGATTTTGCTGTCTCTGAACATCCCGCTTTTTTCGGAGTCGATAAGGCTTTGAAGGTTGGTGCCGCCGCCCGAAACAAGGACTGCGATGTTTTTTTTACTCAATTACAACACCGTCCTCGGATTTGACGACCTCGCCTATTATATAGGCCTTTTCTCCGCATTCGGCAAGGGTTCTCAGAGCCTTGTCGGCATCGTTTTTATCAAGTATAACGCTCATTCCCACGCCCATGTTATATGTATTGAACATATCTCTTTCGGGAATATTGCCCGTTTTTGCGATAATATCGAAAATCGGAGGGATTTTGACTGATTTTCGTTCGATTTTTGCGCCGAAGCCCTTGGGAATGCTTCTGGGGATATTCTCATAAAATCCGCCGCCGGTAATATGTGAAACGCCCTTAACGGTTACAGCTTCAAAAAGCTTAAGCATAGGCTTTACGTAAATTCTCGTGGGAGTGAGAAGTGTTTCACCGATGGATTTTCCGTCCAAACAGTCTACGGGAGTTTTTATGTCGCTGCTTTCAACGTCAAAAACCTTTCTGACAAGGGAAAAGCCGTTTGAGTGGACGCCGCTTGATGGAAGCGCTATTATTACGTCGCCGGGTCTGATTGAAGAGTTGTCCACGATTTTTTCTCTGTCCACAACGCCTACGGAAAATCCCGCAAGATCGTATTCGTCGGCAGGGTAAAAGCCGGGCATCTCGGCTGTTTCGCCGCCTATAAGAGCAGCGCCGGACTGTACGCAGCCCTCGGCGACTCCCGATACTATTGAAGCTATTTTTTCCGGAACATTTTTTCCGCAGGCTATGTAGTCAAGGAAGAAAAGAGGCTTTGCGCCGCAGCAGATAATATCGTTTACACACATAGCGACGCAGTCGATTCCCACCGTGTCGTGCTTATCCATAAGGAATGCAAGCTTGAGCTTTGTGCCTACGCCGTCTGTGCCGCTGACAAGCACGGGCTTGCTTATTCCCGTCAAATCAAGCTCAAAAAGACCGCCGAAGCCGCCTATTCCCGACATTACTCCCTCTGTCATGGTTTTGGCTATATGCTGTTTCATAAGTTCCACCGCTTTATAACCGGCAGTAATATCAACGCCCGCTTCCTTGTAGCTCTCGCTGTAGCTTTTCATCAGTTATTTTCCTCCTCTTTCAGCCTTTCCGATATTTTTTGTTCAAATCTGTTTTTATGGGTTTCAGTGGGGATTTCGGTAGGATATTCGCCGCTGAAGCACGCCGTGCAAAATCCGTCCGTTCTGCCTCCGCAGGCAATTTTCTTTACGCTGTCAACGCTTAAATATCCCAGGGTGTCAACGCCTATGATTTTTGCTATTTCATCTATTGAATGATGACAAGCGATAAGATTTTCCCTTGAATCTATATCCGTGCCGTAGTAGCAGGGATTGAGGAAAGGCGGAGCGGAAATTCTCATATGAACCTCTTTTGCGCCTGCCTCTCTGATAAGCTTGACAATTCTTGCGCTTGTGGTTCCTCTGACTATGGAGTCGTCAATAAGGATAACTCGCTTATCCTTAACGGTCTCGGCAATGGGATTGAGCTTAATTCTGACTTTATCCTCTCTTGCCTTTTGTTCGGGAGCAATAAAGGTTCTGCCTATATATTTGTTTTTTATAAAGCCTATTCCGTAGGGTATTCCGGACTGTTTTGAGTAACCTACCGCTGCATCAAGTCCCGAATCGGGAACGCCGACAACAACGTCCGCATTCACGGGATGTTCAAGCGCCAAAAACGCTCCCGCACGGCTTCTGGCATGGTGAACTCCGCAGCCGTCGATTATGGAATCGGGTCTTGCAAAGTAAATATACTCAAAAACGCACATAGATCTGGGGGCTTTATTCGTATGGTCGAGAATTTGTCTTATGCCGTGTTTATCAAAAATGAGGATTTCGCCCGGCTCCAAATCCCTGACAAATTTTGCTCCCACAGCGTCAAGAGCGCAGCTTTCCGACGCAACTACATAGCAGCCGTCGTCTCTGACGCCGTAGCAAAGCGGTCTGAAGCCGTTTTCATCTCTTACCGCAATAAGCTTTGAAGGAGACATTATAACAAGGGAATAAGCTCCCCTGATTTTATTCATCGCTCTGTTTACCGCTTCCTCGATGGAGGGCGATGTAATTCTTTCTTTGATAATGTTGTAAGCTATAACCTCGGTATCGCTTGTGGTTTGGAAAATGGATCCCTGAAGCTCAAGCTCCGTCCTCAAGTCGTAGGAGTTTACAATATTTCCGTTGTGGGCAATCGCCATTCTGCCCTTAGTATGGTTCACCACTATAGGCTGGGCGTTAATTCTGTCGGATACGCCCGTTGTGCCGTAGCGGACATGACCGACGGCAATATTCCCCTTGCCCAAAGCGTTCATTCTCTCTGCTGTAAAAACATCGTTTACAAGCCCAACATCCTTATAGGAAGAAAAAAGTCCGTCGTCGTTCACAACGATTCCGCAGCTCTCCTGTCCTCTGTGCTGAAGGGCGAAAAGTCCGTAATAAACGGAGCGCGCCACATCGGTTGTTTCATTTGCGAATATGCCGAAAACTCCGCATTCCTCATGTATTTTGCTCATATATCCACCTTAAATTAAAGTAACCGCTGATTTAACTATAGGGACAAAGTTGCGCTTTGCCCCTATAAATTATCCGAATATTCTCTTCATCATTTCCTGATATGCCTCTGTAACGTTCCCCATATCACGGCGGAAACGGTCCTTATCAAGCTTTTCATGGGTGGTTGCATCCCAAAAACGGCAGGTATCGGGAGAAATTTCATCGGCGAGGATAATCTTACCCTCCGATGTTTTGCCAAATTCAATTTTGAAATCTATAAGATCAACGTTTATCTTCTTAAAGAAATCAATCATAAAATCGTTGATTTTGAATGTATAATCCGTAATGATGTCAAGATCCTCTCTTGTTGCCCAGCCGCAGGCGATAATGTGGTAGTCGTTTACCATGGGATCGCCCAAATCATCGTCCTTGTAGCAAAATTCAAGAGTGGGGCAAAGCAGCTTTGTACCCTCGGCAACACCGAATCTTTTTGAAAATGAACCGGCAGCCGTATTTCTTACGATAACCTCAAGGGGAACGATTGAAACCTTTTTTACAACCGTCTCTCTGTCGTTAAGCTCTTCCACAAAATGTGTGGGGATTCCCTCTTTTTCAAGAAGCTGCATAATGTAGTTTGACATACGGTTGTTTACAACGCCCTTGCCTGAAATGGTACCCTTTTTAAGTCCGTTAAATGCTGTCGCATCGTCCTTGTAGGATACGATACAGTAGTCGGGGTTTTCCGTAGCGTAAACCTTTTTTGCTTTTCCCTCATACATCTGCTCTCTTTTTTCCATGGTATTTCCTCCGAACCTTATTATATATCTATCGTATTAAATTGCTTTTCCACAGCGGCATTTTTTTGAAGCACCTTATTTTTGCCCTTTTCCCTTGCGTCCTTAAGCTTTTCGGCAAGGCTGTCATCTGTAACCGCAAGAATTTCAATCGCCAGAAGCGCAGCGTTTGCCGCTCCGTTTACGGCGACTGCGGCGACGGGAATGCCGGTGGGCATCATAACGGTTGAAAGCAGCGCATCCATACCGTCAAGATACTTCCCCGCTACGGGAATACCGATTACGGGAAGAGTTGTATTGGCGGCGACAGCTCCCGCAAGATGAGCCGCCATTCCGGCTGCGCAGATTACGGCTCCGAAGCCGTTTTCCCTTGCGTTTACGGAAAAATCCTTAGCCTCCTCAGGCGTTCTGTGAGCCGAAAAAACATGAACCTCAAAGGGAACTCCGTACTCCTTTAAGGTATCTATAGCCTTTTCCACAACGGGCAAATCGCTGTCACTGCCCATAATAACGGCAACTTTTTTCATAAAAATCCCCCGATATATAAAATATTTTTTCCGAATAAAAAAGGCAGTCCGATAGCGCAGGACTGCCCAGACGGTCGGCATAAGCGGTCATTGCAGGCTTAAAGCCGTACAATTTCGCATTAATTTCTGCTCCCCGTGGTAAACTCCACTTATCCGTCAGTCACAGAAATTCTTGTATTAAGTATACCACTTGCAAAGAGGCAATGTCAATAATTCAAAAATTTCAAGCTATGAAAAAATAAGCAGAGTCAAATAAATTAATTTGTCTATAACTACCAACAGACTCAGTCAAGCTTTGCAGTCGCTCTTAAAACAAAGCTTTCGATGTAATGTTACAGATTTATATTGCATGTTCATTTTAGATATCAATAATATTTCTTTTTACGTAAAAAGCCGCATAGCGGTTAAGCTAAACGGCTTGGTTCTCCAATAACTAAGATCATTTTCATAGTTTCACAAAAAGTATAACAATCTTTTTATGTTTACTACGTATTTGCTGTAGCACCTATTTTTCGAGCAATCTTATTAGCATCAACAGCATACGATGCATATACTTCATCAGATTCATCACTAAGAGTTTCCCCATATAAATTCCACTCTGCAAGACGCAATCTAATCGTAGTATACTTTATTGCTTCTTCTGTATCCATTTCAAACAGTTCGTCGTTATCAGGAAAATCACCTGTATCACATATATATGTCCCATCCATGAAGCAGCATGTACTTGTTATTGATGCTCCATAACTGTTATTTCCACTTGCAGTAAAGAAACAATATGTATGCGTTCCATCATCTGATGAATATGTTTTTATAACAACTACATCACTTCGTAATATAAGGGAGTCAGGATCTTTGAGCATATTTTTATATTTTTCAACAACTCTAAGTGCTATTTTCTCATCAGTGCTAAAGGAATTTTTAACAGATATAACAACAGTCAGTATAATTCCAAGGACGATTACAACGGAAATACCACAAAGCAAAATTTTCTTTTTTTTGTTTAACTTATGTAGTTTTTCTGATTTTACAGCATTATTTTTATTTTCTTCAAATTCACCCTGTTGTTCAGTTTCGAATTTCTGACTCTGTATTTCAGCCTGTTGTTCATCTTCAAATTCACTGCTCTGTATTTCAGCCTGTTTTTCAGATTCAAGACGAATTTCTTCCATTTTTATTTTTTCAAAATGTGCTTTAATTCCATATCCACATTCAGGACAACTTTCTGCTGTATCTGAAACATTTAATTTCCCACACTCAGGACATTTTACAAGTGCCATATTTATATCTCCTGTTCCGCCGCTTAATCCACACCTAACGAATAAGTGCAAGATGTCATTTGCTCATTACCATTGGAATTAGCATAGGTAAAATATCCGTCTTCAGATGTGTATGATGCTGCCGAGGCGGTTAGGGTTACGGGTGCTGCCGACAAGATAAGCAGCACGGACAGGGTTAAGCCGAGAAGCTTTTTTAGTTTTGACATTTTGGTTTCCTCCAAATCTGTTTATAAAAATACTTATTTGGATTATAACACATTAAATGTCCGATAATTGGGACTTATAGAAAGATTTTTCAATTTTTTCATCGGAATTACAGCTCTCCGCTATAGAACATATCCCTGAACCAAACGTCTTTCGCTTCAAAGGTTTTATCCTTCAAATAATCCAAGATACCGGAGTCGGAAGTGAATTTAAAGGTCAGCTTATAGGAATAAAGGCACTGTTTTTTATACCCGCCGAATTTTTTGTTAAGCTCGTTGGTGCCGTACTTGCCGTCGCCCAAAAGCGGGCAGCCGATTGACGCCATATGGGCTCTTATCTGGTGGGTTCTGCCTGTATGGAGCACTACCTCCGCAAGGCTCAAGCCGTTCCTTGTGTCGAGTATTCTGTACTCCGTTATCATGGTTTTTGAGTTCTCCGCCGGGGTTTTATGAACATATACTCTGTTGTTTTTTTCGTCCTTAGTCATATAATCCTTCAGAACGCCGTATTTTTCCTTCGGACAGCCTATAAGGACGCACAGATAGCGTTTTTCAATTTCTCTGTTCTTTATTTTGTCACATAGTATTCTCAAAGCCGGAAAATTTTTCGCAGCAATGACTATGCCTCCCGTATTTCTGTCAATTCTGTTGGCAAGAGCGGGAGTAAAGGAGTTTTCCTCCTCCGGACGGTACTCCCCTTTGTCATAAAGATAACGCTGCACTCTTGTTATCAGGGTGTCAACGTATTCGCCGTCATCGGGATGGGACAGCACTCCGGCTTTTTTGTTTAAAAGAAGTATATTTTCGTCTTCATAAAGTATATCAAGGCTTTTCGGGGCTTTTAGAAAATCGTAAGTGCCCTGCTTCTTCTCGAAAAACTCATCGTTTATGTACATATCCACAACATCGCCCTCATTCAGCTTAAAGGCGATGTCGCTTTTTTTGCCGTTTACCTTAATCCGCTTAAGCCTTATATATTTGTACATAAGGTTTTTGGGCAGCATGGGAGCGGCTTTAACCGTAAACTTATCGAGACGCTTTCCCGCATCGTTTTTTGAAACTGTAAAGGATTTCATTATCAGCTGTTCACCGCTGCTTTTTCCTTTTTAAACTGCTTGCCGGAGATATAGTTCATCGCAAAATTCACCGCAAAGAATATGATTGCGGCAAACAGTCCGAAGGACAGACTGATACTCATCACCTCGGGGATTGAGGATGAAAACATTGAGGAGCTTACAAGCACCGTAACAACTGACGCTGCGGTAAACACAATGCTGAGGGCGCAGAGAATCATATTGCCCTTGGCGTGGTATCCGAAGGCTGCAATTATAAGCACAACAAAATTAATCACAGCCGCAACAATCGCCAAAACCACAAGAGCCAGCGAAACATAAAGAAGGATAAACGCCGTTCCCGATTTCGGCAGGGACATAAAGCTTATCATGGAGCCTAAATCCACGTTTCCGTTGACAAAATCGAGGATAATCGTAAGCACCGACACATACTCGCTTTCTCCGCCGAAGGGCAGATTGACGTTCATTTTTATCATGGGAATCAGAAGGAAAATCAGCGGCGCAAAAGTCAGCACGAACCTTGCAATTCTGAATTTGTTTCCGAAAAGGGAGCTTTTGAAGGCGTTCATTCTCTTTCTGAAGGAAGCGAAGGATTTTTCGGCGTTTACCGCATCCTCCTCAAGTCTTCCCTCCCAATTGTAGTTTGGAATGTTCACTCCGCATACGGGACATTCCGCTCTTACGTCGATTAACTGTAATTTGTAGTTGCAATGAGGACATCTTGCCATGATTATACCATCCTTTTTTTATTTTTAAATAATACAGACCAAAGCTTGTATACTATTTTGTTTTATACATATAAAGTTATTTCGCTGACAATGGGGAAATGATCGGAGGGATATATGCCGTTGTACTTATCGGTTATTACGGAATAGCTGTTTGAATAGCCGTACTCATCCTTAAAAAGTATGTGATCTATGGGCAGCTCTCCGGATGTGTCGGATTTTGTATATCCGTGATAAGTACCCATATCGGCTGTGATTTCCGATACGTACATGGAATCGACAAAGCCGCCGTTTATCAGAGTTTCATACGCCGTTGTGTTTGCCTTGCAGTTAAAGTCGCCGGTAATTATTACGGGCATATCCGGAGCGTACTCCTCGATTTTTTCAAGAAGAAGCTCTGCGGAGTTGTTTCTTGAAATATATGATATATGATCCCAATGGGAGTTGAAGACAGCAAAGGTAAAGCCCGTTTCCTTATCCTCAAGCACAGCCCATGTGCAAATTCTCTTGTAAATAGTTCCCCACGCCGAAGATGCTTTATCGGGAGTGTTTGAAAACCAGAATGTACCGGAGTCTATCAGATTGTACTTATCGGTTTTATAAAATACGGGGGAATATTCGCCGTCGGTTTCGCTCTTTTCTCTGCCTCTGCCCACGTAGGAATATTCGGGCATTCCCTCGATTATACGCTGCATCCAGTCGTAATCGGCCTCCTGAAGTCCGAATATGTCGGGCATAACGCTTCTCAGGTTGTAAATCACGCCTTCGCTGCGGTTCCGGGGGCTTCTTGAGCCGGTTCCCGCAACATAGACGTTATAGCTCATTATTGTAACATCGCACGTGGCTGCGCTTTCGGGAATTTCGGTCTGCGATTGAGACGGAATATAAGATATAAGCCCGAAAAGAGATAGGATAAAAGCAATGATTTTGTTGATAAATTCCATTTTGACATTCTCCTTTGTTATCCGACGCCCTCGATTTAATCAGTGCTTACCGAGAGAGCCGTTGCTGCCGTATGGTTTTCTTGTCAATGTTCAGCCCTTCCGACTGTTTTTTTCGTTCATGGATATCAGATCTTTCGTTTTGAAAAGTACGCTAAATCAGATTTCTCTCCAAATTCACCAGGCAGTCCTGAATATTTGTAACTATTCCGTTTGCTCCGTTTAAGCCTCTTGTGCGGATTTTATTCATAATAAATTCGGAGATGTCAACCGTAAAGAAGTAAACCGGTCTTATTGTTCCGTTTTCAACTTTATATGACGGAGTAAGGCTGCTTACAGCTACGGTTCCGGACTGGGACGCAAGAGTTACAACCGTTGTCGCCTTTTTTGCAAATTCACGGATTTTGTCCTGAGCAATATTCATATCGGACACCACTCCGGGAAGAGGACCGTCATCACGGGAAGAGCCGGCAAGGATATACGGAATATCATATCTTACAAGAGCGGACATAATTCCGTCATGGATATTAGACTCTGTGATATAATTTTCGACAGAGCCGGCTTTTCTCACAAGGTTTTGCACGTCAAGCTGATTGTACCTTCCGTTTTTCATAACACGCTTATTGTAAATATCCTGTCCGCAGCAGGTATTGAACACGGCGGCTTCAAGGTCGTAGGACGCAAGGGCGTTTCCGGACACGAGAGCGTCGCAGTATCCCGCCTTTATAAGATTTGCCATGGCTTTTCTGCTGTCGTAGTCAAATGCGCAGGCGGCGCCCAGCACCCAAAGTATAAAGCCGTGGGTTCTGTCGTATTTCAAGACCTCATAAAGAGACTCATAATCCCTTGTCTGAGATGTTTCTCTTGTGCTGCCGGAGCGGAACAGTTCGCTTTCATTTTCGCTTACGGTTTCGTATCTGAACGCCTTTGACTGAACGTACACTCCGTTTGAGCCGTCGTCGCTGCGGCAGACGACAACCTTATCGCCGTCCTTAACGTTTCTCGGTTCGGTAACTACGGGAACGCCGTCCTTTATGACAACAACGGCATCCATACGGCTTTCCTTAAGCAATATCCATTCGCCGTTTATTTTGACGTATTCGGGGAAAACTGTGGTGGAATAAAAATTGTCCGGAAGAAAATTTCCTTCGGCGGCTGAAACGGCAGCGTCGGGAGATGAGGCAAAGGGTTCCTTTTCAAAATCGGGCGTTATATATCCGGGAAGAGAAAGCATAATAATATCAATCCTTTTCTGTATTCTGTAAAATTAAAAATTGCGGTAGCATATATATCTTCACTGTTAATTATACATTAGCGTCCGTTCAATTACAAGAATATTTAAAAGTTTTTTTTGGTTCTTAATTTTTTTTATCAAACTGTTGTAATTTTAATTTTAAGATGTTATAATACAAAAGAATTAGCATGTATTACTATACATTTTAAGGCTGTCGGTTCACATACAATTTTAAATTGTCCGGCATCTTATCTGTAAAAACGAACAGGAGCGATTCGTACATGGAAAACAATCAGACTTTTTCTATCGGCAAGGAAGCTTTTCTCCTTAACGGCGAACCTTTTACAATTGTATCCGGTGCAATCCATTATTTCAGAGTACCGAAAGAATATTGGAGGGACAGGCTGCTTAAGCTCAAGGCTTGCGGTTTTAACACGGTTGAAACTTACGTGGCATGGAACTGTCACCAAAAAAATGAAGACACCTTTGATTTCAGCGAAAACAACAACATCGAGGAATTTCTCGATATAGCGGCTGATTTGGGGCTTTACGCCATTGTCAGACCCGGCCCCTACATCTGCGGAGAGTGGGAATTCGGCGGTTTTCCGTGGTGGCTCCTTAAATATGACGACATTGAGCTTCGCTGTATGAACGAAAGGTATCTGGGCTTTGTCAACAAGTATTTTGACGAGCTTATCCCCAGAATTGCCAACCACCTTATAACAAACGGCGGAAACGTAATCATGGTGCAGGTTGAGAATGAATACGGCAGCTACGGCGATGATGAAAAATATATGCAGTACATAGCCGCAAGTCTCATCAGCAGAGGAATTGACGTACCTCTTTACACCGCAGACGGAATAGAGGATCATATGCTTGTAAACGGTTCCGTGGACGGCATTCTCAAAACCGTGAAATTCGGCGCAAACCCCTCCGTAAACTTCCCGTATCTCCGTGAATTTCAGGAGGACGGTCCCCTTATGTGTTCCGAATTTACAAACGGATGGTTTGACCAATGGGGATATAAGCACTATGAGAGAAAGCCTCAGGATGCGGCAAAGAGCCTTCAGAGAATTATGGCAAAGGATGCGTCCGTTTCCACATATATGTTCTGCGGCGGCACAAGCTTCGGCTGGATGAACGGCGCAAACTTTGACGGCGAGTACAATCCCGTTGTAAACAGCTATGACTTTGACGGACTTCTCACCGAAAGCGGCGATATTACAAAGAAATATGAGCTTTTCAAGAAAACCATAGCAAATCACGTTAAGCAGACCGAGGAGACGACAATAGATCCTCAGGTTCCGAAGGCAAAATACGGCACAATTCCCTTTACCCACTGCGCAGAGCTTTTTGACAACCTTGACAATCTCTCCAGTCCCTTTGAGCTTTTAAAGCCCGTTCCCATGGAGAAATTAGGTCAGGGCTACGGCTACATTCTTTACAAGGCTCACCTTAAAGGTCCCAGAGATTATATGCCTCTTGTCATAAATCAGGTTCATGACAGAGCTTACATATTTGTAAACGATGATTTATATGCAATTCAGACAAGAAACGACGATGAGAGCGTGGTAAGTCTTAAGGTTCCTGCTGAGGGACTGGATCTCTCCATTCTTGTGGAGAACATGGGCAGAGTCAGCTTCGGTCAGGAGCTCAAGGATTACAAGGGAATTACGGACAGCGTAAGATTGGGACAGACGTTTGTATATAATTGGACGGCATATCCCCTTCCCCTTGACAATCTTTCCGCCATTGACTGGAAAGCCGAGTCAGATATGATTATGTTCGACCATCCCACATTCTTTAAGGCGCAGTTCATAATCGAGGAAACGCCATCGGACACATTCGTAAAGCTTCCCGCATTTACAAAGGGCATGATCTGGATAAACGGCAAGCCTCTTTCAAGATATTGGAACAAGGGACCTCAGCAGAGCGCTTATCTTCCCGCTCCGTTCTTAATCCAAGGCGTCAACGAAATTGTAATTTTGGAGACGGAAGGCTTCAAAAAAGAGAAAAAGAATCCTTTCGTTCTGCTTGACAACAAGCCGAAGATTGACGGCTAAAACCGCTTGACGCAAAAATTCGCAAATATAATAAAATCCCGTAAGGTCATCGGACTCAATGCGGGATTTTTTTGTTATGTATATAATTATTTTATGCCAGCCACGGGATAAGAGCCTGAACCGAAGGAACGGTGCTGACTACAAGATAGACTGCGTAAACGGCAATCAAAGCTACGCCCTGAGCTCTGGAAAACTTCTTTGTAATAAGCATGGGCACAACGACTATCAAGCCGACAATAAGCAAAATCGGCAAATCTATTGCGGCAACGGTATCGGAAAATTCCAGCGGAGTGTCATATTTTATATTTGATATAAGGGAGCATACGGGCAAAATCAAAGTCATGTCAAGTATATTTGCACCTATGATATTGCCTACCGACAGGGACATCTCCTTTTTTACAATCGCCGTGATTGTTGTAACAAGCTCGGGAAGAGATGTGCCGATAGCTATAACGGTTACGGCTATAACTCTTTCGGGTATTCCGATATACTCCGCAATAAATTGTCCGCTGCTTACCATAAAGTTTGCGCCTACGGCAATTGCCGCTGCACCCACTATAAACAGAACCACATTTTTTGCAATTTCCTTCCCCTGTATCTCGTCCTTAACAACAGCCGCTTCACCGCCATCGGTTTTTGGCGTATAAGCAGGAGCGCCCTCTGCCTTGCTCATATGCGAAAGAGAAACGGCGTGTTTTGCGCTTCTGATATTATCCGCCCATGCAACGGCGCAAATCGCAAGAAGAGCCAAGCTGCCCAATATATTAAGCTCGCCTGAAAAACCGGCTGCGATTATAACGACGGATGCACCCAGCATCAAAAGGGATTTCAGCATATAATCCTTTCGATCCACCACAGAGGGCATACATATAAGTGCCAGAGCCATTATAAGCCCGATATTCGCCGTAACGCTTCCAACTGCATTGCCTATTGCCATATCGCCGCTGCCGCCGTATGCCGCAATTGCCGAAACGAACATTTCAGGCAGAGTCGTTGCAATGCTGACAACCGTTGCGCCGACTATTAGCTTGGGAATACCGGTAGCTTCCGCCATCCATGAGGCTGCGTCAACAAATATGTCTCCGCCCTTTACCACTGCCGCTATAGATGCAATCATAATAATAATTTGTACGATTATGTTATCCATTTAATATCAGTCCTTTTTTTAACTTCCAACATTTTACTACAGCAATTCATTTATGTCAATAAAAATAATAACATTAATGTAATGGTTTTTCTCCTCGAACAAAATCCTATGCAAACGGTTCAACTCTTGACATTTGTCGCATTTTATATTATTATATAAGTTATTAACAATCTGTTAAAATCAAGACACTTCCTCAGATTTGTACAGGAGACAGGATAATGAAAACAGCTTCTTCGGGACACATTAATGCATCCACAAAAAGAACCATAAATTTACTTGCCGTAACATTGCTGAGCCTTCTTGAAAAGCAGTCATTGGAAAAAATAACAATTATGGACATTTGCAAAACCGCCCAAGTTCCCCGCGCAACCTTTTACAACCACTTTGAGGACAAGTACGATCTTCTGCGTTTTTCCCTTAAATCCATAGCTGACGAGCTGCGTTCCGCCGTTCCGCCCGAATTGGAAAATGAGGAAAAAATAGTTTTTTTCATAAACAACCTGCTTGATTTTACCGAACAAAATTACAAATTCCTTAAACGGGCAAATTCCGCAAATTACAACAGCGTTCTGTTTTCCGAAATAAAAAATATATTTTATGAGGATTTGCTGACGCATATCAGAGATATGAGGGAAAAAGGCTTTGTTTTCACCGCAGACGAAAAAATCATAGCCGAGTTTTTCTCAAACGCCATTGTCTATTCCGCAAAGACATGGCTTGAACAGGATATGGAAATATCCAGAGAGGACACTATAAAATCATTTATGGTAATTTACAATTCCTGCCAAAAAGCCACACGGGAGCAAGCCGAAGATTAGGCTTTTCCGTTTTTAATTTTAAACAAAATTTTTACAAGCAATAAAAATTCGCAGACGGGTTATTTTCCGCCTGCGTTTTTAGTTTTTTATTAATATCGAAATTTACTTATTCCAAATTCAATTGAATCATTTTCTTTACGGGGTACTGGGTTATATTCAAATACAAGTCTTTTTTCATCAGGCTGTCCATATCGAAGCACTGCTCATCGGATTCAATCAACACATAGGGAATATGCATTTCGTGCTCGGTATTTTCCCGAACCTTAAAGCTAAAGGAGCCTCCAAGATCCGGATACATATAATCAAAAAGCAAATCATCCGATTGGAAGCTGAAATTCAAGGCGTTTACACGGGTATCCAATCTGTCGAAATTCCCATCGGTATTATCTGTATTTTTTAAAATGATATCAACATCCAGAACATAGCTTACAATATATGTGGACTGCTCCTCCGACATGGTTACGTACTCGTCATAGGTCATTCCTATGGTGGGCAGAAAATCCTCTATAGTCATAAGCTTTGCGCTGACGACTTTAATCGAGTACCCGTTTCTCTGCTCTCTGCTTCTGTAAAAGAAGTTATCGCCGTATTCCACAAACTCTCCCTGATTGTAAATTTCGATAACTGTATGCTCCGAGGTTGCGTTCAGATATATAAATCTGACAAGCCAAACCGCAATTACGGCGAACACAAGGACTAAAATAACAACAGTTTTAGATTTTATCTTTGTCTTCATCATTTTTCTCTCCCAAAATAATGTGATCCGTTATCCGACCTTCCGTAATCGTATAAATTTCATCCGACAATTCTTCCAATATTTCCGCATCGTGACAGGAAATAATAACAAGGGCGCCTCTGTCTCTCTGCTCTAAAACAATCTGCTTAACCATCTCCACGCCGGAGTCGTCAAGAGAATTTGTAGGCTCGTCAAGAATTACAATATCCGGCTGCTCCAGCACTGCCGCCGCAATTCCCAGCCTTTGTTTCATTCCCAGCGAGTATTTTCTGTATTTTTTCTTGCCCGCATCGCCAAGTCCCACTTGCTCAAGAACCTCGGTTATTCTGTCTTCACCGGCAGTCTTTTTTATCGACGCCAATATTTTAAGATTTTCAAAACCGGAATACGCATCCAAAAATGCGGGATTTTCTATAAACACGCCTATGCTTTCGGGAAAGGATATGTCCTTGTGAAGCTGCTTTTCGTTTATGAACACCTTCCCCTCCGTAGGTCTTATAAGTCCCGATACAATACGCATAAGCATTGTTTTACCGGATCCGTTAATGCCCTTAAAGCCTATAACTTTGCCGCTGTTTATTTCAAGGCTTACGCTGTCCAAAACTTTTTTTCGTCTTATAATTTTTGAAACACTATCAATTTTAACCGATGTCACAATACTCACTCCTTATTAAGTATATCGTATCTGTTAAATATAATCAAGCCGGCTATGACGGAAGCCGCGCATACAACACCGCAGCATATCAAGCCCTGCGCCGTGCTTACGCCGTTTTCGATGAACATTGAGGATCTCTGAACCATGGCGTAATTTCCGATAAGGAACGGGCTGACATAGTAAGCCGAGACAATCAGCACGGCAGCGCTTACAATATAGCTGTACAGGGGTTTTATTATCAATGAAAGCGTAAGCTGAACAAGTCCCACCGAAATACATACAAGCAAGGGAAGCAAAATCAGCTGCAGGGGAATTTCCGTAGGGTACCCCTCAAAATCCATAACCGTAAAACGAATCCTGCCGTACATCTCCGCCTGAGTGACGTCCAAGCTTACCGTATCGCCGAATATCAGGCAGATAACCGTTTGGACAGCCATAAAAACGGCGAAGTAAAGGACGATTGAAAAAACCACCCAGCAGCATTTTGAAAGGAACCATAATTTCCTGTTTTTGCTGTTGATAAGAATACTTTTGCCGAAGCCGTCTATATCGTTATACGGATAGTACATAACAATGTAATAGGCGAGCATGTGAAAGCAAATCCAAATAACGGGGATATCAAACCTATTCAGATAGCCGAAAACGTACTCCTCCATGCCCTTATGGACATACAATAAATAATTGCCCAGGGTCTGCACATCATCGAACGCAAGAAAAAGCCTGTATGTAAAACCTACAATCACAAAAAAGCCGGCTGCCAGCAGATATTTTTTATATTCCTTAACAAGTCCGTTTTTTATATCATATCTTAAAATTTTAAAAAACATCGTCTTTCTTTCCTTTCACCACGGTTATGCCGAAGGACAAGGCGAACATTATCAGGATTTCCGCCAGCATTAGCCACGCAGAGGTGGGCAAAGCCGCACCGCCGTTATGTAAGAAGAGCGACGGAGAAATCAAATATTTGAAATAGCCTGAGCTGTCGATATAGTTTAAAAGCATGGAAATAAGAAAAGGAAGTGCCACTATCACAAATCTGTTTTTAATGAAAAATGAAAAGGACATTCCGAGAGACGCAAACAACCCCGCAAAGATAAACGCCGATATCATTCTGTACAAAACAAAGACATAAGGATGTGAAAAAAACAGCTGCGATAACGCCTTCGTGGGTCCCATATCATAATAAATATCATAAAAAATATCAGGCGTTGTGGCAGGTATAAATGCGGAAACAACCATGAAATTAATTATAAGGGGAATAAGGACGACAAGTCCTCCCGCAACAAAAACGGCAATATATTTAGCGGTATAGTATTTTCTTCTTAAAGTCCTCGTAACAATATGCTTAATATAACCCGATTTCCGCTCCGACAAAAGCGACCAGGAATATGCAAGAGAGCCAAAAAAAGGCAGAAGCAGATAAAAAAGAGACTGCCCCATAGAGTTCCACTCCTGTCCCATCCATTGGTTAAACAAGGTAATCATAGCATGATCCGGGTTTGTAGTATCTCCAAATATACTCTCCGACAGTGCATCGTTTTCAACAGCATAATTATATACGGTAACTATCACATAAGCGGCGGAATAAACAGCAACGGCGGTCGCTACAATCAGCGTGGCTATAAACATTATATTTCCGAGAGCCTTCTTCATTTCAATTTTTATCATTAATCATACACCTCCATTTGTATTTAAAATAATTTCGAGTATAAACATTAAGATAAGATTTTTATATAAATTAAACCATTGGTATCACCTCCAAACTTTGCATTTTCTTATTTTAAGAGTAGCATATATTCAATATTTTGTCAATACAAATTTTATAATTTTTATTTATTTTTACAAAAAACTTTTTTAGCAATTATTGAAGTTCATCCGACTATAGCTATGCAGCGGGTATTTGCATAAATGAGGTCCATACATTGTTTTCCGAATAAAATATATAGCAGTCATAATGAGAAAGCAGATAATCCGAAACAATCCAACCCAAATAAAAGGCTGCCGTTTCCCCCTGTGCCAGCGAATAATGATAATATTCGCTTTCTTTCGCCGAACGGGTTGCCGTTTCCGTTTGCGCAAAATTAAAATATGCAATTTCTACATAACTGTTCATGTAAAAAATGTCTTCACTGGTATCGACAGACAGTCCTATTTCTTCAGCTAAATTTGAAATATATTCCTCTTCATCAAAATACTGTTCCGAGCCGTGTTCATAAGCACCTATATGGAAAGCGGTAAGTAAAGCGTCATTTGTTATGTCATCCTGCCCCATGTTTGCCCCGTCAAGTTCAAAAACGACAACGCTAAAATCATCATATATTTCACCTGAAGAATCTACACATATACTATCCGCCAAATCTTCGGATTTTATTCCTGCCGCTTCAAGGCTGTCGTATACATTGATTGATTTGGGAGTTATTTCCAATTCACCTTCCATGCCTTCGCAAATGACAAAGGTTTCTCCCATTTGCACGGTGTTGAGGTCATTGGGAACGGCAATTTCGGTTTCGGGATCATATGCCTGCTTTCCCTGATTTCCGCTGTTCCCCAAAAACTTGTTGCCCACATCGGCAAGGTTGGTGGACAGTTCCTTGAACGTGTCGGACGAGCAGCCGCCGAAAAGCGCGGCAATGCAGACGGACGCCGAAATAATAATGCTTATTGTTTTGCTTAACCTCATAAAAAAAGCTCCTTTCAAATTTTAAAATATAATGTTATTTTCATCACTCTGTATGCCTTTTCTCCGTTTATATGTGGTTAAACCATGGCAACCGCCCCCTTAAAAAGGTACTAATTTAAATCGAAAGCAATCGGAAAATTCACATTAAAATATTTTCGATTTAATTACAATTTAAGTATATCATAAATCGGCAATATGTCAATAGATGAAAGCAAATCCGTTCAAAATTGCCGAAAGGATTTTTCTTGACAATCACAGATTAATGATTTACAATGAAAAAGAAAAATTTTATGCAATAGGTAGGAGCTTAAAATGAACAATACGGACAAATCCATGGACAAAATCGTGGCGCTCTGCAAGGGCAGAGGCTTTATATTTCCCGGCAGCGACATTTACGGCGGACTTGCCAACACATGGGATTACGGTCCTTTGGGAGCAAGACTTAAAAATAACGTAAAGGATACATGGAGAAAAAGATTTATCCAGGAGAGAAAAAACAGCTACGAAGTTGACGCAGATATTCTCATGCACCCGAGAGTTTGGGAGGCAAGCGGTCACGTATCCTCCTTTTCGGACCCGCTTCTTGACTGCAAGGAGTGCAAAATGCGCCACAGAGCCGACAATCTTATCGATAATTTCGATCCCGACGCTCATGCGGACGGCATGACAAAGGAAGAGATGTTCCAATATATTAAGGATCATCACATTCCCTGTCCCAACTGCGGCAAGCACAATTTCACGGACATAAGGGAATTTAACCTTATGTTCCAGACCTACAGAGGCGTTACAAACGACTCCAAAAGCGTAATTTATCTCCGTCCGGAAAACGCCCAGGGCGAATATGTAAACTTCACCAACGTTCAGAGAACCATGCGGGCAAAGCTTCCCTTCAGCATAGGTCAGATAGGCAAGGCATTCAGAAACGAGATAACGCCCGGAAACTTTACTTTCAGGACAATAGAATTTGAACAGATGGAGTTCCAGACCTTCTGCAAGGAGGGCGACGACTCCGAGCTTTATGAATATTTTAAGGATTACGGCCGCCGCTATTTTGAGGATTTGGGCATACCGGAGGAGCATTTGAGGTTCCACGACCATGAAAAGCTTGCCCACTACGCCAAAGCCGCCTGTGATATTGAATTTCTTTTCCCCTTCGGCTGGGGTGAAATCAACGGAACGCACAACCGCACGAATTTCGATCTTACAAGGCACCAGGAATACAGCGGTCAGAAGATGGATTATCTCGATCCCGAAACAAACGAAAGGTACATCCCCTACATTATCGAGTCAACCTACGGCCTTGACAGAACCGTTTTGGCTCTCCTTTGCGAGGCCTACGATGAAGAGGTTATCGACGCAGAGAAAAACGACACGAGAGTCGTACTCCGCTTAAATCCCGTTGTCGCTCCCTACAAAGCCGCCGTCCTTCCCCTTTCAAAGAAGCTTTCGGAAAGCGCCATGAAGGTTTACGACCTGCTCAAAAAGGACTTTATGGTTGACTTTGACGAAACGGGCTCTATCGGAAAAAGGTACCGCCGTGAGGACGAAATAGGCACTCCCTACTGCATAACATACGACTTTGACAGCGAAACGGACGGCTGTGTAACCGTTAGAGACAGAGACACCATGGAGCAGGTCAGACTGCCAATAGCGGATATCGGCGCATATATTGCTGAGAAAATCAAATTTTAACAAAAAAAACTACCTGCCCCGAACCCAATGTTCATAAGACAGGTAAAAAACTAAGGCATTTACCAAATAAAAAAAAGCACTTCTTGAGGAAATCTTAAGAAGTGTTTTTTATTCCGAATGTCATTTTGACGGCACACAAGCCGAACCGATTTACTCTTTTCCGCTGTTCAAAAGGTAACAGAGAACAATTAAATCACGCCCAAACAGCAAGTACGCCGCCTGCCTGATTGTTTTCCGATTTGCACAGAACATCAACGTGAAAGAAACTTCTCCCATCTCTCCAGAACATCCGATAAGGTTTCATCTAAATATGTTAAAGCCATTTCCCTTATCCAATTTGGAATAC
>JAJQGK010000084.1 GCA_021200555.1 Clostridiales bacterium | reverse complement strand
GCGGTATATATTTCGGCTGAAAAAAATTCCCCCGTGCTTTCCTCCGCCGACAAATTCCCCCCGCAGGAGGAAAAAGCCAGCAAAATTATAAGCACAGAGAAAATAGAAAAAAATCGTTTCATTTGAAAAAACCTTTTGATTATTGCAGCAGTCAAGCCCACGGGAAAGCAGTGAGCCTGACTGTAATTTTAAGATGAAAATTAAAACCGTATTTTTGACAAGCCGCAAGAACTCGACCGCTTTATTCGCTAATGCTGCCGTCTGAGGCAATATCGCCGTCGGGAATGAGCTCAGGCTCATGATTGGCGAAAGACTGCTCATCCTTAAGGCTGATGTTGTAGATGAAGGTCATGGACAGGAATACGATTGCAGAGCCTACAAGGAGGAAAATGAGATATACGTTTTTTATGCCTTCCGCAGCTTCGGCCGTCTGAGTTGCAGCCGACTCGATATATCCCGTTGCGCTGAGAGCAAGAGCGAGAACCGACTGTCCGATGCCCTGGGCAAGCTTGCGGAAAAATGAATAGAGAGCATAAAGGGAGCTTTCATCCCTGACGCCTTTTTTGCGGTAGCTGAGTTCAATGCAATCCGCAATAATAGCCCAAACGATAATCTGAAAAACGGAGTTGCCTATATTTACGAACATAAGTCCGACAATATAAATCACCATACCTGTCGTATTTGCGGATATGGGAACGAGGAGCAGCACAAGTCCGGCTATTGTAGCCAAAAGGCTGGCAGTGCAGATGAATTTTTTCTTGCCGAATTTTGTTGCAAGTGTTCCTGTAAAAGGCATAAGCGCAACCAAAGGAATATACGCCGCAATTGTGCCGAAAGTGGTCATTCCCGCATTGTTAAAGAAGAATTGGAACACGAGATTATTTGCGGACATTGTGGAGTTAAAGCATGCAACAGCCGCAACGGTTGCGATTGTTATGGCAACCAAGGGACGGTTAGTAAAGTAGGATTTGAAGGTTGCGAAGTAGTTAAGCTTTTGATTGTTTGCGGGTCTTGTAACTCTTTCGGTTACCATACTCCTTGTAAGCGCAAGGAATACAAAAGCGAGAAGAGAGAAAATTATTGATACGACAAAAATCCTTGTTTCGCTAAGCTGATTATCGCTGTTGTAAACAATTGTGGGGAGAATCATAACGCACACCGTTCCAATTCCGGCGCCTATGCTTCTGAAAGTGGAAAGAGATGTTCTCTCTCTGGGATTTTCCGTAATAACAGAGTGAAGAGAGCCGTAAGGAACGTTTACCATGGTATACGCCACTGACCATAAGCAATAGGCAACGAGGCACCAAATGATTTTGCCTAAATCCGCAAGGTTTGAAACAGGAGCAAAGATTACGATTGTCATGGCAACAAGAGCAAACGAACCCACTCTTATCCACGGTTTGAATTTACTTTTACCTATTTGCTTGCTGTCCACAAGAGCGCCTATAAGAACATCGTTGATAGCATCCCAAATCTTGGAAACAATTATAATCCACGCCCAATTTTCCGCAGAAAGACCGATACACTGGGTGTAGAACAAATACATGTAGTTTGAAACAAGGGCAAAGGACAGGTTGCAGCCCGCATCTCCCATTGCATAACCTATTCTGTCACGCATACCGAACGGACGAACGGCGGTTTTTTCTTGTTTTGCCATAAGCGCATATCTCCTTAACGCAAAAATTACAAATAAATAATAGCATAGTTTTCATACAGATGTCAATGTTTTTATAAATATTTACTATTATGTTTATGTTAGCGTATATTTATTCTGTCGAAAAGGCTTAAAATTATTCAAGTGTTTTTGCTATATCGGATAAAAGATCGGGAATTTCAATATGCTGAGGGCAGACGCTTTCGCATTGACCGCAGGAGATACAGTCGGATGCCTTGCCGCCGTTTTCGGTAATTCTGCCGTAGTCGGTTTGCGCACGGTTTTTGTTGCCGTATACCTTATATTGATTGTAGCTCTTAAAAATTTCAGGGATATTGATATTCATAGGACAGCCCTCAACACAGTACTTACAGCCGGTACATGGAATTGTGGGAGTGTTTTTGAGAATATCCGCAGCGGTCATAACGGCTTTGATTTCCTCATCGCTTAAGGGGACAAATTCCTCCATATAGTCAATATTATCCTCCACTTGGGCAAGGTCGGACATACCGCTTAAAACGGTGATAACTCCGTCAAGGGATGCGGCAAAACGAATAGCCCATGATGCGATTGACATATTCGGGTTGATTTTTTTGAAAATTTCTCTGATTTCGGGAGTAAGTACGGCAAGAGAACCGCCTCTTACAGGCTCCATTATGACAACGGGCTTGCCGTGCTTTACGGCAGTTTCATAGCATTTGCGGGATTGAACGCTGTCGCTTTCCCAATCACTGTAATTAATCTGGAGCTGCACAAATTCCTGCTCCGGATGGCGTGTGAGAATTTCGTCAAGAACATCGGCGGTGTCATGGAACGAAAAGCCCATATGCTTTACCAAGCCCTTTTTCTTTTGCTCCGCCACAAAGTCCCATGCGCCCAAATCGTCAAGCTGCCGAAGCTTATCGCGGCTCAGGGAATGCTGAAGATAAAAGTCGAAATACTCCGCTCCCGTTCTTTCAAGGGACGTGTCAAAAATTTTCTGCATATCGGCGCTTGTTTTGCAGCACCAAATGGGGAGCTTTGAGGTAAGCCTGAGCATTTCACGGGGATAGCGGTCAACGATTGCTTCCTTCATGGCTTTTTCACTGGCTCCGTCGTCACCGTAAACATAAGCCGTATCAAAGTACGTAAAGCCCTTTGAAATAAATTTGTCAACCATAAGCTTGGTTTGATCAATGTCGATTTTGCCGTCCTTCATAGGCAAACGCATAAGCCCGAAGCCCAGCTTTTTTATATCACTGCCGAGATAATCCATCCTTAACGCATCCTTTCCGATGATATTTATTTTCTTGTCCATGTCGAAGGCGAAAACGCCAAAATAAGCGGGAATATTTCCAATCTGCCCATCAGCATTGCAAAGGACAGAATGATTTTTGAAAAGCCGGAATAATCGGCATAGCTTGAAGCGGGGCCGACAAGACCGAAGCCGGGACCCACATTGTTAAAGCAGGCAAGCGTTGCGCTGAAATTCGTTTCAAAGTCAAAGGGCTCAAAGCAAAGCAGCAGGAACACGGCTCCGAAGCAGAGAACGTACAAAAGGAAATATACGCCAACGCTGTTAAGAGTTTCATCGCTGACTCTCTTTCCCTCAAATTTTACAACACCCACGGAACGGGGATGAAGGAGATGGCGAAGCTCCCTTCTGACCATTTTGAAAATGAGAATAATTCTTGACACCTTTAAACCGCCGGCGGTTGACCCGGCGCAGCCGCCTATAAGCATAAGCAAAAGAAGTATTGCCTTTGACAATTCGGGCCATTGGTTAAAGTCAGCAGTAGTATAACCTGTTGTGGAGATTAACGATCCGACCTGAAAAACGGCCGCTCTGAACGCATCGGATACACTTTCAAACATGGGAAAAATGTCCGCCGTAATAATTACGGAGGAAATAACGGAAATTCCGATAAAGACCCACAGCTCCACACTTTTAACCACTGTTTTGAATTTTTTTATAAGAAGCAGATAATAGAGGTTGAAATTTACGGCAAAGAGAAACATAAAAATCGCAATAACCCATTGAAGATATGGGCTGTAGCCCGCAATGCTGCTCTGCTTTATTCCGAAACCGCCCGTACCCGCAGTGCCGAAAGCGTGAACGACGCTGTCATACAGCGGCATACCTCCGCAAAGAAGCATTATGATTTCTATTACGGTAAGAACGATGTATATAAGGTAGAGGATTTTTGCGGTGTCCTTGATTTTAGGGACAAGCTTGCCCATAATCGGTCCGGGCATTTCCGCCCGCAGAATGTGTATTGAGCGATCTGAAATGGAGGGCAAAAGCGCCACGATAAACACAAGCACTCCCATACCGCCTACCCAGTGGGTAAAGCTGCGCCAAAAAAGAATGCCCCGATCTAAAGCTTCCACATTGTTCAAAATGGATGCTCCCGTGGTTGTGAAGCCGCTGACCGTTTCAAAAAAAGCGTCCGTATACGAGGGAATGTCGCCGCTTATCACAAAGGGCAGCGCACCTATGGCTGACATGGCAATCCACGACAGCGCAACGATTACAAATCCCTCTTTGGCATATATAACATGGTTTTTTGTTCTGAAAATTCCCCACATGAGGAAGCCTACCGCCAAGGCGATAAGTATGGTTAAAGCAAAGGCAAGAGTGCATTTTTCACCGTAGCAAAGCGAAACAACAAGAGGCAAAACCATCAGCGCCGCCTCAAGTATTATAATGCGTCCAAGCATATTAAAAACCATTTTATGATTCATAAAATAATACCTCTGCGTATATTGTAATATACAGCTTCAAAAGTCTGCACAGACCTATTAAAGTCGGTTATTGGATATCCGACAAATCATTCAGACGCTGCTCCTTTGCGATAACAACAACTCTGTCGCCTTCAAGAATTACGTCGTCTCCGAAGGGAATGATGATTTTGTTTTTACGGACAATGCCTGCAATAATCACATTGGACTTAAACTTCAAATCCTTTAACGGTTTTCCGGTGAATTTTGTATACGACCGAACATTAAACTCCAACGCCTCTACTCTTCCGTCCATAAGCTTATATAGCGTTTCAACGCTGCTGCCCATGGAATTTTGCAGCGCTCTTGCATATTGTACGATAATATCGGCCGTAATCTGTCTGGGAGAAACGATACAATCAAGTCCCATCTTTTCCGCCAAAGCCGCCAGCTCGTCTCTGTTGATCTTGGAGACCACCTTGGGGACGTTCTGCATTGAAGCAAAAACGGAGATAAGGATATTCTCCTCATCCATGCCGGTCAGAGCCACAAAGGCGTCAACAGAATTTATGCCCTCTTCGTTAAGCAGTTCCTGTTTTGCGCCGTCGCCGTGGATTACAACGGCTTTCGGCAAAGCGTCGCTGAGCTCAAGGCAGCGCTGTGAATCCTGCTCAATTATTTTTACGGAATTGCCTATGGTGGAAAGCATTTTTGACAGATAATAAGCGGTTCTGCTTCCGCCTAAAATCATAATGCTCCTTGCCTGTTTTTCAAGAACTCCCAAAGCCTTCAAAAATTTTTGAATTTCCGCAGGAGTTGCCGTCAAGCCTATCTTATCCCCTGATTTCAGCACAAAATTACCGTCGGGGATATAAATCTGATCCTTTCTCTGCACCACGCAGACAAGAACGGTGGATTTGTATTTTATTCTGAGGTCGCAAAGCTTCATACCGTCAAGAGGCGAACCGTCTTTAATTCGTATTTCTACCATTTCGATATTGCGGCGGGAAAATGTTTCAATTTTAACAGCCGACGGAAATTTCAAAATGTTAAAAAGCTCTTTGGCGGTGAGCATTTCCGGATTTATAGCCATGGAAAGTCCCAGCTGCTGACGCACAAAGCCGAGACTTTTTTCGTTATATTCGGGATTTCTGATTCTTGCGATTGTATGAGCGGCGCCCATTTTTCCGGCAATAAAGCAGCTTAAAAGATTCAGCTCATCCGAACCGGTAACGGCAATAAACATCTCCGCTTTTTCAATATCCGCTTCATCAAGGACAACGCTGTCGGTGCCGTTGCCGCAAATTGCCATAACATCATAGATATTTGTTATTTCTGAAATTACATCCGGGTCATTGTCGATTGCAATCACATCATGCCCCTCGGATACAAGGCTGGCAACAAGAGTGGTTCCGATTTTTCCGCAGCCGACTACTATTATATTCATACCGCACACCCTTTTATTGATAAAAATCAGCGGTTGCCTCAGCTTCCGAAATTCCCAAAAGCTCACAGATGACCGCAATTGCTGATAACGGCTAAAGTTTATCACTTTTCAACTGAATTTTCAACCCTATTCGGATAAATATACATAAAAAATATTCATTTTTTCTTTATGAGAATATAAAAAGGTACAGCAAAGCCGACAGCTCGGATTACTGTCGGCCTGCTGTGAGAGGCAAGTCATACCCGCTCTCTCAGAGATTTTGGAAAACTATATACGGAGAATTTAAGATGCCGTCAAATTTAATAAAGTAAGCACTGATTAATTATCGTCCTGAAGGGCTGCATATCCCTGTTCGCCGGTGCGGATCTTAATAGCGTTTTCAACGTTGTATACAAAGATCTTGCCGTCGCCCATATTGCCCGTATACAGAGCCTTCTTAGCCGCTGCAACAACATCCTCAACGGGAACCTTGCAGACAACTATTTCTACTTCGACCTTAGGCACAAGGTTCATCTCTATCTCAACGCCTCTGTACCTTGCCTTGCGTCCCTGATTTCCGCAGCCCAAAACCTGAGTAACGGTCATACCGCTTACGCCGATTTCAGCCATTGCGTGCTTAAGAGCTTCAAATGTACTCTGGCGGCAGATAATATCGAGCTTTGTAATTTTGCTTCCGTCAGGCGCAACAGAAGGAGCTTTTGCAGCTGTGGGAGCAACGGTTGTATTAACCTCAACCGCTTTTTCAAGGGGAACCGCAGCATTGGGAGGAGTCATACCGCTGTAGTAGTCATACTCGTGAACGGCTGTCGGGAAGTCCGCATAAGCAGAGGGAAGTCCGTGTTCCGTGGAATCAAGACCGAGAATTTCCTCTTCTCTCGAAACTCTGAGCCCGTTAACTTTCTTTATTACAAGGAATGTGATTGTCATACATACTATAGTCCAAGCGAGGATTGCAATTACGCCCAAAACCTGAACGCCGAGGACTTTAAAACCGTCGCTTAAGCTGCTGCCGTGGATTGCAGCATAGATAGGTCCGTCAACTCCGGAGGGAGCGGACGCCGTGGAAAGGAGTCCCGCTGCGATCGTACCCCAAATACCGTTGCCGAAATGAACCGCAACTGCACCTACGGGATCGTCAATATGAAGCTTAAGGTCAAGAAGCTCAACTATAAGAACTACGATAATACCGGACACAATGCCTACAATAGCGGCGCCAACAGCATCGAGATTGCTGCATCCCGCCGTTATGCCTACAAGCCCCGCAAGTGAAGCATTAAGGCACATTGAAACATCGGGCTTACCGTTTTTAATCCATGTAAATATAAGGCAAGTAACCGTTGCAACAGCCGGAGCTATCGTTGTGGTAAGGAAGATTGAAGCAAGCTGAGAAACGCTTGTTGCCGCAGCGCCGTTAAAGCCGTACCAACCGAACCAAAGAATGAATACGCCGAGTGCGCCCAAGGGAATTGAGTGACCCTGAATGGCGTTGACCTTTACGACCTTGCCGTTTTTATCTCTCTGATATTTTCCGAGACGGGGTCCTAAGATGATTGCGCCTACAAGAGCGGCGGCGCCGCCTACCATATGTATTGCGGCAGAGCCTGCGAAATCGATAAATCCGAGCTTTGCGAGCCAGCCCTGTGAATTCCATACCCAACCGGCTTCAATAGGATAAACAACGAGAGATATTACCGCCGAATAAATGCAATATGCGCTGAATTTTGTTCTCTCCGCCATAGCGCCGGAAACAATTGTTGCGGCTGTTGCGCAGAAAACAAGATTGAATACGAAGCTGGAGGCGTTTTCCTGAATAAAGCCGCCGAAATCGGTGAAAATGTCAAGATTGGGAACGCCTATAATTCCCATTACGTAATCTTCCGCCATCATCAGCGAAAAGCCCAAAAGGCTGAACACAACCGTACCGATACAGAAGTCCATAAGGTTTTTCATTATGATGTTGCCGGCATTTTTCGCACGGGTAAAGCCTGTTTCAACCATTGCAAATCCGCATTGCATAAAGAACACCAATGCGGCTCCGATAAGGAACCATACGCCGAAAAGCTCAGAGTCAATGGCTTCGAGAATTTCCGTTGTCATAAAGTACCACTCCTAAAATTGTATTTTATATGCAAAAAGACACATCCCGCCGAAAAAGCAGGACACGCCGTTGTGCCCGGATAATTTATAATCCGCTGTCTGAATTTGTAAAACCGCAAATAAAAAACGCCGAGAACTTCCCTGTCCTCAGCGCCATTGCTGTCTATGGGTAAACTATACTCCCCAAAACGGAAAATGTCAAGCAATTTCACGCAATTTTTTTCACTTTGGACGAATGTGTAAAATATCAATTACCCGCAGAAAAACTTTTGGTGAAAATGTTGCAGTCAAACAACAAAGCCGAAAAATTAAAAAGGCACGGAAGAATTACCCTCCGCACCTTTTTTATTAGGTTTTGCTTACCCTATTAGGTAAGATAGCTGATGTAATGAGCAAGATGTACAAAGAAGTGTACGATTGCATAAATCCATCCGATAAGCGGAATATCATATAACGAATTATATT
>JAJQGK010000139.1 GCA_021200555.1 Clostridiales bacterium | reverse complement strand
ATATATGACTGCATACCGAAAACTCCGACGCTTGAAACAGCCGAAAACATAAAACATCACCACCATGAACATATGTTCAAAGTCAATTTTACAGCTTATTTATAAAGATGTCAATAAAATTCATAAATTTTCCAAAAAATATTTGCATTTATAAAATTATCGCTTATAATATAGTAAACACTGATTAAATCGAGTGCGTCGAATGCTTAGAAGATTTTTTGCAAGACAAGGAACAAAGCGCAAAGAATACTGTCGTATTGTGAGCATTTGTGACGATGTATTGCGGAAAATATGCAAGCAGGCGGCGTACTCAGCCGTTAGGCGTGATTTAATCAGTGGTTACTATAGTAGTATATGAATATTTTGAAAAAGGAAGATGTTTATGGCAGATTATAATTTAATGTATAACCACTGGCTTCGGAATGCGGTTAAGGATCCCGATTTAACAAAAGAGCTTAATGAAATCAAGGGAAACGATGAGGAAATCCTTGACAGATTTTATAAAAGTCTGGAGTTCGGCACAGGCGGATTAAGAGGAGTTATCGGCGCAGGCACAAACAGAATGAACGTTTACACCGTGGCTCAAGCAACGCAAGGGCTTGCTAATTATCTTAACGACAGCTTTGAAGAGCCTACGGTTGCCATAGGCTATGACTCCCGCATAAAATCTCAGCTTTTTGCGGAGACTGCGGCAGGAGTTCTGGCTGCAAACAACATCAGAGTTTATATATACCCGGAGCTTATGCCCACGCCCATGCTTTCCTACGCAGTAAGAAGGCTCCACTGCGCTTCGGGAATAGTTATTACCGCAAGTCACAATCCGTCTAAATACAACGGGTACAAATGCTATGACAGCAAGGGCTATCAGATGACGGATGCCGCCGCAAAAAAGACTTATGAATACATTCAAAAGGTTGACATATTCGAGGATGTTAAAAGCATGGACTTTGAGGACGCTTTAGGCGAGGATATGGTTGACTATATCGAGGATTGGCTTATAGATGAATTTTACGAAAAGGTTCTCTCCCGTCAGATTGAAAAGGGAATTTGCAAAAAAGCGGATCTGAAGGTTATTTACTCCCCTCTTAACGGTACCGGAAACAAGCCTGTAAAAACAATTCTCAAGAAAATAGGAATTAAGGATTTAAAAGTTGTTTTGTCCCAGGAAAAACCGGACGGAACATTTCCCACCTGCCCGTTCCCCAACCCTGAAATCAAGCAGGTTTTTGAAGAGGGAATGAAGATGACAGACGAGTTCCCGGCGGATATTATGATTGCCACGGATCCGGACTGCGACAGAGTGGGAATTGCCGTAAGAAACAACGGCGAATATACGCTTATGTCGGGCAATGAAGTCGGCTGCATGCTTACGGAATATGTTCTCTCAAGGAAAAAGGCAAGAGGCGAGCTTTGTGAAAAACCCGTTATAGTGAAGACTATCGTTACATCCGAGCTTATAAGAGCCATCGCAAACGACTACAATTGCGAGGTATACGATCTTCTGACGGGGTTCAAATATATAGGCGAGCTTATCGAAAAGCTTAAGGATCAGGGCGAAGAGGACAGGTTTGAGCTTGGCATGGAGGAGAGCTACGGCTATCTTTCGGGAACTCATGTAAGAGAAAAGGATGCGGTAAACGCCTCTATGCTGATAGCGGAAATGGCGGCATATTACAAGACTCAAGGCAAAACTCTGGTTGACGTTATGAACTCTCTGTATGAAAAATACGGAATGTACCTCAATTCTCTGCTTAACTTTGGATTTGAGGGGGCAGACGGAATGAAAAAAATGTCCGATATGATGGACGATTTAAGGAACAATCCTCCAAAGGAAATCGGCGGCATGAGCGTTATCAAAACGGCGGATTACTTAACAAGCACGGCAACCGACACGGTTACGGGAAACACCGAAAAAATAGACCTTCCGCAGTCAAACGTTCTCTCATATTCTCTGCCGGACGACAACAAAGTCATTATCAGACCTTCGGGAACGGAGCCGAAAATCAAAATTTACATTACTTCTCACGCTTCGGACAGAGCAAGCGCCGAAAAACAGACGGAAGTATTGGCCGAAAGCATTGAAAAAATCATGGGAATTAAATAAATCATTGATTAAATCACGCCTGACCGACAATCACGCCGCATACTTATTATCTTTGCGGCTGCCGGAAAACAATTTAAGGAGAACCCAATGAACAGGAATTTTACTAAAATCATAGCAATCATACTTGCCGTAATTATGGCCTTGAGTGTTGCTTCGGTATTGATTTACGTTCTCGCTATGGCAATATGAGCGAAAACGAAAATATTTTTAAGAGCTGCGAGCTTTTATCGCCTGCAGGAAGTCCTGAGACGCTGAAGACAGCTTTATATTTCGGCGCGGATGCGGTTTACATAGGCGGCTCATTTATGCAGATGAGAGCGGATATTGCCGGCTTCAGCGACGAAGAGCTGTCAAATGCCGTTGAGCTTGTACACAGCAAGGGCAAAAAGCTTTATGTTGCGACAAACTGCTTTGCGCAGAACGATGAGATTTCAAAGCTGAGAGATTACGCAAAATTTCTCAGCTTTTCCGGAGTTGACGGCGTGATAGTATCCGATTTGGGCGTTCTTGCCGTTATGAAGGAAGCCGCCGCCGAGCTGCCCGTTCACATCAGCACGCAGGCAAACATTCAAAATTACAAAACAGCCGAGGTTTACTATAATTTCGGCGCTAAGCGTGTCGTTTTGGGCAGGGAAATGACTCTTGAGCAAATTGCCGCGCTTAGAGAAATGACGCCTAAGGAGCTTGAAATCGAGTGCTTTGTCCACGGCGCCATGTGTATGTCCTATTCCGGAAGATGTCTTATAAGCTCTTTTCTTACGGGAAAAAGCGGAAACAGAGGAGACTGCACACAGCCCTGCCGCTGGATGTATAACATAGTCGAGGAAAAACGTCCGGGGCAGCATTTCACAGTTATCGAAGACAACGGGTCTTCCGCAATTTTAAGCTCCCACGACTTGAACTGCATAGAGTTCCTCGACCAAATTGCTTTGGCGGGCGTTACATCGTTTAAGATTGAGGGCAGAATGAAATCCCCTTATTATGTTGCAACGGTAACAAATGCTTACAGACAGAGAATGGACGGCACGGCAAGTATTGAAAGTCTGAAAAGCGAGCTTGAATGCGCAAGCCACCGTCCCTATTCTTCCGGCTTTTATTTCGGCGATTTAAAATACGATCACAGCAATGACGGACTTTACCGCCAAAGCTGTAAATTTACGGGGATTGTTCTTGAAGACGAGGGGAACGGCAGCTTCAAGGTTGAAATGAGAAACAGATTTTCCGTAGGTGATACACTGGAAATTTTGTCTCCCCACTCTTCGGGACAAAGCTTTAAGGTGGAAAGCATTATCGATAAGGACGGAAACAGCCGTGAAACAGCCCATATTCCGAGAGAAGCTTTAAGCATACGCTCCGATACGCAGCTGCACGAGGGAGATATACTCAGAAAGCGTATCGGCTGAAAATTTAAATTAAAGAAACGCAAAAAAACCCGAGCGGCTCCGAAATTTAGGAACCAATCGGGTTTATAATTTTATTTGTGTTTATGCGGATACGCTTGAGTCCTCCTCGGAAACAGGCTCCGAATTATCATCCGTCAAGCTCTCCAATTTTGCGGCAACTCTCAGCAAGGTTCTCGCTTCGGATGTTGTGATTGTTCCGCTTCCGTCCAGATCCCCCGCCAGCCCGTAAACGCTGCCTAAAGTCTCCAATCCGGCGGATGCTCTCAGTGCAAGTCTTGCATCGGATACGGTTACGGTTCCGCTGCCGTCAAGATCTCCTTTTACAACCAAGCACATTGTATCTATATAAGTATATTCCTCCGTATCGCTGCTGTAATCGATAAGGAACATGAATAGACCCGTGGCTGCGTTTTCATCGGAATTGACAATTTCAACGCTTTGGTTCTCGGAATCAAGACTTACGGCAAGAATGTAATCCGAATATTCAAACTCGGAAATAACCTGCCCTACGGTTGTACCGGGATAAATTCCCAGAACGCAGGTTCTCTCGCTGTTAAAGCTAAGGCTTGAGCCTTCGTTAAGAGAAAGCATTTTAACATTGTCAGGCAAATCCTCGCTTGATGCGGGAATGACTTCGGTAAAGGTTTCGCCGCAGACAGTGCACACAGACTGTCTCAAGCCGTCCTCCAAAGCGGTGGCTTCTTTTAAAACGGTCCACTCGCCTGCCATATGCCCCAAAGCAGCAACAATAGAGGTTGCCGCATATCCGCAGACGGAGCAAACTCTTATTTTCGCTCCCGAATTGGTGCAGTCCGCATCCTGAAGGATTTTCCAGCCTTCACTGTCTGTCGTATCGTCAACAGTCCACTTGTGACCGACAGCCGCAATCGATTCCGTTTCCTTTGTTCCGCATACGGTGCAGGTATGGTACCGTTCGCCCTCGTTGGTGCAATCGGGAGTCTTTGATACGATCCACTCGCCCCAAACATGTCCCGTTGTTTCGGTAATATCGTACTCCTGCTCACCGCATACTGCGCAGGTGCGGACAGAAACTTCGTCTTCCGTGCATGAATACTCGCTTACAAGCTCCCACTCGCTCCATGTATGCCCTAAGGCCTCGGTTATTTGCGTTTCGGTGATATTGCACTTAATGCATCTTCTGTACTCATATCCGTCATTTGTACAATCGGGCGACACACCGACAATCCAATCTGTGTATTCATGGCTGCAATTATCTATCAGCTCCGTTTTAATGCCGTTGGAGACTGCCCATGTCTGCGCCGTGCTGTTATCATAGCAGTAAATCAAAAAATCCTCATACATACCGCTGTCCGAATAACCGAACGCCTTTGTGCCGATTGAGATTACCGAGCTTGGCACGGAGAGATATGTTAAGTTTTCACAGGCGAAAAAAGCCTGATTGCCTATATAATACACTCCGTCGGGAATAACCACGGTTTCCGCATCGGAATAAGCAAAAGCGTAATCCGCAATACATGTTACACCGTCCGGAATGACAACATCGGCATCACTGCCTGTATAGGCATAAACAACGCCGGCAAGCGTCAAAAGCCCCGGTTCCGCATTATCGTACCATGAAGTGCCGGAAAAGGCATATCTCCCAACGGATTGTACGCTTTCCGACAGAGAAATATTGCTGAGAGAAGAGCAATTTCTGAACGCCGCATAACCGATCTTTGACGACGGAACTGCAACGGACGTCAGCGAAACACAGTTTTCAAAGGAGTAATTTCCTATAACGGTTGAAGGCGAATTGATTGTAAGACTTGACAATGAAGTGCAATCCTTAAATGCCGAATCGCCTATCGACGTTACGGACGCAGGAATACTCACCTCGGCAAGAGCGGTACAGCCGCTGAACGCATCGCTTAAAATTCTTTTAATGTTTGAGGAAATTTCAAGAGTTTCAATAATCTCATTGCCCGAAAAGGCGGAGGCTCCGATTTCCGAAACGGTTCTCCCGTTTATCGTATCGGGAATAACAACATCTTCGGCCGTTCCCTCATATCCCGTAATTCTGACCTCGGAGCTGCCGGAAATTATCTCATACGTAAAGTCGGAAACCGATGAGGTTTCGCTGAACGCGCACACGGAAAATTGAGCCGCACAAAGCATAAGCGCCGCCGCAAGAGCAACAAGTCTTTTAATTTTATTTATACCGTTACCTTTTATTTTCACTATCTCACCCCCGCAAGATCGGAACCAAAGGTTTATGACTGCGATTTAATAAGCGCCTGCTCAATATCGCAAATAATATCATCGGGATTTTCAATTCCCACTGAAAATCTGATAAGATCAGCCGAAACACCGCACTCCTCAAGCTCCTTGTCGCTGAGCTGTCTGTGCGTTGATGAAGCGGGGTGGAGAACGCAGGTTCTCGCATCCGCCACATGAGTGACGATTGCGGCAAGCTTCAGGGAGTTCATAAATTTTTCGGCATTTTCTCTTCCGCCCTTAACACCGAAGGATATTACTCCGCAAGTGCCGTTGGGCATATATTTTTTCGCAAGCTCATGGTATTTGTTTCCCGCAAGTCCGGGGTAATTGACCCAAGCCACATTTTCGTTGCTTTCAAGATATTCCGCAACCTTTTGGGCGTTTGAGCAATGCCTTTCCATACGCAGAGCAAGAGTCTCAAGTCCCAAATTAAGATAAAATGAATTCTGCGGTGACGGAGTTGAGCCGTAATCTCTCAAAAGCTGAGCGACGATTTTTGTAATATATCCGGCTTTTCCAAAATCCTTTGTATAAACCGCCCCGTGATAGCTCTCGTCCGGCTCTGTCAGACCGGGGAACTTATCGTTTTGCTCCCAATCGAAATTGCCGCTGTCGATAACCGCTCCGCCGATGGTTGAAGCGTGTCCCTCCATATATTTTGTGGTGGAATGGGTCACTATATCGGCGCCAAATTCAAATGGACGGCAATTAATCGGAGTTGGGAATGTATTGTCAACAATAAGAGGCACGCCGTGAGCGTGGGCAACCTTTGCGAATTTCTCAATATCCAGCACATCGAGAGACGGATTGGCGATTGTCTCTCCGAAAACAGCCTTTGTATTTGGCTTAAACGCCTTATTCATTTCCTCTTCAGTACAGTTGGGATCGATAAACGTTACGTCAATTCCGATTTTCCTCATTGTTACATTAAAAAGGTTAAACGTGCCGCCGTAAATTGTGGCAGAGCTGACAAAGTGATCTCCCGCTCCCAAAATATTGATAAGAGAAAAGAAATTGGCAGCCTGTCCGGAGGAAGTCAAAACACCTGCGACTCCCCCTTCAAGCTCGGTTATCTTTTGAGCTACCATATCGTTTGTGGGATTGGCAAGTCTTGTATACATATATCCCGGTTCAAGGTCAAAAAGCTTTGCCATATCTGCGCTTGTATCGTATTTGTATGTGGTGGTCTGATAAATCGGCATAACCCTCGGCTCTCCGCTTTTGGGCTTCCAGCCGCCGGCTTGAACGCATTTTGTATCTATTTTATATTCAGACATATTAATCCGAACCTTTCTGTCATTTTTTATTATTTATCAAGAAAATATTTCATAAGCTCGACGCCGCTGTCAAAGTATACGCCCGTTGCCTTAGCCGTATTTTCCGTAACGGTGTCAACGCCTGTTTTTTCATCCTTTTTGTGGTAAATCATAAAGGGAACTGGATCTCTCGCATGAGTCATTGTGACAATTGGAGTAGGATGGTCGGGAAGAATCATAACCTTATAGTCGTCATACTTTTCCAATTCCTCAAGAACAACGGGAAGAACCTCTCTGTCAATGATTTCTATTGCTTTAACCTTATTTTTCGGTTCATGACGGTGGCCGCATTCGTCCGTTGCCTCAATATGTATATAAACGAAGTCCTGACCTTTTCTGAACTCGTCAACGGCAGCCTGAGCCTTGCCTTTAAAGTTTGTATCGATATAACCTGTGGCTCCTTCAACTGTGGGAACGTTCATTTTGGCGCAGCCGCCGATGCCCTTTAACAAATCCACGGCTGAAATAATGCTTCCCTTCAGACCGAACTTATCCTCAAAAGACTCAAGGGCGGGCTTTGTTCCTTCTCCCCAAAGCCAAATCGAGTTTGCGGGACGCTTGCCCTCCGACACTCTTTTTAAGTTTACCGGATGATTTTTAAGGAGATCGAAGCTCTCTCTCATCATCTGAATTAAAGGCTTGGCGTTTTCGGACTCGGAAAGATATTCGCCTATAACCCGTCCGGAAATATCATGGGGCGGCGTCATATTTCCCAAATCGGTTGTTCCGCCGTGCCAAACAAGGCAGTGACGGTATGAAACGCCGTTGTAAAACCTGTAAATATCATTGCCGAAATGCTCCTGTACGGTCTTGATTATTTCGGCAGCCTCGGCAGACGAGATGTCTCCCGCCGAATAATCAACCATGGTTTTATCCTCATACTTTTCCTCATCGGAAAGAGTGACGATATTGCAGCGCATGGTAACGTCGTCGTCCTTTAAGTCCACGCCGATGCTTACCGCCTCAAGAGGAGAGCGGCCGGTGTAGCACTTTTCGGGGTCGTAGCCCAAGGCGCTGAGATTGGCAACGTCGCTTCCGGGCTTCAAGGAATCCGCAACCGTTTTTACGATTCCCACCGTGCCTTTTTTACCCAAGGCGTCAAAGTTCGGCTTATCGGCTACCTCCATGGGAGTTTTGCCGTCAAGCTCTGGAACGGGATAATCCGCCATGCCGTCATACAATACAACAAGATATTTCAAATTATTCATCTCCACAAAACATTAAGTTGAAAATAATTATATCACATCGATATTTTTTATTCAAGTGCTACTTACCAATTATCTATGCCTTTTGTAGCGTTACAATAGATGTGAGACTAAAAGGGGTAGAAAAAAGCGGTCAAGTTT